>DASYDU010000138.1:0-36986 GCA_036499445.1 Lacipirellulaceae bacterium
CCGGCGAAGCGAACGGGCGCTATCTGTGGCGTGACAATCACACTTCGCCCACGCGGATCGGACCGTTGAAAGTGCCTGAGGGAATGACGGCCGGCGAGGCAATTGCAAGGGGGTGGGCCAGTGGCTAGCCGAACACGGATCGTCTGCATGTGCGAGGGCACGAAGGGCCAGAGCATTGACGAAGTGTTCATCAACAAGCTGATTAAATGCCTGGACCCGAAGTGGCTGCGGCCCTGGGGTGGCAGCAATACGATCCGCCTTGTTCCGTGCGGGAGTCGATCCACCGTGATTGCGAAGATGTCCGCGGAGTTGCGGAATTGTCTCGTAGCTGGAGCCGAAACCACGCTGATGGTATGGTCAGACCTCGACGGTGACCGAGACAACGGCGACGCGCTGAAAGCCGATTTCTGGCAGGAGGCGCAGCGAAACGGAGTCAGCAAAGTTGACTTCGAGCGCGTCGTGTTCATCTTAGCTAAAGATCGGCTGGAAAACTGGATCGAGTTCCTGGAGACGGGGCATACGGACGAATCTAGAGAGGGCCCGCGGAAGAAGCACAACCGCGCCGTGGCCGAAGCGGCGAAGCGCCTGGCTGACCTTTGCAGGGCGGGAAAGCCGGTGGACAGCATGCCTCCATCGCTCCAATGGTCGTGCAAGAATTGGCGGGCGCTTGTCGAACGGATGAAACAATCTTGATAGAGGACAGGAATTACGGCAAAGAGCCGCCAGATGGGATGATATCAAGTACTTCCGGGCGCTACTCGATTAACGTGCCGAGCGATAACAACCATCAAAAGGACGAAGAGCGCCTCGAATGAAAAAGGGGGGAACTCTTCCTTCCCGGGTGACGGTTGCAAGAATCAATGAATTGCGAGCTAAGAGACGTTTGCCCCCATCCGAGAGGCGACTTATCAGGCTCGGAGAACTCTCCCAGGGTATTCTACAGAGCCGCTGCATCGTGCCTTTTTTTGAAGTGATAGCAGGGCTGTCAGAGAGGCAATCGTCGCCGAAACTACTTGCAACTCCAATAAAGTGCAGTAGAATCGCTACTGTGATTGCGGACAACATGCCCAATTACAAGCCAAAATGACGTGATGATATGGGATATTTGCCCATTTCATCACAATGGAGGGGAAGTCGCTGCCGAGGATGGCCAAACAATGTTCGGCCCCTTACCAATTTGGCGGCGATGGCTCGACTGATCCTGGCAGAAGCGACGCGGACGCTCGACGAGCGGTACCGGCTTTCCTTGCCGCCCGATCTGGCGGAAGCGATCGCTAGGGACCAATCCGAATGCATCCTCGCGAAGGAGCGGCCGGGGTGCTTGAGTCTTTGGAACAATGCTGCTTGGCAAAATCGGCTCGACGCGGGAATTCGATTGGTGGAAAGCAAAATTGAGGCCGGACGACTCGAAGGTCGCGTGGAGGAAGTGCAGCGGCTCGGACGGCTGCTCTCGACCCGGCATACGAAAGTGCAATTGGCCGGCCGCGGCCGGCTGATGATTCCCGAAGGATTTCGCGAGTTTCTGGGCGCCGAAGCGGGCAGCGCCGTGATGGTCGTCGGTGCCGCGGTATGCGTCGAAATCTGGCACCCGGAGAAATGGCAAAGCTACGTCGGCGACGAGCTGCCGGCCTTCCGGCAACTGCTCGATCAATTGACCAGTTAAACCGCGAGCGATGCAGAGTCCAAGACAAAGGGGTCAGGTCCATGTTTTCGGCCGACGATTGTGGCGTGAACTCGATGCGAGATCGCCAAAAAATGGACCAGACCCCGACTTTGATGTTCTGCAACCGTGCCCAGTTCGGACAAGTTGTGCGTGATTATCCGGCCGTTGTCACCCGGCCGGGAAATGCAAGTCGCGTTTGATAAGCGCCTTCGGCTGGGGATGCCAAAGGAGCTGTCCGTCTGGGCACGGTGTTTTTGAAGAGGGGGAAGAGGGGACAGGATACGGGGGTCGGGGAAGTTCGTCGACAACCTTAAGCATAAGGAATCACGACGCACCAATAACCAAGCACCAATGACCAAAAGCTTATGCGGGCTTCGTCGTGCGTTCGGTTAGCGCGACAAACGCCATCCGCAGCTGGTGCAGCAGGTTGGTAAACGCCTGCTCCTCGTCGGCCGACACATTGCCTTTCGTCTTCTCGCTGAGCACGGCAATTGTGTCGATCAGATACTTGGCCTGATTCGGCCGAAGTTCCGCCTTGCCTGTCGCAGGGTGCGGAATCTGACCGAGCGCGATCATCGCCTCGGTCACCAGCGTCGAGATCAGCATCTCGAGCGACGCCGGCGGCATCGGAAAGTCGTCGGCGTCTGTCGGTTCACCGCCGTCGGTTGCTGCTGGAGCCGCCGGTTTGGAACTGACCGGCTGCTTCGCCGCTTCCCTTTCGGCCTCGACCTGCGACTTCCAATCTTCGTCGATGATGAGTTTCTTTTCGTCGGCCATATAGCGCGCAGCCCGTTGATGACGTCGAATTAGCGAATCAGGCCTGCCCAACCGGCGGCAAGCGCCGCGGTGCTTTGGCCTCGTCGCCAGAGGACGGCTCGGCGGGCGGGACCTGAGGCCTCGCCGCCTTACTGCCCGCACTTTGGGCCACCGCCGCGCCGATGAATCCCGCAAACAGCGGCTGCGGCGCGGTCGGCTTCGACTTGAACTCCGGGTGAAATTGCACGGCCAAGAACCACGGATGTTCCGGCAACTCGATCACTTCGACGAGCGAACCGTCTGGGCTGGTGCCCGAAAACCTCAGCCCGTGGGCGGCGAATTGCTGGCGATACTTATTGTTGAATTCGTAGCGATGGCGATGCCGCTCGGAGATCTCCGTCGCGCGATAACATTGGGCCGCCAGACTTTCCGGCTCCAGTCGAGTCGGTTGAGCGCCCAGCCGCATCGTGCCGCCTTTTTCTGTGATCGTCTTCTGCTCGTCGAGCAGACAAATCACGGCATGTACGGCGTGCTTGTCGAACTCCGTCGAATGCGCCCCGCCCAGGTTGCAGACGTTTCGCGCGTATTCGATCATCGCGCACTGCATGCCCAGGCAAATACCTAAAAAAGGCATCCCCTTTTGGCGGGCATAGCGGATGGCCTCCACCTTGCCTTCGATACCTCGCTCGCCGAACCCGCCAGGCACCAACAGGCCGTTGTACCCCGAGAGCAGCCGCTCCGGCCCTTCTGCCTCGATGTCCTCGCTGCGAATGCGACCGACGCGGACCTGTGCCCGATTGGCAATTCCCGCATGGTCGAGCGCCTCGTAAATCGATTTGTAGGCATCATGGTGCTCGGCGTATTTGCCGACGAGCGCGATGCTGATTTCATATTCGGGATTTCGCAAGCGCCGCAAGAGCTCGCGCCAATCCTCCAAATCGGGCTCGGTCGTCTTAAGCCCCAGCCGATCGGCAATCAACTTATCGAGTTTGTTCTCCACCAGGCTCAAAGGCACTTCGTAGATCGAAAAGTCTTTGTCCTTTTCTTCGATCACCGCGTCGATCGACATATTGCAGAACAGCGCGATCTTCTCCCGGTCCTCGCGCGCCAGCGAGTGCTCCGTCCGGCAAATAAGAATATCGGGCTGGATGCCGATCTCGCGAAGCTGGCCGACCGAGTGCTGCGTCGGTTTCGTTTTGAGCTCCTTGGCCGCCTTCAAATATGGGACCAGCGTGAGGTGAATGTACAGGCAGTTTTCCTTGCCGACGTCGAGCGCAAACTGCCGAATGGCCTCCAAAAACGGCAAGCTTTCGATGTCGCCAACCGTGCCGCCGATCTCCGTAATCACTACATCGACCGGCCCCAACCGATCCTCGCCCAGCTTCGCGATGACGCCTTTAATCTCGTTCGTGATGTGCGGAATGACCTGAACGGTCTTGCCCAGAAACTCGCCGCGGCGCTCTTTATTAATCACCGACTGATAGATTTGGCCGGTTGTGTAATTCGAATCGCGGGTGAGCGGGCCCTGCGTGAATCGCTCGTAATGGCCCAGATCGAGGTCCGTCTCGCTGCCGTCATCCAGCACGTAGACTTCGCCGTGCTGATCGGGGCTCATCGTGCCCGGATCGACGTTGATGTACGGATCGAGCTTTTGCATCCGCACCGAAAGGCCGCGCTTTTCGAGCAGCATGCCGATCGACGCACTGGTCAGCCCTTTGCCGAGCGAGCTCACCACGCCGCCAGTAACGAAAATATGCTTGGCCATAATCAACGACCCTCCTGGTGCTTGGCTTCCTGAATACTCGTCCGCCGATGAATCGTCCGCCTCAGCGATTCCCACGGTTTCATTCTAACGCCGCGGCCAAACGAGGGCAGCCCCCGCGATTTAGCTGAAAAACTGGCCGCGGCCCACTGCCGGGAATGCGTCTTGAATATGCTCGATCGTCGGCACTCGCGCGCCGGTGGGCCAGTTGACAGCGACCACGTCGAAGCGGGCCGCGTGATTCAAGAGACCATGCGACTTGAGATACCCGAGCGCGGCCTGTGTCATCCGCTGCTCTTTGCGATCGTCAATCGCGTTGGCCGGATGGCCAGCGCCGGTCGAGCTGCGCGTCTTGACTTCAACGAACACGACTGTCCGGCCGTCGACGGCGATGATGTCGAGCTCGCCCAACCGGGTGTCGAGATGCCGGGCCAGAATGTGGTAACCCCGGCGCTTGAGAAACCGACCGGCAGCGTCCTCGCCTCGCTCGCCTAGCGACTTCGGCCGCCGCAGTGCCAAAAACCACGCGCGAAGAGTCATCGTCGATTGATTGTTAACAGAGGCAAACTGAAAAAGCAGCGATCTTAAGACGCAAAAACGTGCCGACTCGATCTCCGCTCCCTCGGTTTCCTCCTGTTCAATCGACTATTCCGCGGTGGCTTCATCCCGCCGACGTTCCTTGAGCCGCGTCGATTTTCCGGTCCGGCCCCGAAGATAATACAGCTTGGCTCGCCGCACGACGCCGCCGCGCTTGACTTCGATCTTCGCGATCCGCGGCGAGTGGAGCGGAAACTTGCGCTCAACGCCTTCGTTGGCGACGATTCGCCGCACGGTGAACATCTCGCGGCTGCCCGATCCGCTGCGGGCGATCACGACGCCCGAAAAAACCTGGATCCGCTCTTTGTCGCCTTCCAGAATCTTCGTGTGAACGTCGACCGTGTCGCCGATGTTGAAATCAGGAATCTCCGATTTGAGACTCGATTTTTCAACCAATTCCAGTATTTGTTGGCTCATTGTCTTTAATCCTTCTGCCTAACCTCAATAGTCGTTCGTGCGGCATTAAGTTGCGACGTCGGACGGCCTCACGCAAAGGCGCAAAGACGCAAAGTTTCGAAGCTTCATGTCTTTGTGTCTTTGCGTGAAGAATTGTTCCAGGCATTCTATTGAATGCCGCTATGGCCCCGTCGTTTTTGCTGAATTCGTCTCTTTTAATAGGTCGCTTCGGCGTTGCCGTGTGCGTTCGAGTTTTTCTTGATGTCGCCACGCGGCGATCTCCGGATGGTTGCCGCTCACCAGCACCTCGGGCACTTCCAGCCCTCGATACTCGCGCGGCCGCGTATATTGCGGAAACTCCAATAGCGGCGGGTCGCCTGAAAATGAATCTTGTTTGTTGCTCTGTTCGTCGCCCAACACGCCGGGCACTAATCGCACCACGGCGTCGATCACCACCATCGCCGCGACCTCGCCTCCATTGAGGATGAAATCGCCGATCGAAATCTCATCCGGCGCGAGGATGTCGATCGCCCGCTGATCGATCCCTTCATACCGGCCGCAAACGAGCATCAATCGCTCGAAGCCGGCCAGCCCTTCCGCTGTCCGTTGATCCAGTTTTCTGCCCTGCGGCGTCAAAAGCACCAGATGGCCCGCCGGCTCCGCCTGTTGCTGAGTCTCTTCCACGCACTCGACGACCGGCTCCGGCCGCAGCACCATGCCCGGCCCGCCGCCAAATGGCCTGTCGTCGACCTGAGCGTGTTTGCCGCGCGCCCAATTGCGGATGTTGTGTATCTGGATATCGACCAACCCCGCGTCGATCGCCCGCTTCAGCAGGCTCTGACCCAAATACCCTGGAAACATCTCCGGGAACAAGGTCAGCACGTCAATACGCATATTCGCTGCGTGAGTGAGTCGCGAATTCGATTTCTATTCGCTCTGTTCTGCTCCGCCGCCCGCTTCCACACCAGCGCCTGCACCGACTGTTTCCGGTTCAGCTTCCGCCGCGGCCTCAGGCTTCTCGCCCTTCTTCGGCTTCGGCATCGGCAAGCTCGCCGGCGCACCCGGATCGGGCACCACCTTCGGCTGCGCCTTCTTTTCGAGCGCCGCTTTCTGCGCCGCAACATGCGTGCCGTTCGTGCCGTACTTCTTGATCAGCACCGCCACGCGCTCCGACGGCTCGGCTCCGACGCTCAGCCAATAGTCGACCCGCTCGGCCACCAAGAGCGCTCGCGCGTCGGTATCCTTGACGCGCGGGTCGTAAGTGCCGAGCAACTCGAGCACGCGACCATGCCGCGGCGAACGCTTATCGATCGCACAGATCCGAAAAAACGACTGGTGCGAGCGACCGATTTTTTTCATGCGAATGCGGACAGACACGAAATCACTCCTCACGGAAACCTGGGACCGACGCACTCGCGCACACTGGACCTACGCCACGTCCGCCGAGCGTCAGACATTGTTATCGAGGGCACGCCCTCGTGGACGGCCGCCGGACCGAGCCGGCTGGGAACCCCTTATTCTGCCGGAAGATAGGCCTCCGCCGCAAGGCCCAATTTGTCCACTGAGTCAGGGGCGTTTGCCGTCAAATCGCTTCGGGCAGCAATATGAATGGCTCTCCGCCCGCCCGGCGATAAACCAGAAAATCGCTGCGATCGGCCCCGTATCGACGAGTACTGGCTCAGTAATCACTTTCACCAAAGCCTTCCATGTACTTTGGATTCGTGCTCAGGTCTGGGGGGCCACCCTTGATGCACCCGATGAACCCACTCCGCGCCAGAGAATCATACGCGGACTCACTGTCAGTGCCATTCCTATTCGGGGAAGGCTGCGATGGTTCATATTTCCACAGGGCGTCGGCTAGGACTGTCTCCGGCGGTTTTCCGGTGCGCGTGGAAAGGTCGACGAGAATCGCCCAATTCTCGGCGGACAGCGGAATCTGATGGGGCTCGGTATCCATAGATCGCATTCTAACATACTATAATGCCGACTATCGAGGGTTCATTTGCTTGGCGGCGTCGACTGTGACGGAACGGGCGGACGGCCAGCCGGAGGTGCCTTTCCCGCCTCAGCCGGTTTGTCGCCCGGGGGCGTCTTTTGCGCGGCGGCACCTGCTGGAGAATTCGCACCGCTTTCTGCTTCCTGGCCTGGCCGCGTTCCCGTATCGACGAGCAAGTAGCCCGCCCAGAAAAACGGATGGCTCGCCTTCGGCGCCTCCGCCGTGTCCTCCAGCTTTTTGAGCCGCGGTTCCTGCGACGGATCGAGCGGCAGCTCGCGGCCCACCGCAATGCTTCGCTGCCAAGCGTCGGCCGCCGAGCCATTCGGCAACTCCTGCACAAATTCGCGAACTAGTTCCAAGTTCGTTTGGCCGCCGGTCCGCCACCGCGTCAAAAGCACCGTCCGCGAACCGCTTGCCATCAGGGCGCAAGTTGTCTGGAACAGCTCGCTGCCCGGCGCTCCGCCCGGTCCCTTTTCACGGCGGGAAGCTTTGAGCCCACTTTCGGCAGCCGATGGAAAACCGGCCAACACCACTCGATCCGCGCCCTCATATGGCAATTCCATCCACGCCGAGAGCGAATCGCCGCCCTTTGCGCGGGCTTTCGGCAAAGGCGACCAGCCGTATGCGTTCGTGCGATCTAGTTCCACGTTGTCCATGACGATCAACTCGTCGAGCAGCGGCACCAGCAGATAACCGGGCTGCGGCAGCGGCGGCGAAAGCTGCAGGCCACCTTCGACCGCATCCATCAGCGGCTTCAGCGCATCGGCGCTCACGTCGCTCGCCACAATGCCCGTATGCTTCGCCCGGCGAAATGGCCGCGCGTCCCCGATCGCCAGCGAGGCCGTCGGTCCGTAGTGAATCGGAAAACGATCGGCCAGCACTCCCGCCGTCTTCGCCCCCGGCGGCACGAGCGCCTCGAACGGCAGATACCATAGCCAACTATCGGGCACGATCACGAGCGACGTCGTCTTCGCCAGATCGAGCCGAGCCTCACCAAAAACCGCTTCGTACGTTTTCCCGGCGGCTTCCGGCCACTTGTTATCCTTCAGATCGACCGCCCCCATCTCGCGATTCGGACCAAAGTTCCCCAGCGCACGCAGCAAATCGGTGACGGTTCGCTCCACCTGCCGGTCGCTTTCCAGTTGCCAGACGTGCGCGTCGGTCTTGCTCAACAAAAAGCCGTACAGATTTCCGCCCGCTTCGTGAAACACGACGAGCGCCTCGCCCGCCGCGAGCGACTTTTGCAATTCCGCCGTCGTCCGCAGGGGCGGGAAGACCATCGTCGAGGGCACCGGGCTCAGCGCCATCGCCAGCACCAGGTTTTCTCGGGCGCTCGCATTTTGGCTCCAGGCCGCAAGCTGATCGTTTAGCGTCTGGCCTGCCGCGCCGCCCTGCATAATTACAGGGCCATCGCGCAGCTGCTGATAGAGTTGAGTCGCCGCCGCCGACAGGTCACGGTACGCCGGAAAATTCGCCAGTAGCTGTTGTCGCTCCAGCGCCGCTTCCGTCGGCAATTCGCTTTCGGGCGCTTCGAGAATCGCTCGCAGTGCGAGCAGCCGCCCACCCAACGGCAGCGTCGACAAGAAGCGTTGCCGCTTCGCGCGCTCTGAAATCTCCACTGCCTGTGGCAAATCTTTCCGCTCGAGCGCCGCCAAAAACCAGCGATCATACGCATCATCATGTGGCGTCCGCATCACGGCCAGCGTATCAAGCGAACGCTGCGACCAATCCGCCGCCGTCGGCTCGGCAAGCATCGACTTGAACAAATCGGTAGCCACACGCGGCGATATGTCGCCAGCGTCGTAAAGTCCGCTCGCGCGTGCTATTTGAAAATTTCGCACCGACGCCGTCGCTTGTTCCGCGAGCGCCTTGTCCAGTGTCTCGCCGCCCGGCCCGTACTGACCCTGACCAAGATGCACGAGTGCCTGCAGGAACAGCAATTCAATTCCCGGCAAGCCGTTTTTCATGTCGCCGATCCGCTTGCCCATGTCGTCGGCGATCGAGGCGGCCTGCTGCAGCTGCCCGCCGCGGGCTAGAATCTGCGCCTGCCCCAGCCGCAATCTCGCCGCCAGGTGCCACACCCGATTCGTCTGCGCCCATGCGACTGCGGCTTCCAGCGGCGGATAGGGGTCCGTCGCGCCGCTGGCCGCGTGATTCACAAACCCCAGCCAAAGTGCCTCGCTGACGACATCAAAGTCTTCGAAGTAAAACCCGGAGTAGCTCGCCTCGACGAGCAACTGAGCCGCCGTCCGACTGTCGCCCGCCGCCATCGCCAGCCGACCTTGTTCCAGGAGCGCGACGCCGGTGAGCGGATGATCAAATTCGCCGGCCACAATCACGGCATGTTCTAGATGAGCTCGTCCCTGATCGACGTTGCCGACGCCTTCCTGCGCCACGCCGTTGAGCAGCTCGGCCCATGCCGTCGACCAATGATTCGCCTGGACCAAGTTTCCGCGCGAGAGAGTATTGGCCAGTTGCCGCGAAGTCTGATCGTACTTGCCGAGCGGGCCCAATAGCTCATTCCGCCGCCGGATCGCCAGCGCCGACGCCCGTACGATCTCGGCCGCGTTGATCCGCCAATACTGGGGCTGCAGTACCGCGCCACCCTGCTGATACGCCTTCGAATTGTCCAATTGCCCAATTGCAATCCGCATCCCGCGCGGAAAGCCGCCCAGCACGAATCGTCGCTGACTTTGCCCCCACGGCGGTTGTCGACGCTGCGCATTCGCGTCCACCCGCGGATCGTCGAATACGACGCGCAACATCCAGTCCGGATACGCGAGCAGCATTTGAGCGGCCGCGTCAAACTCCTCGAGCGCCTCTGGATTGCGGCCCTCGTGAAAGAGTGCCTCGCCCAGCATCGCGTGATAACAAATCGAATCGATCCAGCGGGCGTTCACCGTTTTGATCGCGCCACGGACCAAGTTGCGGAAATCGCGCTCTGCGTGGTGATAGTCGCCGTTGTAGAGCTCGTTGATAGCGGAATAATACGCCGGCTTGGGAATGTCCTCACCCAATTCTGCCCGGGCCGGAGCGGCTACGAACAACCCGAGCAGCAACGCTAGCGCGAGGGTCGACCGCGGTGGGGCCGATCGTCGGCCGCCAAAGGATAAGAGCGTTCGCGAGTTCATCGCCATGGCCTCTTCTGGCATCGGGACCAGCAACAAGTTATCACTCTCAAGCAGCGGTCCCAACCAGTTCATTCTAGCAAGTCACTGCTACCACGGCGATTTAGTGAGTTGCGGCGGAGTTCACGAGCTAGCGGCCGCGCATGGGCTGTCACCGCTGGCAACCGCCATCGCGATTCTTGAGATTCTCCGCAG
The DNA here is from genome assembly GCA_036499445.1 of Lacipirellulaceae bacterium. Classification (GTDB taxonomy): domain Bacteria; phylum Planctomycetota; class Planctomycetia; order Pirellulales; family Lacipirellulaceae; genus DASYDU01. The sequence goes on from DASYDU010000138.1 coordinate 10,494, forward strand.
TCGAGTCAAACTTTGCCGGTCGAGTGGACGATAACGGTTGTGCCGTATGGCGGGCGGTCCCAGCGCACGGTCCACGGATGGATCAGCTCGCTGGACTCGCGCTAGCTACACGTCGAGGGAGTGAGCGAACGATGAACCGGGCAAAATCGAAATCAAAGGTTTGGGGCCGATACTTAGCCCTCTTGGCACTCCCATCCGCGGCAGTCTCGCTCACTGGTTGTCAGATCGACGCCAGCGGCCAGACGCTCCCCAGCCCTTATTATCTCTCCGACGACATCCAATACTTCGCCCCGGGCCCCGGCTTCAAACTAGCTCGCGAAGCAGCCGCCCAAAAAGAACAGGCCGCGGCCGAAGTCTCTAAGCCACAGGCACAATAGCAGGGCTTGGTGCCGTGCTCGCGCCGGGTGCCATCTTTCAAGCCGACGCCGGCGACCGAATCTCGCTTTGCGCTGTCCGCCGCCCGCGCTTTGCCCAACGCGCAAGTCGCACCGCCTGCGATCGCCATGACCCGAGCGGCGTGTGCGTCAGCTGATAACTCGTCTCCGTATGCGTCCGCAGCTCGCGCGCGAGCCGCGAGTCGCCCGGACCAAGATCGTACGATTCATCACCGCGCTCAAAACTATCCTGCATCGACCGCAGCATGAGCGCCTTGCCCAGCCCGCTCTGATCGAGCGATTCGTCGTAACCCGTTCGCAGACAAGTCAGCCGGCCCTGATATTGGTAGTTGTAGATAAATGCCGCCGGTCGCCCGTCGACAAGCAGCAAATTCATATCGACCATGCCCAACCGCGCGGCCACGGCATGGGCATCGCGCAGAAAGTGCCGCACCCGATCGTGCGTGATCGTGTTGCCGGTGGTCGAGCTGCCTTGCCAGCTCGCGAGCGCTACCTGCTGACACATCGCAAACAGGTCCCAACCCGGATCGCCGTCACCTTCACGCGCGGGCGCCGGTCGATGTCGAATGTAAGTGATGTCCTCTTGCTCAAAAGCGCGACGCAAGGCCCGCCGCAGTTCATGTCGAGTTTTTCGCGACCGGCCGGCCAGGTAGCCTGTCCAATTGCCGGCGAAATCCACGACCGATGTAGTTTGACACTCTTGCTGTTCCGTCGACAATCCGACCACCCGCATCGACCGCCCCGCCCGCGCGCCGTCGCGCCAAGGCGGACTGGTCCAGCGCAGTTCCAAGACGTCCCAATCTCGGTCCGCGTGTCGCAAGTATTGCATCGCCCCCAGCATCGCCGCCGCCCGATTTGAGCCGACCGGCCCATACCAGTTACTCCAATCGTCGAGCGGATATCCAAGCACGCGCACCGCCCCAAATCGATGCTGCCGCGTCCGAATGCAGAGCGGCACGATGCCGATCGGTCTCCCGGCCGACCGAACCACGAGCGCGCGCAACTGCTGATCGCCGCCAAAGTGTGCCCAGTAAGTTTCCAGCCATTCCAACGTGTGAAAGAACGAGGCCCGCGGCATCTGCGGAAACCAAGAAGTCCACAGCAGCCGGTAACTGGCCAGCTCCTCAATTTCGTTGACGGTTTGAACTTCAATCATGGAACGGCAACTGGCTTCCAGAAAAGATTTCGCCGTCGAATCCGGTGCAATCTCCGTACCGAGAGCCCGCCGCGCTCCTCGATCTTCGGTAAACTCGCCGCGTTATGCTGCTCATGCGGTCAACCTGAGCTGCTGCCGATCGTTGCCAAGTGGCATCGCGGCAACAAAAGGACGCGCTCACCTGCTCCCGCGTTGCAAAAACGCAACGTCGCCCGATGAGCCGTTACGCCGCAATGATTAGAATGGGTTAGCCGCGACGCGAAGCGCCAGCGCAGCGGAGCGCTAAATCGACCCTCCCTACCATGATCGAACGCATCCACATCTCCGGCCGACAACTGGTTATCGCCGTCACCGGCGGCGGCAGCCAGGCCATCGCCGACTTACTTACCGTTCCCGGCGCATCGGCCAGTGTGCTCGAAGCCGTCGTGCCATACTCGCTCGCCGCGCTCCAAGACTGGCTCGGCGGCAGCGTCGACCAAGCCTGTAGCCAGCGCACTGCCCGCGCCATGGCCATGGCCGCCTTCGAGCGCGCTCGGCAACTTGTGGCAAGCTCGGGACATGCGGGAGGAGCCTCTGACTCCGATCCGCATTCGCTCCGCGGCATCGGCGTTACGGCCAGCCTCACTTCGACGCGATCCAAGCACGGCCCGCATCGCGTCCACGTTGGCTGGCAATCGGCCAACGCCACGGTCGCCTACTCCGTCGAACTCGCCAAAGGCCAGCGCACCCGCGCCGAAGAAGAAGCCGTCGCGTCGCAACTCGCACTTCACGCCGTCGCCGAAGCCTGCGGCGTCACCGACGACCGGCCCGCCAATCTCTCGCCCAGCGAACCGATCACCCGCCGCGAAAAACGCGCACCATCCGCCTGGACTGAATTGCTGCTCAACCAGCGCGACCACATTCTCGTCGGCCCGCCGCCGCCGCGACTCATTTTCCCCGGCGCGTTTAACCCGCTGCACGCCGGCCACCGCCGCATGGCCCAGCTCGCCGCCACTCGCCTCGGCCAACCCATCACGCTCGAGCTCTCGATCACCAACGTCGACAAACCGCCACTCGACTTCCTCGAGATCGACGATCGCCTGCGACAGCTTACGGAATTCCCAGTCACTCTCACCCGCGCTCCGACCTTTGTCGAAAAAGCGGCGATCCTACCAAGCTCGACCTTCCTCGTCGGCGCCGACACGCTCGCCCGCATCGCCGACCCGGCCTACTACGCCGAGAGCCCGGAACGCCGCGACGCCGCGATCACAACAATCGCCGCCCACCGCTCCCGCTTCCTCGTCTTCGGCCGCGCGCTCGACGACCGGTTCATCACCCTCGCCGAGTTGAATCTACCCGCCGCCCTCCGCGCGCTGTGCGAAGAAGTCCCCGAAACCGACTTCCGCGACGATGCATCCTCCACCAATATTCGCACGCGGCCCTGAAGTCACGCTTCCGGCGGAAACAATCCGAACGTCTGTTCCGCGAGGCGAATCCGAATTCTGCGCGGTTGATTGAAATCGAGCGCAGCAACCGTGGCCCGACCCGTAGCTGTCAATCCGACGATCTGATAATCGTCCCACGCGAATTGCTCGCGCCACGCCTGTAACCGCGGGTGGAAAAGCGGAGCGTTGGCCCCGGTCTCCGGGTCGGTCGCGTCGACCCGGTCCGACTTGCGAAGATTGCAGCCCGGACACGCCCACGCCAAATTCTCAAGGTCGGTGGCGCCCTCGCGCGACCTGGGTATCACGTGCTCCAAATGAAATCGCGCCCCTTGCAGACCTTGATGCATCCGGCAGTACTCGCAGCGGTCGCCCGCCCGACTTACCGCCAGCCGCTCCAGCTCCACCCGCGATGTCATCGTGGTCCACGGCCCAATAGCTGCAGCGCTTCGGCGCGCACCAGCGATAGCCGCTCACTCAATTCGACCAGGGCCTCCAGCTCCTCGCGCTCCGCAAGCGACAACTCGCCCTCGGTGTTGCGATCCATCAACTGCTGAAGCCGCAAATCGGTCTTGGATGGCAAGCGCAATTCGCCAATTGTTTCCACCCATTCAGCCGGGGCTGGAATCGTAGTGTCCATGGTCGGTAGCTCCTCGCGCGGATCGTCGATTAAGGCTGGTTTCATTATACGTCGGCCACTGCGCACGAGCGATATCAATGCGAACCTGCGACATCTTCCACCAATCTCCGCACTCGCGAATAGAAGACCGTGATTCCAATCCAACTCGCGGAGCGGCGGAGTAAGCCACCTCGAGAAATACCACTCGCGCCCACTTCGCGCCGCCAACACCACCATGCCCAGCAGGATTAGCACGAGCGTTCCCGGTTCCGGAATGGCCCCAATTGTGCCCGACCCACTCCCAGCATGCATGCCAAAATTCGATTTCCAAACGTTGAAATCATCAATATCAACGTCGTGGTCGCCGTCGCCGTCGGCCGCAAGATTGATGCCCGATTTGCCCAGCGTGTCCCGCCAAACGGCGTAATCAGCCGCATCCACAATTCCATTGTGGTTATAGTCGCCAGTCGGAGAATTGGTGAGCTTCAAAATCACGTCCGTATTGGTGTAAGTCACGTTCCAAAAAGGCCCGTGCAATCCGGCAAGCAGCAATGGCAATTCTAAAGTAAAGCTGCCCGTCATTCCGCCGGTTGCGGTGAGCAGGTCAAACGTGTCGCCGGCCGTAGGGATGAAGTTGTGGATTAGCAATACGTTTAGCGTTCCGCTCAAATTGGCACTCCCGTCGATGACTAGCTTGTCGTAGCTGGTGGTCGAGTCGATCTGCAATTGCAAAGTTCCTGTCGCGGTTTGAGTGTAATCGCCGCCAACGTGCAGCGTGCCGAGTGCGTCAGTAGGCAGCAGGCTCGTCGACAGTCCAGGAGTAATGATGCCTTCGTTGCGCACAGCCCCGGCGATTTGGCTGTTGCCTTCAATCGTCCCTCGCGGACCGACCGAGAGCAGGCCGCCCACCGTTACGACAGCGCCCCGCGACACGGCAAGCCGCCCGGTCCCCGCCACGCCGATGGCCACATCCCCCGAATTGTTCCAGGAGGATCCGGCGCCGTCGATCGAAACCGTGCCTGCGCTGTTGACCAACACGCCCACAAGGCTCGAGCCGCTCGTAGCGTGGCCGCTCCCGGTGACAGAGAATTGACCGTCATCGCCGAGACCGACGAGCAATTGTTCCGCCGAGTTCCAAGCCGACCCTGCGCCGTCAATCGTGACGACGCTCGAGGCGCCGACCAGTCCAAACCGATTATTCACCTGTCCGCCGCCGGTCACATTGAGCGTTGGCACTGGGCTGCCGAACGTGCGACTGATCTCGTCATCCGGGCCCCCGACGTCGAGATAATCGTTCGTGCTGTAAGCCGAGCCGGCGTCGCCGATATTGACGTCTCCATTAAAGATCGCTCGGCCGCTGCTGACTTGCGCGCCCCCGGTTATGTCCAGGCTGCCCTTGGTGCGAATTTTCAATTGACCGCCGACCGACCATGTCGACCCGCTGCCGGCGACCGTAACAGCTCCGCTGCCGGCGCTTCCCACCGCCGCATCGCCCCCAACGGCAACTTGACCGGCCACCGAAACGTCCAAACTGCCGGAGCCGCTAAATCCGTTCTGAGAGGTGCTGCTGCCCAGCTGAAGACCGGACGCAAGGTTCAATTCGGCCGCTGTCCCCGTCACGTTAATACTTCCCGTTCCGCCCGGCAGCGCGCCGACCATCGCCGAGCCTTCGTTGACCAAGCCGCCATTCGAAACAGTCAGCGAACCGACGCTCGCATTACCCACGACGATGCTCGACGCAGCGTCACTTGCAACCAGTCGCGATCCGTTGCCGCTGACGGCAACCGTGCCCGACGCGCCAGTATTCTTCCCCAGAATTAAGCTGTCCTGGGCGGCCGTTAGATTTACGCTCGCGCCGCCGCTGATATTGAGCGTGCCTGCGCCGTCGTTGCCAACAATCAACGCCGAAGTGTTGGTTGCGCCGCTCAGTGTTAGTGCGTTGGACGTCATATTCCACGTACCAACCGACCCTGCCGCGTCGGCAATCGTGGCCGCAATGCCCGTGATCGAAATCGACGTATTCAGCGTTGCCGTACCGGTTGCGAGCTGTCCAACTACGATTCCACGGCCAGATTCGGTTAATGTATTGTTGCTCGCAGCGAGCGACGTAAGGCCCAAGAAGCTATTCCGCGCGAGACTCACCGTGTTCGCGCCCACGACCAATCGGTCCACTGAATGCACCACGGGAGGAAAGCCCTGCACAGCCCCATTGAGCGTCACCGTGTAGTTAGCGTTCGGGCCGACGCCAAAGGCGGCCGTATCGGCGCTCGTCGGCGCGACGCCGCCAACCCAGTTGGTCCCGGTATTGAAATTGCCGCTGACATTGGCTTTCCAATCAATCGCAAGGGCTGCCCCGCCTTGCGCCAGTACCCATGCCACCAAGGCAAACCAACCAATGCGGCCAGCGCACGTGCTCATCACAGACAGCCCCCACATCAAGCGTTGAATCTCAGCGCCGGGCAACCAAACTCTCAGCTCAGCGGCGCCTTCGGGCGCAGGTCCACACTGAGATCATGCCAACGACGAACTGCACTAGAGTCTCCGCCTCCGGAACAGCTTCCACATCGCCTGTGCGCGACGAACCACCCGCGCCCGCAGCAGATTGCCCAAGCTCGTCCCGCCAGATCGTGTAATCCGCCGCATCGACGCGGCCATCGCTGTTGGCGTCCCCCTGCAAATGAGTCGCGCCACTCGCCGTCCCGAAGCCACCCTTCCACAGCGCATAATCGGTCAGTGTTACGAACCCGTCCTCATCGAAGTCTCCCGGGCGAACTGCCACCAATGACAACATTCCGGTCGTGTAAAGTTGCGAAATATTCCATCGCAAGCCGGCCGGCGACGGCAAATGGATCGCTGCAAAAGCGCCCATCCGGCTGCCCCAGTCCAGGATATCGAAGGCGTCACCCGCATGCGGGGAGTAGCCCAAAGAAACATCGAGCGCGCCGCCGAGCGCCGCGACGCCCGTTACCGCAAGCTGATCGTAATCGACACCGAGCATTGTGCCGTTGAGTTCAATCCCGAGCTTGCCAGTGACGGTTTGCGAATAGTTTCCGTTGATGTGCAGCACGCCCGGCGAATTGCCTGGACTTACGACGCCCGCGTTTTGCACTGCCGTGGCAACGATTGTCCCGTTGCCGGCCAGCGTTCCTTGGGGCCCGATTGTCACCTGTCCAGATGTTGAAACCGAGCCGCCAGTGCTTACCTTGAGCGTCGAGGCACTCGTGCTGCCCACCGTCAAGTCGCCGCTGAGCGTCCACGTCGAGCCCGCGCCGTCGACAACGACCGTGCTGCTGCCGCCGGCCAGGTTTCCAACAAGACCGCTGCCGCTAGCGAGCTGACCGCCGCCGCTGACATTCACCTTTTGGCCACCGCTTATCGCTAAGGCGCCAGTCGTCGTCCACTTCGCTCCCATCCCCGTAATACTGGCTTGACCTCCGCCCAACGTCGCCGTGACGTTACTCAACTGTCCGCCGTTCGTGAGAGACACATTCGCCACGTTCATCGTGGTCGCGCTGAGCGTCGCCGTGGCCCCGTCGACGCTGAAAAAGCCGGTGCCCCCCACCGCCGGCGCCGTCACCGTGCCGCCTAAAATCTCCAGCTCTCCCAAGGACGAGCTGTTGCCGTCTACAAAAATGCCCGCGCCGGACGCTGTCCAGGTCGAACCCGTGCCGAGCACTTGAACGCGAGATGTGGGTGAGATCGTCGCACTACTAGCCGTATCCAGTTGCGCCCCGCCGTTCACTTCGACGTTGCCGATGTGGACGTCAAAGTGGCTGTGAGCGCCCTGGACGTTCAAGACCGACCCCGCACCGAGAATGTCGACGAGGCTGCCGACAGAGTCGCCGATTTCAACGTCGCCGTGGTCCCCCGTGACGTTTACCTGTCCGCCAGTTTGGATAGAGAGCACACCACCGCCGTGATAGCCCACCAATAGTTCGTTATCGCCGGCAATAGCGCTGTCGCCTGTGACATTGAGCACGCCGCCATTGACGGACAGGTTCCCCTTGGACCCTGTCTGGTTCCCAAGGGTCACCGCCTTTGCGCTGAGGCTCGCCAACTCAGTTACCAACTCTGGACCTACATTATCGAAACCCACTAGCGGGCTGTCGCCAACGGTGATGCCGCGTTCGCCCCCCGGGGCCGTCGTGGGATTCGTCAACTCATAGTGGGCGGGCCCGACCAGGTGTGAGCTATTCCTGGCGAACGTTACGTCGATTAGATTGTCGACAACGAGCCGGTCGTGGATGTACGTCCGCGTGGGATTGAAGATCAAGTCGCCGGGGAACGTTACTGTGACGATTCCAGTGATTCCCAGATTGAACAGCGCATTGTCCACCATCCCTGTCCCCGGGACGCCGTTAGTCCACTTGGTGGCGTCGTTGAAGTTGCCGTCGACGTTGGCGCTCCAGACGCTTGTGACGGCGGCTACCGCCGCACCTGGCGCCAAAGCCCATGCCATCAGGACAAGCGAACTGATGTGGCGGGTGCTCGTGCTCATCAAAGACAGCCTCCAACTCAGCAGGTGTAGAATCCTCAGAGCCCGGCAATGAATCCATCGGTGCAGCGCCGCCCGCGGACCCCGAACGCCATCGAGATCATAGCAATGACTGTGAGTAGCAACGTCCCCGGCTCCGGAACGGCGGTGGTCGCTTCCGCGCCGCTTCCACCCGTCGCACCCGTCTGCCCTAGCTCGTCCCGCCAAATCGTGTAGTCCGCCGCATCCACGCGACCGTCTCCGTTGGCATCGCCTTGCAAGTGTGTGGCCACGCCTGAAATTCCGAAACCTGCCTTCCAAAATCCGTAATCGGTCTGTGTAACATGGCCGTCCTGGTCGAAGTCGCCGGGCAACACACCGGCTGGCAGCTTCGTCAATATCGTCAGCACACCAGTCGTGTAGAGCTGAGATACGTCGAATCGTAGTCCCGTCAGCGTCGGAAAATTAAACACGCCGAATGCGCCGCTTCGCGTGCCCCAGTCCAAAATGTCGAAGCTGTCGCCCGCATGCGGCGTGTAGCCAAAGGTAATATCCAGCGCGCCATTGAGCGCCATATTCCCGCTCACGGCGAGCTGGTCATAAGCGGTGCCGAGCGTCGTGCCGTTGAGCTCGACCTCCAATTTGCCATCGGCGGTCTGCGAATAGTTTCCTTGAACGTGCAACACACCGGGCGAGTTGCCGGGGCTCACCATGCCTCCGTTCTGCACCATGGCCGCCGTCACCGTGCTGTCTCCGCCGAGCGTGCCATGCGCCCCGATGATCACATTCGCGGTAGTCGACACACTGCCACCATTTTTCACCGTGAGCGTCGCGGTGCCCGCATCGCCCACCCGCAAGTCGCCCGTGAGAGTCCATTTCGAGTTGGCGCCGTCAATCGTCACGCTGCCGCTGCCACCCGCAGCGTCTCCGACGAACCCGGTGGCGCTCGTCACGTTCCCTCCATTGATGACGTTTAGTGACCCCGTGCCCGCCTGCCCCACGTGCAGCGAACCACTATTCGTCCATTTCGAGCCGCTGCCGCCAACCGAGGCGCTACCGATCGACATCACGTCTGTGCCAATATACCCATCTGCATCGCTAACTACTCCCCCGGCCGAGACAGTCAATGTCCCCTTACCAAACTGTCCGATTTTGATACCGCTGGTCGCAGTAAACTTCGAATTCGCCCCGTCGACGACAATGGCACCGATGCCTCCCTCGTCGTCAGTGTCGTTGGTCCCCGGAGCGTTGACGCCCAAAGTCGCATTCAGCACACTGACGTTGCCGCCGTTTATCACTTGCAGGGTCGCTTCCTCGCCATCACCCACGTACATGTCTTGGCTGGTCCATGTGGAGCCGCTGCCATCGACTTTGGCCGTGTTCGAATGGTTTCCACTGTCGGATCCCAGGTAAGTCGATTGAGTCACCAACTGGCCTCCGCTCAGCACGCTGAACTTCTCAAAAAATGAAATAGAAAATCCCCCCGCGCCCGAAGTCCATTTCGATCCCGCGCCGCTAACGCTGATATCGGCCCGCTGATGATTGTCATACGTGTCGATCACCTGCCCTCCATTGGTCACCGTCACGTACTCCACTGTGTTGTTGGCGATGCTCAGCGTCGACCCCGTGCCGTCGACCGTAATATAGCCGAGCTCTTGCGCGCCAGCGGCCGTGACCGACCCGCCTGCAGTGATGCTGATCGTACCACTCTCAAAACGAATATTGTTGGCGTTCCAACTCGAGCCCACGCCGTCGACCGAGACACTTCCGGAGAGCACTGTATCCCCGTTCGTCGCCAGCAATCCTCCGTTCGTTACCGCGACGGCGCCTTCATACACACCTAAGACGCTACCCGCCCCTTGGACGTTGACTTGCGCACCTGCCCCGTCGATCGACACGCTGCTCGGATTTCCTCCGTCATAGCCCACATACATCCCGCCCGAAGCGCCGGTAACATTCACCTTCCCGCCGTCTGAAACAAACAGTTTGCCCACGCCATCGTTGCCGACGATCAGTCCCGTACTCTCTGTGGTCGGCGTGCTTGTGTCGGTAATATTCACCGTTCCCCCGATGACCTTGAGCGTTCCCACCCCTTGGTCGCCGAGCGTTGCCGCTACAGCCGTCAAGGTGTTGAGGCCGGTGATGAGTGTGGCCGCCGTGTCGGTGGACGCCTCGCCAACGACGATGCCCCGGTTCGGCGACACGGCCGTCGTGGGATTCGTCAACGTATAGTTGGCCCTTCCAAGCAGGCGCGACGTCGACTCGCCGAACGTCACCGTGTTGTTGCCGACGTAGAGCTGGCTGTTCGTGTAGGTCCGCGTCGGATTGGAAGTAAAGTCTCCGGGGAATGTGACCGTATACGCCCTGGCGCTGCCTCGTGCAAATGACGCCTCGTCCTGGCTCCCTGGTACACCGGTTCCCGGCGTATTACTGGTCCAGTTTCCTGCATCGTTGAAGTTGCCGCTCGAATTCGTGTTCCAATTGATCACGGCGGCGTGCGCCGCGGCGCCTTGCAGCCACGTCCCAGCCGTTACGATGGCCAACAACCAAGCGCGGCGCGAAAGAATATCCATCACGGACTGCCCCCCAGCTCATTAGGCGGTAAATTATGGACCCTACGGGAAGCCCACCATCCTAGTGCCGCGCCAAATAGAAAACTAGGGATTTCCTGGCATATTTTTGGCATCGAATCTGTCGTTGTGTCGCACCATGCCTTGACCGCATGCAAAGCCGGCCAGACGATTCGCGACGATCAATCACCGTATCAATCGTGCGTGTCAATCCCCAACTCTTGGCCGCGCGCGCAGTTCACGTCAGAAATTCTGATGTCGGTTTGGCTAACAACTAAAAACTAATCGCTAACAGCTTTTTGATTGAAATTGGGCCACCGCTTCTGCTACGTTGATTCGCGTAGCTCACCGGCTCAGCCACGCGAATCGATCCTAGGCAAATTCGCCAACTTGACCCGCACGTGCGATCTACAGAATCGGTCAGTGGCCAGTTGTAAGTTGCCAACACGTCATGCCACCGTACTTCAACGGACTACTGACTACGGACAACTCACCAACATTCGTCATTCAGTTTTCATTTCCTTAGTGACTTCGTGATGACAACGTATTTCTTCCATCCTGTCGATCCGGTCCAATCCTGTGATCCTGTCGAAAACAGGGCAGGGCGGATAGCACCAAGGCCACCCACGAAAAACCTGTCCCCTTCGAAGACAACCTGTCCCCTTCCGCCAATTTACCCAGCGCGAGCTCACCCACTTACATGAACCCCGATGACGAGCTCTGTCTCTGTTTCCACGTCACCCAGCGGAAGGTGATCAACTATCTGCGGGTCGAGCGGCCGCAGCGCGTCGCCCAATTGGCGGCTTGCCAGGGCGCAGGCACCGGCTGCGGTTGGTGCCGGCCATTTTTGAAAAAACTATTTGACGCGGCACAAAACGCCGCCCACGAACCGCCCGAGCTACCGACGCCCGACGACTACGCCCGCAGCCGCAGCCAATACGTCCAGTCCGGCAAAGGCACGCCGCCGCCGGGCGCCACGCCAATCGTTCCTAGCGGGGATTCTCGATGAAGCTCTTATCGTGTCACGGCATCCAGAGCTTCCGACAGGATTCGTAGGCATGATAGGTGAGGCGATTCGCGATCCCGATCAGGTGCGGAGCGACCTTCGATTCCCGGGGACGCGATTATTTTCGCGGTGGTTTGACGATCTATTGAAAGGCAAGATACTAGTAGTCGCGGATGAACTCAGCGCGGAACACACAAGTATCACTCGGCATTGGATTGTGACTGCATACCCGGCACGCCGCGTTACGCAAGGAGTCGTCGAATGGTCACGCTCTTAACCGTTGAATATGACGCCGCCGCCGATATTTTGTACCTCAGCAAAACAAAGCCCTATGCCGAGCAGGAATCGGAAGAGGTGGACTATGGCGTCATCGCCCGCCTCAATCCTTCGTCCCGCGAAATCGAAAACCTCGAAGTTTTGTTCTTCACTGCACGGGCACAAGGCAGCGAAGGTCTAAAAATCCCGGTGCATGCGGAATTCAGCCTTCCGCACGGCGAATGAGCTTATTCGACCGAAGGTTTTGATTTAGGTCGACGCCGCGGGAAACATACGCGTTTCTACGCCGCTCGACGCAGGCATGATTCCAATTATCATGGTAGTTTCAGGCTCCGCATCCAACGCACCCTCCCGTTTGGTTCCCTCATGAGAATTGCAGTCATCGGCACTGGCTATGTCGGCCTCGTGACCGGCACTTGTTTTGCCGACAGCGGCAACGACGTCACCTGCGTCGACATCGATCCAGTGAAGATCGACTTGCTCAATCGCGGTGAGGTGCCGATTTACGAGCCCGGCCTGGCCGAGATGGTCGAGCACAACGCGGCAGCCGATCGGCTTCATTTCACGACCGATCTTGTCGCGGCGATCAAGCCGGCGCAGGTTGTCTATCTCGCGGTCGGCACTCCGCAAAGCGACAGCGGCGCAGCCGACCTCTCTGCTCTCTGGTCCGTGGTCGACGGCATCGCGCCTCATCTCCGCAAAGATGCGATCGTCGTCACCAAGAGCACGGTGCCGGTCGGCACCAATGCCAAGGCCTTCGCCCGACTCAAGGAACAGACCGGCCGCGAAATCGACGTGGCTAGCAATCCCGAGTTTCTCAAGGAAGGCTCGGCGATCGACGACTTCATGCGGCCCGATCGCGTTGTGGTCGGCGTCCGGCGCTATGAAGTCTCCCGCGTGCTGTTCGAGCTCTACAAGCCATTTCTGCGCACGGAGAATCCGTTTCTCGTGATGTCGCCCGAGAGCGCGGAAATGACCAAGTACGTCGCCAACGCCTTGCTCTCCACGAAGATCAGCTTCATCAACGAGATGGCCAATCTCTGCGAACGAATGGGCGGCAACATCAACGATGTGCGTCGCGGCATCGGCCATGATAGCCGGATCGGCTTCTCGTTTCTGTTTCCCGGCGTTGGTTACGGCGGCAGTTGCTTTCCAAAGGACGTAAGAGCTTTGGTGACGATGGCCAAAGAACACAGCATCACACCGCGCATGCTCGAGGCCGTCGACGAAGTCAACGAGGCCCAGAAGCGGGTCATGATCGAAAAGATCGACGCCCATTTTGGCGGCAAATTGGCGGGCAAGACGTTCGCCATTTGGGGCTTGGCGTTCAAGCCGCGGACCGACGACATCCGCGAAGCGCCCGCCCTGGTGCTCATCGATTGGCTCCTCGAAAAAGGCGCCGCCTGCCGCGTGCACGACCCCGAAGCGATCGACAATGTGCAGGCCAAATACGGCGACCGGCTCGCGTATTGCAAGCGACTCATGGCAGCCCTCGACGGTGCCGACGCCCTCGCGATCATGACCGAATGGGGCGACTATCAGCGGCCCGAGTTCACCGAAATGGCCACCCGCATGCGCTCCGCCGTAATCTTCGACGGCCGCAATCTCTACGAGCCGGAAATGATGCAATCGCACGGCTTTGTCTACCACAGCATCGGCCGACCGGCCGTCGAGCGGTCGTAATGCCGCGTTGCCGATTGCAAGTCCTCGCCCCCCGCCTGAAGCTGGTTTTCTTGACCCGATTTGCCAGGTCGCCTACGCTGAAGTGGGTAGGGGAGAGGCGATGATCGATCGACGGTTGGCAAAAGCGTGCATATTGATCGTGCTCTCGTGCGCGCTCGGCGGGCCGAACTTTGCTGGCGCGACGGGCGTTCCAATCAGCGGCTTCTTTCCGCTCACCGGGATCAGCCTGACCAATAGTTTCAAGCCAGATAGCGACGATGACTATCCGATTGCCGACTATGAGACATCCGTGGTCGGCAGCCAATTGGGCGTAGGCGGAACGGCTCACTATGACTTGGCGCTACTCGATACTGGCGCGGCGATTTCATTGTTGACGAATTCCAGCGATGCCGCGTTCAACATGGCTGGAGCAGGTCGCCACGGAACTGGCGTGGTGCAAATAGGGGGTGCTACCGGCAATCTGTTGGCGACCGTCAGCAATCCGCTCTCGATATACGCCACGGGCGTTGCCAATCGCACCGCGACCGCTCCGCTCACGTTCAACAATTCAGCGCTTCTTGGCCAATCGAGTGTTTCGCTCGCGACGCTGCCGCCGGAATCCGATCTCCCGAATGTGCTTGGCATTCCGTTCTCTAGCCAGTATGCGACTTACATTCGCAACGATCAGCCGCAGATTTTTCAAACAGGCGGAAGGACCGTCCGCAGCCCGCAGATTCAGTTCCTCACTTTAGGAAGCGGCGGTCAGGGAATCACTCGCCGTGTGCCGATAACGCTTGACGATTCATCGGCCTTCACTTCGCCGCCGGCATATATTCCAGATTTTATCGGGATTATTAACGGTGATCCTGGCACGTCGAATCCGTCGGCTCCGACGGTTCGCTCTGGCGGTGATCCATTCAACCCGAAATTTGGCGCGTACTTTGTCAGTGCCGATGCAACGAACGATGGACACGTGCTGAGCACCAATAACTTCTTTCTTGATACCGGCGCCGACGTATCGGTGGTATCCGAGTTGAATGCGGTGCGACTTGGATTCGATCCTGTGCTGGATAAGCCCGATTTTACGGTGTCCGTATTGGGCTCGGGTGGCACGAACAATCACGTACCGGGTTTTTACGTCGACCAGCTGGTGATTCCAGCTCCAGGCGGCACGATCACGCTCAGTCACGTACCGTTTCTTGTTTTGGACGTTCCGAATCCGGCCCATTCTGGCAGTATCGTCGACGGCATCCTCGGCATGAATGTTTTTGCGGGGCGCAATCTCGTGATCGATCCGGCGGTGGGCGGCAGCCCGGCTCCAAGTGTCTACGTTAGCGATCCGGTGACGTCGCAATTCAATTGGTCGTCTTCGGCCGCGAGCGGCACTTGGGCGACGGGTGGAAACTGGAGCGGTAGCGCGGCGCCCGGAATTCTCGGCATTGTCAACGTGCGGCAAGTTTCCGGTGGCAATCAGACGGCCCTTGTGGCGGCGAACGCCAGTGCATGGGAGCTGAACGTTTCTGGCACAAGCGGACTTACGATGACGGTTGAAATCAACAGCGGGATGACGCTCACCACGTATTCCGGCACCAACATCGAAGGGGACGGCGTCGTCCAGCTCGACAGCGCCACGCTCGACACGCAGTACGTCGAAATCACCGGGGGTGGAATTTTGCGTGGTTCGGGCACGGTTGTCACCGGCAGCGGCCCGATCGCCGGTCAAATCGAAAATCGCAGCGGGACCGTCTCGCCGGGTGGCGGCATCGGCACGCTCAACGTCGTCGGGAATTTCGCCCAGGCCAGCGACGGGACATTGAACGTCGACATCGGCGGCGCCACGGCCAGCACGCAATACGATCAACTGACGATCACCGGCAATTCACTTCTGGCTGGGGCGCTTCACGTCGCACTCGCTAGTTTCACGCCCAGCGTCGGCAACGCGTTTACGATTCTTACGTCAGCCGGCGGCGTCGGCGGAAAGTTCGACACGCTTTCCGCGCCGCTAGGCTACAACTGGTACCTCAACTACGGCGCAAATAGCGTGCAACTGATTGTTGGCGTGCCCGGCGACTACAATCACGATGGCATTGTCAATGCGGCCGACTACTCGGTCTGGCGCGACACGATGGGCTCGACGACGAATCTCGCAGCCGACGGCAATGGTAGCGGCAAGATCGACCAAGGTGACTTCACGGTTTGGAAGAATCACTTCGGCGCGATGATGGGAGCCACCGCCACAGGAGGCGCTGCCGTGCCCGAGCCGGCCAGCATCGGTTTGATGCTCTCTGCGGCGATTATCCTGGGCGGATTCGTAAGAATCGAGTTTACTACCCCTTGTCGGCTCGCTCGGTTCGCAAAGTTGAAGAGGCGTGAATCGACTTGCCCTTCGTGAACCGGGGCACCACGAGCGCGTTGCTGATGAGAGGTATCTCAATTGCAACCGTCACCTGATCGGTCGCCTCGTTGATCACCGACGGCGTCACGGTGACTGTGGCGTTGCGGGTCTTGATAACCTTCAAGATTGAATTTGCCTTGGCGACCGCGTCCGCGGCAGTCGCGCCCGGTACCATCCCCGCGCGGGCGGCCTCGTAAGCGGCGTTATCGGCGGTGTGACGCAGCACGTTGAGCCAGCCGAATTCGAACGCGGCAAGCAAGAACAAAAAGAAGATCGGTGCGACGATCGCGAATTCCACTGCCGTGGCGCCGCGACGATCGCCGTTGCCGGGCGATTCTCTGTTCAACGTGGACATGGGCGCGATAAACATATTGTATTCCACCAAATACCGGCTCAGACTACTCGACGATCAAGACGGGAGTTGTGTTGGCGATTTCCTCAAGAATCTTGATTAGCGCCTTTCCATCGGGGGCGTGGAAATGTTTGCCGCCAGTGGCGGCCGCCACCGCCTCCATGCTCGGCTGGTCGGCATCCGCACTAAACGTGATGGTGTGGATCACGATGCCGAGCTTCGCGGCATCCTGCGCCGATTCTAGCGCAGGTCGGCCTTGGTTTTGCAGCCCATCCGTCATCAGGATCATTGTTTTGGCTGCGAAAGGACGGGCATTCGGATCGGTCAGCACGCGGACACCGTCGTCCAGGCCAGCCGAGATGGCCGTAAATCCGATCACCGGCTTGCTGCCGATCGCGGCCACGGCGTTGCGGATCAAGTTGTACTTGCGGGTGAGGTCGACGTCGATCTGCGAGATCTTATATGTGTTTCCGCAACTGGAGATGTCGCTGCCATAGCTGACCATCGCCAATTGTTCGTCGCCGGGGGATTTCGCGGCCTCGTCGAGGAAGGCGTTGACGGCGACCGTCAGCTCTCCCCAGCGGCTCAGCGTCGGGTCCGGAGGATTGCAGAGCGCGCCGCTGGGAAACGTGGAACCGCTATCGCCCAACATCATCGAGGTCGATCGGTCCAGAACGAGGCAAATATCGCGGTCCAATTGCGCGGAAGTGGCAACTTCTTGCGGCTGAAATATTTTCGTCCCCAAGACGCTCCCCATTAACAGCGAAACGGCGCCGGCGGCCGAGCCGCTCGTTTTCATCCCGGTCACGCGGACGGCATTGAGCCGCTGTCCCCCCTGAACGAATTTGAATCGCGAGGCCGTCGTGGTCTGCGCAGCATTCCCGAGCACGATCTGCGTATCGGCCAACAACAAAGGTTTGCCGGCTACCTTATTGCGGCCCGCGGCGGTCTTCGCAGCTTGGACCCCAGCTTTTGCGCTTTGTTGGCGGCTCAGCTCTTGGGCGCCGGCACGGGACGCCGAATCCGTCGCGGTTCGCAGCTCGGTGCGGGTTAGCTGCATCCAGGCAACATTGACGGCAAACGCCGCCATAATCAGACACAGCGGCAAGCAGAACGCTACCAGCACGAGCATCGCGCCCGGGCGGCATTGGCTTGTCCGGTTAACACGTCCGGTTGTCATCGGGATGATTGCCTCCTCGCCACGCGGGTCACGACTTCGCTTTAGAACTCGATCATCATCGAGGCCGTCGCAGTGATTGTCTTACCGCGATAAAAGACATTTGGCACGACCGTATTACCGGTGCAGGGAGCCGACACAGTCACATCGACAAAATTGCCCGGCTTGAGTGACGCCACGTTGCCCGGATTGATCGTCACGGTGCCGCCGGCGATCCGGCGATCCTTCAGCACTTGGCTGCAACTTTGATTGATCGCGGCGGTCGAAGCGGCGGGTGCCACCGCGGCTCGAACTCCTTCGTAGGCCGCGATGGAGAGCGATTGCTTTAAGAAGACCATGGAACAGGCTTCGATCGTCGCCACAACCAACAGCACAATGATCGGTAGACAAACGGCGAGCTCCGTCGCGGCAACGCCACGGCTTAGGCGGGCCGGGCGGCCGGATCGAGAGGCGCAGGGCTTTCTCTTGGTTGTCATCATCGGTCAGTTCCCGGTTAGTTTGCGCTGCCAACCGTTTCGCGCTCAGCGCTTGCCGAGCTCGATTCTTCGCCGCCCGGCAAACGAGCCACAAGCGAGTTGTAGTCATCGGCCAGATCATGCCAAAAGTCGCTCTTGCGGAACTGCAGTTTGCGCGGCGGTTGACCTTCGGCGACTTCGCGCATCGCCCGTCGCAGGCTGATGATTGGCCCCGCAAAGCGATGGCTCAGCTTGACCGTATCGAGCACAAACACCGGCAATAAAAACACCATCACCAGCATCAAGGGTCCTTGCGTTACCCACAGGATGCGGAGATTTTCGGCAGCCGGGCGGAACGGCTCCGACAATATCTGCAAGAAGAACGATACTCCCCACGAGACCGCCACAAAGACCATCCAATGAAATATGATGCGGCGAGCTAAGGCGCCTTGCACCTTGGCATCCACGTATGTCTGACGGCGCTGCGAACGGGCCATGATTTGAACCTCACTACGGACGCGCGGACAAAATTAGAATTGTTTGGTACGGAAGGGGTGATCGCAGCAGCCCCCAACGAATGGCGAACTGGGCCGCAATTGCACCCGGAAAAGTTTAGGCCACCGCTGGCAGCCTCCGCAGAAAGAAGATGGCTACAATTCTCGACGGCCTGAAGCGCCTGCGCGACCGACAGATATGCACGGCCGGCAGAATCCATCCAATTGGAACCGGCCTACTCCGGTTCAACAGCTACCGTTGCCGGACGCTCTTGCCGTCTTCGACTTGATCGCTGGGGTGCAGCACCACCTGGTCCCCTTCAGCCAAACCCTCCACAACCTCTGCTTCCAGCCCATTTTGCCGGCCAAGCGTGACCAGCTGCTGATGGGCCTTGTGGTCGACGACGCGAAACACGGCCGATCGTTCGCCAACGCGATAAAGTGCGCTCGTGGGTACCTTGAGCACGTCCTTGGCCTCATCAATCACGATTCGAGCCTCGACGCGGAAGCAGTCCCCCAGCGTGGTACGGGCTTCGGGTGGATCCGTGAGATCGACGATCACGTTGACCCGTTGCTCCTCGACGCCGAGAGTCGAGATTTTGGTGAAGCCCGATGGCTCGACGACGCGCACGCGGCCGTTGAGCGGTTTGACCCCGCCCCAATGTTCCAAGAAAACTTGGGCGCCTGGATGGATCTTCACCGCGTCACGCGAGAGGACTTCAATCACAGCCTCCAGGTCGGCCGGGTCGCCGAGCTCCACCAGCGGCGTTCCCGCGCTCACCACTGCGGCGCTCTCCTGCAACACGCGGAGCACTCGACCTGTGATCGGCGAAAAGATCGTGAAGTTCCAGCCGCCGTTTCCATTGGAAGTGAATTTGCCGCCATCGGTCGGTTCGGGCGGCACAGGGTCAGCGGGCGCAAGATCATCTGACGACGGATTGGCAGCCGCCGTCGATACGGCCGGAAGCGGCATTTCGTCGGCGTGCGGTCGCGTGCGGAGCAAAGCGGCCTCAGCCTGCTCCAATTCAAACCGGGCTATATCCTCGGCGATCCGCGTCGAGCGCAATTCCTCGCTCTTTTGACGGAATAGCATCTCGGCGTTTTCCAGCTCAGCCCGGGAGATCGCGTCGCCGCTCGAAGCCTTGCGGGCACGGGTGACTTCCGCCTCCGCATAGGCCTGCGCCGCCCGCACCATCTCGAGCTCCGGTTCAATCTTTTTGAGCGAAGCCTCGGCGCCTTTGACTCGTGCTTCCGCCTGCGCGACCGCACGCGCGTCGAGCAAATCGGGGTCGCGCGGTTCGATCGTGGCGAGTAGCGTCTTACTCGCGATGACCGGATCGCCCGCATCCATGTTGATCCGCAAGAGTCGGCCCACAAGCGGCGCCGAGACGACGTACTTCTCGTGGATCCGCGTCTTGCCATCTTCGTCGACCGTGACGCGGACGGTGCCGCGCTCGATCGTGCCCAGGTCGACCTCGGCCGGCTCGGGAAAAAACGCATATCCCAACCCGCCGACAATCGCCGCCAGGACGAGAAACACGAATAATTTGCTACCAACGTTTCTCATCAATACACCGCGACCAAGCCTCACGCAAAGGCGCTAAGCCGCAAAGGCCTGATTCTCAATCATTCCCAAATCGAAAGCTATTTCATCTCACAACGTGCTCACCCTTCGAACACTCTTAACCAAGATCTTTGTGCCTTTGCGACTTTGCGTGAGCACACAACTGTCGCCATATCACTCGCGCGACTTCAATACGCCGATCAGGTCGAGGTCATCCAGGCGCCGGCGGACCAAAAGTGCCGAGCCGATCGACGCGGCGAGCACGACCCCAGCCGCCAGCCCGTAAGTCGAGTTCGCGATCACAAACGGGAAGCGGAATACCTCCTGATCCAAAAAATACGTCAATGCTCTGGCAAACACATAGCCGAGCACTAAGCCAAACGGAATCCCCAAGAGTGTAATTGTCCCGATTTCGCCGAGCAGAATTGTCGAGATTTCGCGCTTGGTAAATCCGATCACGCGGAGCGTGGCCAGCTCGCGGCTCCGTTCCGAGAGCGAAATCCTCGCCCCATTATAAACGACACCCAGCGCGATAATGATGGCAAACAGCAGGTTGATCGCCCTCATGTGCATCATGTTTTTGGCGATCGTATTGCGGAAACTGTCGACTGAAGCCTGCTTGACCGTGACGCTAGCGATCTGCGGCGTTTCCTTCAGTCGCCGGTAAATAGCCGGGCGAAACAGCGGATCAGTCGTCAGGATCGCGCCCGAGACCTGCGGCCCCTCGCGCATGAGACGATTCAGCGCCTCCAGGTTCATGTAGGCGTTGAGGCCGGCGATGTCGTCTAAGAGCGCGACAATCTCCACATCTGCCACTGGCCGTTTGTCTTGCAGCGCTTCGACACGAATCGTCTGGCCGGCTCGCACATGCAGCACCTGGGCCAGCTTCTGCGAGAGGACGAGCCCTTCCGGCGGCAATGAAACCATTTCGCCCGTCTTGCTGATCAGCCGCATCAACCGGCAGTCGGTGGGAAGTCCGATGATGCCCAGCCGACGTGAATGATTTTCACTGCGCAGGCGGGCCACAACCGTCCGCCGCGGCTCGCATTCGTGGACGCCCGGGACGTTTGCCAACTCGTTGATCGCGTCGATCGAAACGGGCTCCACAGTTGCCAGCGACAGATCGTACTGCTGCACATCAAAGAAATTGGTTTGGATCACTTTGTCGACCGAGTTGCGCATGAAATTCCCGACGACCACGATCGCCACCGCCATCGCGATGGCCACGAGCGAGAATGAAGTCTTGACCGGATGCCGCTCGAGCTGGCGCAACACCATTCGCGCGACATTGGGCACCAAGCGGCCCAGACCTATTCGCTCCAGCAACGTCGGCCGGTAACGCGCGGGCGGCTCCGGACGCATCGCTTCGGCGGGCGGCAGTCGCACGGCGAGCATGATGGCCCCCATCGCACCCAACAGTGCCGCGCCGCCGGCGATGAGCACTCCCCGAGCCACGACGCTCGGCCGCACACGAAAAATCAACTCCGGATATTGATAGACGCGAAGAAACATCTTCGTAAAGTCGTGCGCGAGCCAAACTCCGCCGGCCGTCCCCACGCACCCGCCTACGATGGCAATCAACAGTACAAATTTCATATAGTGCCAGGCGATCTGGAAATTCGTATAGCCGAAGGCCTTGAGGGCCGCAATCTGCTCACGCTGCAAGCTCGTGAGCCGCGTGAGCACCACGTTGAGCAGGAACGCCGCGACCGCGAGAAAAATCGTCGGCGCGATCAGGCCGGCCGTTTTGAGCGATTGAATATCGCTCTCCAGAAGCAAATGGGATAACTGATCCTTGCGGGCATACGCCCCCAACCCGCCGTAGCGATCGAGCAAGCCGTCGACACGGTGGATGACCTCCTCCGGCGCCGCGTCGCGCTGCAAGCTGAAGGCCACGTCGTTGAATGCGCCATACATGTCGTACGCAGTGGCCAGCGCCTTGTATTCCATCCACATGATGCCGAAGTGCTTCGGATCGGGTAGCAGATCGCCCGGCTTGATCTGAAACACATATTCCGGCGAAAAGGCGATCCCGACGATGCGGAGCTGTTTGCGGCGGCCGTTGATGATCGCCGTAATCGAATCGCCGACGTCCAAGTTGTTTGCTTTCGTGAAGGCCTCGCTGACCAGAACTTCATCGTCGTAACCCGGCGTCAACTGGCGACCGCGGCGCAAATAGACTTGATTGAGCGCCGGCTCGCGAACCACCGGCAGTGAAATTAGCTGGGCCACCGCCGGCTCTTCCAACCCAGCCACGTCCAATGTGACGTTTTCGACGATTCGCGTTTCGACTCGCGACACGCCCGGCACGTCCTTGAGCCAGTCGGTAACCGAGTCGGGCGCCCGTTTGACGCGGGCAAACAAATCGGCAAAGTGTTGCCGCTCGTAGAAGGTCGCCCGCGTGATCTCCAAGGAATGGAGAATGGTTCGCGAATTTACGAACGTGGCGACGCCGGCCGAAATCACGATCGCGATCGCAAAGGCCTGGCCCTTCATCTGCGACAGGTCGCGGAGCAGTTTGCGGTCCAGAGCGCTAATCATGGATTTCCAGCGTCGCTTTTTTTACCACGTGAGTTCGTTGGCGGGGCGCTTATGAATGTTTCGGGCAACGTGCATGATTTTGCCGTCCGAGATCGAGATCACGCGGTCCGCCATCTCGGCGATTACCGCGTTGTGCGTAATTACTGCCGTCGTCGTACCCAATTCGGTGTTGATCCGCGAAATCGCTTCGAGCACCAGGATGCCGGTGTGTACATCGAGCGCGCCAGTCGGTTCGTCGCAGAGCAGCACGGCCGGGTTTTTGGCGACCGCGCGGGCAATCGCCACGCGCTGCTGCTCGCCGCCGGAAAGCTGCGACGGAAAATGATCCTGACGTTCGGTCAGCTCGACCAGCGCCAGTGCATCGGCCGGCTTCATCGGATTGCGCGCGATGTCTGTCACCAGGGCCACGTTTTCGCGGGCTGTCAGACTCGGGATTAAATTGTAAAACTGGAAGACAAAGCCGACGTTTTCGCGGCGGTAGCGGGTTAGCGCGCCGTCGTCGAATTCGGTCAGCGGCGCGCCGCGATAGAACACCTGACCGCTCGTCGGGACATCCAGTCCGCCCAGGATATTGAGCAGCGTACTTTTACCGCTGCCTGAAGGGCCCAGCAGCACCACAAACTCGCCCGCATAGAGCTCGACATCGACGCCACGGAGGGCCTGAACGTCGACCTCGCCCATGTGGTAGACCTTCGTTAACGCTTGGGCGGCAAACACGACTTCCGCCGTACCACGCGGAGGCCCCGCGAATTCAGAGTCGTGTGCGAGAACGGAGCTCATGCGAAGCAACACCGTCAAATGAAACTGGGCGATGGCTGACGCCGAAAATCGTCTATCGGGAGAGACAGCCCGATTTCCTTCATTATCGCGGCTGCGCGACTTGCCGGATAGGTGATTGGGAGTCGTCGGGGAACTTGCCGCTCCCCGTCGACGTATCAATACAAACCTTCCATCGGGCATCGAACTGCCGCCGACGGAATCGCCCAATGCGGTTGCCGCACGGGGACGGAAGACGTACAAAACAAGACGCCACCTCGCGACTGGCTTCCCCGCTCGTTGAGGAATCCAGGAGCTCAACCGCACCGACGGCTTAGGAATAAACCTCTGGTCTTCGATTCTATCTACTCGCTGCTGCGTGTGCTGTCTTGGCCTTGTCGCATAATCTCGTCGCGCGCCAAACGCTTGTGGCTCCTGTGGCTTTGTCTCTATTTGACCCTGGGGCCCGGCAGCACATTCGCCTTAGCCGGCGGCGGCCCGGAAAACGTCTTGCTGCTGGTGAACGTCAACAGCTCGTCTTCGATGACCATTGCCAACAACTACATTCAATTGCGGCATGTCCCTGCATCGAATGTCGTTTACCTGGATTGGCAAGGTCCGCTCGATGAATGCGGCGCCGTTCGTTTTAGTCAGCAAATACTGACACCGGCGCTTGCGGCAATCAAGGACCGCCAGCTCGGCGCGCAAATCGATTACGTCGTCTACTCTTGCGATTTTCCCTGGCGAATCGGCCTGAAGGCGATGTTCCCCAAGGAAGACTTCTCTCCCCAGTTCAGGCCATTTTGTTCACTCAACGGAGCCACCTATCTCTGGCATTACATCAATGAAACGAATCCGGCCCTGGTGTTGCCGATCGTCAATTGGTACTTGGCGCCCGATGCCGCCGGAAATGACGTCCGCTGCCAAAAAATTGGAAATGTGCCGTCGCGCGCCTTTCATTCGCGCCTTCTGTGGGCCCATGACGGCAAGCAGACCGACGATCCCAAGCTGGGTCAAAATTATTTGCTTTCGGCGATGTTGGGCGTGACGGCGGGCCGCGGTAATACCGAAGCCGAGATCATCTCCTATCTAAAGCGCGCGGTCGCGGCCGATGGCACCCGGCCGCCTGGCACCATTTACTTCATGCAAAACAAAGATATTCGCTCCGTCACACGCCACGATTGTTATGCGGGCGTCGTCGAGCAACTGAAATCGCTCGGTGTGACGGCGCGGGTCGAGCAAGGAATCATCCCGCAGAAGGCCAATACCGTTGCCGGCATTATGACGGGCGCGTCCGATTTCGATTTCGGAGCCTCCAAGTCGAGAATGGTGCCCGGCGCGATCTGCGACAATTTGACGAGTCTGGGCGGAGCACTCACCGTCAATGCCGGACAGACGCCGCTGACCGAGTTCCTGCGACACGGCGCGGCCGGCGCGAGCGGGACGGTCTTCGAGCCGCTCGCGCTGCAGGCCAAATTCCCTCTCCCGTCGCTCTTCATCCACTACGCGCGCGGCTGTTCGCTCGCCGAGGCGTTTTATCAATCCGTTGCTCAGCCGTATCAACTGCTGATTGTCGGCGATCCGCTGTGTCAACCCTGGGCGGCAATGTCTAAGGTCACGTTGCTTGGCGTAAAAGCCGGCGACGAGGTCAAAGGAAACTTCACCGTCGAGCCGCAGGTGAACGCCGCGCCGGGGCATCGCATCGACTCTTTGGAATTATTCACCGATGGACGACTCGTGGCACGTTTTCCCACCGGCAAAACTCTCGATCTCGACACCACGAAACTAGCTGACGGATACCATGAGTTGCGAATTGTCGCGAACGATGCCGATTCGATCGAAACGCAATCCCGATTTATCCTGCCGATTTTTGTCAACAACCACGGCGATAGAATCGAGTTCGCCGTGTCGCCAAGGTCTCAGGTCGCGAACACGGACAAATTGCGATTTTCTGTGCGACAGCCAGGGGCAACCTCGATCGCGGTGCGGCAGAACCGCCGCGAAGTTGCCCGCGTAACAGGAGAATCAGGCGATGCTGAAGTACTGGCCGGGTCGCTGGGTCGCGGACCGGTGGCGCTTGACGCCGTGAGCGAAGGAGAACATCCGGCTGTCTCGGCGCCGGTCTGGCTCGACATCCGCTAAGTGTCGATCCTGGTTCCACGACAGACCAAGATTTGATACGCCGAGGCACGCATTTTCCAGGAGGAATCTCGGTCATCCTCGGCGTGGCGATAGCAATCGATTCGCCCGTCTGCGACAGAATCGACGAAACGCTGTCGACTTGGGCTGTGCGAATGCTGGCTTGCTGCGAAAATGATGATCGAATGTAACGATTGCAGGGGATGTGAAACTGGGAAGTTCCGCCGGTTCGTTGACACCCTGCCCCATCCGGATACGATAAAAATTGGCTCCGGGCGGAACTCTTCGGACGGATTCGCGGAAACGATCGCCGCGGGGGTCGTGCCGTTGGCGTAATGACCCATTGTTGGGTCGACGTGCTTTTCCCATTCAACTGATCGGTCCGTCCAGATTGCAATGACGTTGGCAGGTACAGTGCGGAAATACGGTCGGCTGCTTGGCCCTTTCTGCCCGCCAAGGCACGTAACGGCAACCCGGCAACATTAGGATCAGGCCTCTCCGTAGGGCAGTAACTACTTATCGGCTGACTCGCGGGATCGTCGTTGGATTGACCAACCGCCCTCAGGCCGGGTCAAATAATCAGTAGACGATCGACGGGGTAAGCCCTTCGCTCGTTGATCGCAAAATTTCATTCGGATAATCCACATGCAACAATATCGCGTCAACTACCGGCTCCTGATTGGACTCTTCATCGGGTTCGTTATCACCTCCACGGCGGTGTATTGGCTCCATCATTTCCAGATCAATCGAAACGCGAAAGCGCTCCTTGATGAAGCTGCCAAAGCGGAAGAAGGTGGCCGTCACAAAGATGAGGCCGATGCCTATAGCAATTATCTTTCCATCCGGCCTGACGACAATGAAGTCCGCGTCAAGTACGCGAATGCCTGGGGCGATGTGACCGAGGACGTTAACGTGTCCCCCGAAGACTTCGGCAAAGGACTACAGGCGATGGAAGAAACCGTCCGCACGTTGCCGGACGAAAAGGCTTTACAAAAGCGGCTGGTTGATATGTACATCAAGGTGCAGCGCTACCAGGATGCG
>DASYDU010000139.1:0-8584 GCA_036499445.1 Lacipirellulaceae bacterium
GAAGATGGCCCGGATTCTACAGCGTCTAGGTGATACGATGCGGCGTCGGACGGTATCCGCTAGTGTCGGTCGAGCCTTCGTAACGGGCCGATAAAGTAAACGAGATAGCGAGAAAGGGCGTAGTTGGCCGCTGCCGCGGTATTCTGCCGCGGCGCAACGACGCACGTCGCACTCGTTTGAATTCCAGACCGATCGAAATGGAAAGTTCATCGACCCGCGATGACCCAATCTTGCCAATACGGCCGACGACTGACGGCTATGCACGAACGCGTTTGCCGTTTTGCTTCTGGTGGAGTGCGAGGGCTTCGTTCGCGGCTTGGGAGGTCTGCTCGCAGAGTCGGCTGAGGCTGATCACCGCCTGGGCGAGCCGTTTGATTTCGAGATCGGCCGTGTGGTTATCGGCCATCTGCGCTGCGTGTCGGACTTAGCTGAAAGTTATCCATATCTATCTCACCAAACGACTGCGTCACGCGAGGCGCGCTGACGGGCCGCGCCAAGCCATTTATCAGGGACAACTAGGTAGGGTGCGCGACATTGGCTGCGGCGCCGAGATTCGCTACGACTCGCAAACCGCGTTCCATAGGGGACGGGCCGCGATCAAGCCGGAAAAACGCAGTGTTCTTAATCGCGTCGCCCAGTGGAGCTGCCAAACACAGCATATATCACGGCGCAATCCAGCAGATGCAACAGCAGACTTGGATATTTGGTGGGTGGTGGCTCAAACCGACGATCGTCCAAGGGTCGGATTTCGCCGCCAGGTGTGGCGCAACAGCTTCATCGGCATGTCGTCGCCCCAGAACTGCCAATCCCATGACTTCTCAATGAAATAGCACTCCATCATCGTGCTTGTGACGCGTGGGTAGCGAACGAGCGCGCGGAGAATTCGCCAGACCATCTTTGGGTTGCTGTACCAGCCTCGCATCATGCGTACCATGCGGTAGTCGTTGGCGGTTTTGTAGCCTGCGCTGCCGTCGACCTCGCGTTCGAGCGAGAAATAGGGCTCCGCGCAGGCTGCAAGCTGGCCGTCCACCGGGTAGTAGCCGCCCATCCAGTGGTGAAGCAGGCTAAAGTGGCGGCGATCGGAGCCGCGTGGTTGGCGGTACCAGGGCGTGAGCAGGTACTCGGGCTTCACTTCGCGTTTGACGTGGATGGCAGTCGTGACGTAGCGGGCGTCGGTCGCGGCGGGGTCGAGGGCCTTGTGGGCGATGGCAAACGACTCATTGTAGATCGAATCCATGCGGCCCGCTTGGACATCCTCGGGTTGGACCCAATGTTCGAGCGAACCGTTGGCAATGACGCCGTCGAACTGGCCGTGCCACTCGGTCGCGTTCAAAAGATCGCGGTACGTACAGCAAAAGACCTTGTTGCCGTCGGCATTGCAATAATCGACCTGCTCAGGCGAAAGATTGACGCCGACAGCTTGGGCACCGCGCTGTTTGGCAAGTTGCAGAAGGTGGCCATAGCCGCAGCCGATTTCGAGCAAGCGAAAGCCGGGGCGATTGCAGCCGACTTCGTCGAGAAGATAGTTAAGTTGGCGTTCGATGCCCTCTTCTAGCGTGGTATCGCCTGGACGGTATTCGCCATCGGCCAAGTCGCGGATGCCAACGGCTTCGGCGGCGTGGACGAGCGTGTAGCAAAGCTTCACCAAGTTGATCGGCGTAAATTCGCGCGGGGGCTGATGGAGCGTCGGCAGCTGTTTCGAGCCCGACTGTTGCGGAGATTCAATTCGCGGACGATCGACGATCGACATGAAAGGTCTCCTAGAGGACGCAATTCGCGGCTGGACCAGCCCAGCTCTTGGTCAGAGTCATTGTGCCAAAGATGATGCGAGTTGGCGACGAGGGTATCGCCGGAGCGAGCAGTTCATGTTTATTTGTCGGCTTTCGCGGCCTCGGCGTCGAGCGGCGTGAGCTTGAGGTTCTTGAAGCGGACTTCGCGAGGCTCTGCCTGTTTACCGACCGAATGGACCTGCAGGCCGATGAAGCCGCTGGGCGTGAAGGCCTTGTCGTCGTCGTCGGCGAAGTCTGCGGCGGCAACTCCATTGAGCCAGGACTGAATGTGCCGGCCTCGGGCCACGATGCGGAAGTGATTCCATTCGCCGAGCTTAAACGCCTCGCGGGCTGCCTCATTCTTCGTCAGGTCGTTGAGCCAGCCGTCCTTCCGCTCCGGACTGCCACCCTCAAAGTACAGTCCGCCGGTCCATTTGCGATCCGCGCGGGGATCGATCTCGACTTGGTAGCCGAAAACTTTCTCGCCGCCATTTTCCGGCCGCACGTGGCTGCGGAGCTGGATGCCGGAGTTGAAGTCGCGGTCATAGATGGCGAAATCGGCTTCGAGCGTGAAGTCGCCGTAGTCCTGATCGGTACAGAGGAAAGTATTCGACGTGTTGGGGGCGGCGTGGCCCACGATGCATTCGTCTTCGACGGTGTAGGTGGCGTCGCCACCATGCTTCGTCCAGCCAGTGAGGTCGTGGCCATTGAAGAGGATGATCGGCTCGGCCCCGAAGGCGAAAGACGGCAGAAAAAGCAACGCGATCGAGATGACGAGGCAACGATGAGTCATGGGAGCGGAAAAGTGCTGAGTGGGAAACCTGGACCGGGGAATCACCCGGATATTGTCGCCGACATCGACCGTCTCAGCAATCGGGCTGGTTCGCGGGACTTGACCGTGGCAGCAGGGGCGCGGGACGATTGACTGTTGTGAAAAGCATCTCTTGGTCCGTTGAATGGGCGGTTGTGGTCGCCGCAGTGGCGATCGGGCTCGCTTCGTTGGCGAAGCATGCGCGGGCGGAAACAACGGGCGCAGGATCAGAGTCGGCCGGCGTGGCAATGATGACGCCCGCCCAGACGCCCATCGATCACGGCCTGGCCTATCTGGTGTCGCGACAGCAAGAGGATGGCTCGCTTTCGACCGGCGGCTACGGGCGGAACGCCGCCGTCGTGGCACTTTCGGGCATGGCCTGGCTCGCCAGCGGCAGCACACCCGATCGCGGACCCTTCGGCCAACAGGTGAGTCGAGCGACTGACTATTTGCTCGATCACACGCTGGAGAGCGGCTTTATCACGGTCGAGGATGCCGAGAGCCACGGGCCCATGTATGGGCACGGCTTCGCGACACTTTTTTTGGCGGAAGTCTATGGCATGTCGCCGCGCGACGATTTGCGGGACAAGCTCGAGCGAGCGATTGAGCTGATCGTGAGGACGCAGAATGCGGATGGCGGATGGCGGTATCAGCCTCGGAAAGAGGATGCCGATATTTCGGTGACGATTTGTCAGGTGATGGCGCTGCGGGCGGCGCGGAACGCGGGCCTGACCGTGCCGCGCGAGACGATCGACCGCTGCGTCGACTACGTGAAGCGGAGCCAAAATGGCGATGGCGGTTTTCGGTATATGCTCCCAGGCGGGCCAAGCGGTTTTCCGCGGTCGGCTGCCGGTGTGGTGGCGCTTTATAGCGCCGGGATTTATGAAGGAGATGAGGTCGCGCGCGGGTTGGGATATCTCGATCAGTTTGCACCCGGCGAGGCACAGGCAGGAGCAGCCGATGGCGATACGCATTTCTTTTACGGCCATTATTATGCGGTCCAGGCCATGTGGCATGCGGGCGGCCAGCGGTGGGAGCATTGGTATCCGGCGGTGCGAGATGAGCTCGTGAAGCGTCAGAAGCCGGATGGTTCCTGGGCCGACGCGATCTGTCCAGAGTATGGAGCGGCAATGGCGTGCATCATCTTGCAAATGCCGAATAATTGCGTGCCGATCTTTCAACGATGAAGGTTCTTGCCATAGAGACACAGAGCACACGGAGGAATTCCATTGAGCGGGAGAATTCATCAAGGATTCTTCACTGCTGCTCTTCCGTTCTGCTGCTCTTCTGCTTTGCTCAGTGGCCTCTGTGCCTCTGTGATTCGCTTTTGGCAGCGGAAAACGTAACGCCGGCGGCGATGGTTGTGCCGGTTGAGGGCGAGCCGTTTATCGCGCGGTTGGTGTCTGCCGATGGGGCGGGGCAGGTTGTATTTCAGACGGAGGGGGAGGGCGGTGCGCCGACGGCCTCAACTGTCCCCAAGTTGGCGACCGACGACCTGGTGCGATGGGGCAATCCAGTCGCCGTCGCCTCGCAGCCGATGGTGCTCCTAGCCGACGGCTCGCGAATTGTGGCCGCCGCAGATTGGTCGGGCGGGGCAGCCGTGCGGATCGATGGCGATGCCGTCGTGGTTCGCACGGACGATTGGGGTGATGTGCGGCTGCCGCGGTCGTCGGTTCGCGGACTCGTATTTGCGCAGCGAAGCAGTTTGACCGATCGTCAGCGATTGGAATATCTGGTTCGGTCGGCGGACGCGGGCCAGGATCAAGTGCTCTTGGCGAATCAGGACCGGCTCACCGGTGCGATCAAAGAGCTGCCAGGCGGATCGATCACCGTTGTCACGGCGGCTGGCGACGCGAAGTTGCCGATTTCGCGAGTCGAGGCGGCTATTCTCGCGCGGGAAAAGAAGCCGGGGGTTTCGCCAGAAACTCAACTCCAGCCACCCCAAGCCAGCATCGATGTCGGGATGCGCGACGGCTCGTTGCTGTACGCCAACCGTGTCCTTGCCGACGAACATCACACCGCATTGGAGTTGGCCGGCGGGGCGCGACTTATCGGCGGCTCGGCGGGCGCGATCGCATCCCTCCAATCGCTCGGCGGCCGATTCACATATTTGTCCGATCTCGATCCGGCCGACTATCGGCATGTGCCCTATCTCGACATCAAGTGGCCGTACATGCGGGACCGCAACGTGTCCGGTAATCCGCTCATGGTCGGCGGCAAGCAGTACCCCAAGGGCCTGGGCATGCACTCGGCTGCGCGGCTCACGTACAAACTCGAGCGGCAATTCAAGCGATTTGCTGCCGACATAGCGATCGACGACTCGGCCGGCAAACGCGGCAGCGTTACGTTCGGCGTCTACGTGCTGCGGGACGGGAAATGGCAGCCGGCATATACAAGCGAAGTGGTTCGCGGCGGGGATGCGCCGCAGAGCGTTTCGGTCGATCTCGCGGGTGCCGATGCAATGACACTGGTCGTCGACTACGCCGACCGCGGCGATGAGTTGGACCACGCCGACTGGCTCGACGCGCGACTGATTAAGAATTAACCACAGAGACTCGGAGAGCGCGGAGGAGAGCAGAAGAACAGTGGACAAGAATCCTTGATGGATTCTTCCGCTCTACTGTTCTACAGTTCTTCCAATCTCTGGAGTTTCTCTGTGACCTCCGCGCCTCTGTGGTGAATCCTACGCTCCAAATTTTCCGAGGCGACCGGCATTGGCCAGCGCGAGCGACATCAGGTACTTCGCCTCGAATTGGCCGAGACCGCCACGAAGGCATTCGGTCTCCCCGAACTTCTGACAGGCGTCGGTGCGGCAGTTTTTGGCCACGAGCAACGTTGGCACCGGGTGCCAACTGTGGCTGGCGAGCATGCTGGGCGTGCTGTGATCGCCGGTGACGATCAGCACGTCCGGCTTGAGCGCGGTGATCCGCGGCACCGCGGCATCGAACTCCTCGGTTCGCTTCACCTTGGCGGCGAAGTTGCCGTCCTCGCCCGTGCTATCGGTGTATTTGAAGTGAATAAAGAAGAAGTCGAACCTGCTCCAGTTCTGTTCGAGTACTGTCATTTGCTCGTCGAGCGTTTGAGCATTGCCGACGATTTCCATGCCCACCAGCCGCGCAAGGCCCTTGTACATCGGATAGACCGCGATCGCCGCCGCCTTGAGACCGTAGACTTCTTCATAGCCGGGCAAATTTGGCTTGCCGGAAACGCCACGAAGCGTCAGTCCATTGGCCTTTGACTGGTCCTTGAGCAATCGACACGACTGCTTGACGAACTCCCGGGCGACCTCGGCCGTCTTCGCACTGTCCGGATCGGTCGGCACCGGGTCGAGCGGCGGAATGCCGGTGCGTTGCGGATCCGTGTCGTGCAGATGGCCGCCGAGGCCCTTGCCGCGAAACACGACGACGAAGCGATGCTCCTTTACCGGCTCGACGAAGATTTCGACGCCAGGAATCTTGACATGCCGCAAGCGAATCGCGAGCGGCGCGCTCGCTTCCGTAGCGATTCTGCCCGCGCGGCGATCGGTGATGTTGCCGCCGGCGTCGAGCGTGCAGAAGTTGCAGCGGATCGCGACGTCGCCCTCTCGCAATTCGAAGCCGATGCCGGTGGCCTCCAGCGCGCCGCGACCGATGAGGTACTTGATCGGATCGTAACCGAAGAGCCCGAGATGGCCGGGCCCGCTGCCGGGGGCGATGCCGGGAAGGACCGGAATGCTGCTGCCGCAGACGCCGCGGGCTGCCAGCGCGTCGAGATTCGGCGTCTTGGCCGTCTCGAGCTCGGTGAGTCCGCCCGGCTCTTGCGGCAACCCGCCCAGGCCGTCGCCGACGTACATGACGATCTTGGAATTGTTTTTGACGTACAGTTCGCGGGTGAGTTTGTGGATGTCCATGGCAGAAAGCTGTCAGCTGTGCGCTCTTAGCCATTAGCTCACGCGCGTTGGCTAACAACTAACGGCGAAGGGCTAATAGCTTTCCTCTCCAATCGTCGCAAAAACTGGCTCGGCCGCAAGGGCGCTGCGGCCCCTGGGGGTGAGCCGCCGCATCGGTTAAAATTGCGGCCGGCGAGAATAAGATCGGCAATTGGCAGTGAGTCGGAAAACGGACGAATCGATATGGCAACGCAAATCATCTGGTTCGGCCATAATTGCTGGTCGATTGAGACGCCCGGCAAGACGATTTTGCTCGATCCGTTTTTGGATGAATCGCCGGTGGCGCCGGTGAAGGCGGCCAGCGTGCGGGCCGACTTCATCCTGCAATCGCACGGCCACTACGATCACATTGCCGATACGGTCCCCATCGCCAAGCGAACTGGTGCGGTCGTGCTAGCCAATTTCGAGGTCGGTGAATGGCTGAAGAAGCAAGGCGTGGCCGAGGATAAGGTGATCGGCATGAATCCGGGCGGCAGTATCCAGCGGCCATTCGGCCATGCAAAATTCACGATTGCCCATCACAGCTCCAGCCTGCCGGACGGCAGCTACGGCGGCGTACCGGGCGGCTGGCTGCTCAAGCTCGCTAATGCGAGGGTGTACTTCGCCTGTGACACGGCGCTCTTTCTTGACATGAAAATGATCGGCAGCGGTGGACTCGATCTGGCGGTGCTGCCGATCGGCGACCTGTTCACAATGGGGCCAGAGGACTCGATCGACGCGATCAAGCTCCTCAACCCGAAGCGGGTTGCCCCTTGCCATTACAACACCTGGCCGCCGATCGCTCAGGACGCCCGGGCCTGGGCCGACCGTGTGCGGCTACACACAGCGGCCGAGCCGATCGTGCTCGAACCAGGTGGAAAGATTTCCCTATAAATCGGGCTTGAGACTGGGATTGTTTGCGCCCGGGAATCTGGCCGGTCGCCGAATTTTCGCATCCCTGACCCGCTACCGCCAACCTACCCGCCCGGCCATAATTTGGTCTCCCTCCCGCCACTGTGCCCCTTGAGGTATCCCGCCATGTACATGCCGCCGACCACCGCGCGTCGATGCTCTCTACTGCTAGCCGCCCTATACGCATCGCTTGGTTTCTCCTCGAACGTACTTGCCGATTCACCGCTGCGCTGGAAGTTCGCCGTCGGCGAAAAGCTTTCCTGCAATGTCGCGCAGGACTTTAGCCTAACGATGAATACGAGCCCCACGGAACAAAAGAACTCGACGATTCAGCAAATCATGGACATGACGTTGGATGTACAAGGCGTCGACCAAAATGGCGAGGCGGTGATCGTCGTCAAGTTCGACCGGATTCAGTCCAAGGTCTCCTATCCGGTCCCGATAGAATTCGACACCGCCAAAGACGGCCCGGCCGACGGCAAAGCCGCAACCTTCGCGCCACTCTTCAAGGCGATGACGCAGGGTGAGTTCGAGGTCACGATGACCGCCCGCGGAGAAATCAAAGACGTCAAAGTGCCTCAAGAAGTAACGGACGTGCTCAAGACGAATCAAGCGGCGATGGGCGACCTAGCGACCCCTAAGGGCCTGCAAGAGGCGATTATGCACTGGGCGTTTGTCCTGCCTGAAAAAGCGCCCGAACGGGGCGAACGGTCCATCGGCAGCGCCGCCGTTAAGACTCCGCTCGGCATTTCCGTCGAAACAAGCTACACGTATGACGGCGTGAAGGAAGTCGACGGCAAAAAGTTTGCCCGGTTTCTGCCGTCGGTCACGATGAACGTTCAGGGCAGCTCCACGATGCAAACAAAAGTTAAGGATCAAAAATCGGATGGCGAAGTGCTTTTCGACATCGAGCAAGGGCGGCTTGCGTCCATGGATCGGAAGTATCAGGCTGCGCTCGAAATCACCGAAGTTGGTCGCGCTATGCAAGAACAGGTCAGCCAGAACATTCAGGTGAAATTAGCGCCAAAGTAAATCACGACAAGGAGACAATGAGAGTGGGAGAGCTTGAAATTGGAGGTCTCCCAGTCTGTTTGTCTCGCCATCTAGCTCGCCGGTCGCGGTCGGACCTGAATCTCGTCGCCTTGGACGCGGACTTCAAACGTGTCGATTGAGAGCCGCGGGTTA
>DASYDU010000140.1:0-3527 GCA_036499445.1 Lacipirellulaceae bacterium
CACTACAATTTGTCGACCGTGTTCTACCGCTTACTCTGGGGGCCGCACATTCATCACGGCCTCTGGGAAGCCGACGAGTCGCCTCGCCGCGCACAAATTCAACTCACCGAACGTCTCGCCGGGCTCGCCGGCATCACCAGCGACCGGCGGCTGCTCGATATCGGCTGCGGCATGGGCGGCTCATCGATTCACTTGGCCAAGACACGCGGTTGCCAAGCCGTCGGCGTCACGATCAGCCCCTTTCAACGCCGCTGGGCCGCCCTTTCGTCGCAATGGCATCGCGTTCGTCCACAAACCGAGTTTCTCTGTGCCGACGCCGAGCAGATTGAGTTCGCCGCCGAATCGTTCGACGTCGTCTGGAGCGTCGAATGCACCGAGCATCTGTTCGACAAGCCGCGATTCTTCACCCGCGCTGCCGAATGGCTCAAACCGGGCGGCACGATGGCCATCTGCGCCTGGCTCGCCGGCGACAAACTCAACGACGCAGAGTCGCAGCAAGTCTACGATGTCTGTGAGGGCTTCCTCTGCCCCTCCCTCGGCAGTCAGCAAGACTACACGACCTGGATGAAATCGGCCGGCCTCACGATGGTCGCTACCGAAGATTGGACCGAACGTGTCACCCGCACCTGGGAAATCTGTCGCAACCGCGTCCGCCGCACCGGCGTTCGCTCGCTCGCCCGGTTGATTGACCGCGACACCGTGTTGTTCCTCGACCGCTTTGAAACGATCCTCGCCGCCTACCGCAGCGGGGCGATGAAGTATGGATGCTTCGTCGCAAAGAAGTAGTTTTGCGCCAAGGATGGCAGCCATGAAGACTCTCGCCACGGCAATGCCGCGATTGCAGACGCGCATGCTCGGAATGCTCTTTGGTCTAAGCACCCAAGCATTCTTCGCCTTCACCGTCTGGCATCTTTTCTGGTTTCTCCGGGACGGCGGCGCCGTTCAGTCGCACGCCGCGCTGCTCTTCGACGCGCTACTTGCCTTGCAATTCGCCGTCGCCCATAGTCTGCTCCTTCTGCCACGGAGCCGCACATTCATTTCCAAGATTTTGCCAGGCGAAATGTTTGGCAGCCTGTTCACCGTCGCGACTTGCATCGGATTACTCACGATGATCAACTTCTGGCAAGCTTCGCCGATCGTCGTTTGGCAGGCTGAAGGCTGGACCGCCACCGCAATCCGCGCCTGCTTCTACAGTTCCTGGCTGGCCCTCTTTTATTCCCTCAGCCTCACCGGCTTCGGCTATCAGACCGGCTGGACGCAATGGCTTCACTGGTTCCGCCAAGAGCGCCTGCCCCGCCGCGAGTTCGTCCCGCACAGCCTCTACCGCTGGCTCCGCCACCCGGTTTACTTAAGCTTCGCCGGCCTCGTCTGGTTCACGCCCCGCATGACGCTCGACCACGCCGTCCTTACTGCAATGTGGACGGCCTACATCCTGGTCGGCAGTTGCCTCAAAGACCAGAGGCTCGCCTTCTACCTCGGCGACTCCTACCGCGACTACTGCGCCCGCGTCCCCGGCTACCCACTTATGTTCGTCGGCCCGCTGGCCAAGTGGCCGAAGCAAGCTCCCAACAACGTCGCACCGGAGCGCTCCCTTGTCGCCTCATGAGCAACGATGGCGAAACACTATCAAATAGGACTGGTCGACGATAAGTTCATATTCCATGATTCCGCCCTCTGATGAACTTGGCCGCTTGCCGCCCGGCATTCATCCGGCAACCTTGGACGAGATCGATGCCCGGTTCGGTCAACTGTCGGAACATCGCCGCGTCCAGATGGAATCAGTGCGCTGGATGGTCGACTTGGCGGCGAGGGCTGGGGGTCGAGCGGGTCGTATTCAACGGCAGCTTCGTCACAGATATAAAGGAGCCAAACGACGTCGGCTGCGTGTTGCTGGCGGCCGACTTCGCGAAAGACCCGCTCGCCGAACATGAGCTCCGGCAAGGCCTGCCTTTCTTGGAGATCGCACTTGTAGGCCAGGAAGATTTCGACGAGCTCGTAAATGTGATATTTGCCTCGAATCGTTTCGGAGCCTCAAAAGGCATGATCGAGCTGGTTTCATGAATCTGAACAACGAATTGGAATTGGCCAATACACGCGGGAAGCTCGCCCGGCTTGAAGTCCGCTACGACACTTCGCAACGATCCGGACGGCAATCAGCGTGTCCGCGAACTTACAATGACTTCGCTCAAGCGCCTCATCAACCAATTCAAAGAAGAGATCGCTTGCTACGAGGCACATCAAATTGTTCGCCGTTGAAGGGGCGTTCGCTGAATTAGCGCTGGTCTGCACAGTCGATCACCCGCGAGTGCAACTTGCGGATGCAACCCTTCATGCTCGCCCAGCCGCCCAGCGGCGACATCACTTAGCCGTGGGTGTAAACCCACGGTCGGAGTGACGCAGCGCCCTCCGAGCCGCGCAGTGGCGACATCGGTGCGTTCGCGATCGCCGATTCGCCGCGGCGCCCCGTACCAACGTCGCCGAGGCCGAAATCCAACCCGCGCGGCTTTGACACCGTTCGGATTGCATCTCACCACGCCGTGCGCATCCTCATCCGCCACTTCAAGCTCGACACGGAATACTTTCTCTAATTCTCGAACCGTCGCGTCAGTAAGGCAAGCGGACGCCCTGAGTGCTCCCAAGACTCTGTCGTCCCATAGGAAGCGCCACCGCTCACGTCGACTGAAATCGTGGCCCACCTGAAAGACCGCGGCTACCGGCCGACGATTGCGCACCAAATCAGAGCAATTACAAGGAACCTTGGTGAGATTCACCGATTGTCTTCGCTCATGGCTGACCCTCCATTGGACAGCTAGCAGAGTTGGCGGTTTGAACGGGGCGACGATGGGCGGTGGAAGCTAGGTTAGGCACTTGATTGTTAACCAGATCAATACGGCCGCCGCTGTCATGGCAACGAACATTTCGCGAACGCTGAATCGTCTGAATCGGTGGACGGATACCAGGACAGCGCCGAAAACCAGCCAAGTGAAGAATGCGGCCAGGAATACCAGCATCGACACTGGCATTTCTGTTCTCAGGCTCACCCGGCTGTTGTACCATGCCACGCCTATTTCGGAAGCGATGACCACGAGCCACAGATTCAGGACGAACCATACCGGGATCATCCACGGCGACCTGTACCATCGTCGTATCGGCTTGTCGACCATACCCGGCCCTCCATCGGACAGTGTAGCAAAGGGAGCGGCCTTAGCGCGCGTTCGGTGTCAAAAAACCTTTTGGTAGAAACCGACGCGCGTTCAACGGCGCGCCGAAGTACTTGTAAAAGCGGCCAAGCAGAGTTAGAAAGCGTCGGAAGGTCGGAGAATCAAACTCGTCCAGCTTCGGCCGATCTCCTTCGGCGGCTTATAAGGTCGCTGTAGTGCAAACCACGGGGCAACCTTCCCATGACTGACGAATCGAGATACGACGCGGACGCGACAGGTTCGGCGCAGGTAGCCGAGGCGATTCAGCTCGCACTCGTGCCCGAAGGCACTGACTACAAAGAAATCTACAAGGAATTAATGGAGCAG
>DASYDU010000141.1:0-4038 GCA_036499445.1 Lacipirellulaceae bacterium
CGAAGAGACCGCACGCTTGGCCAGTTCGGTTGAGACCAACAAGGATCCGGAAAAGGTCCGCAAAGCGAAAGATTAGGTGTCGTCTCTTGGAGCTGCGAGGAATGAACGGATTTCTTCGCCAGTTACGACGCGCGATCGCCCGATCCCAGGCTCCCGATCTCGTGATCGCGGTGCTGGCTGGAGCGCTGGCGTGGTTTATAACCCTGCTGTTGCGGGCAGCCATCGGCTCTCACTAAATTCGCAGGATCGACGATCGCGCTTGGCAGGCCGGCTTCGCTCCGTATCCGCCAGGCCCGTCAGGCGGAAACAACGACGCGTGTCGATGAGTGGCTGTCATCTCCCGGCCTGCAGGCTCCAAGTGATCGGTGATTACGTCGTCGGCGACGACGGACACTTCGTTGGCTTCCGAGCGTTCGTATGCGCCAGCGATGTGGATGCGAAGGTCCAGGCTCAGCAGCTAGTGGACGGCCACGATGTCAAGCTTTGGAGCGGCACGGGCTCGTTATCCGGCTGGTTCAGAAGCCGAAGTCAGGCCCGCCTCAGTTCGCGGCCTCTTTCATGCGAACAACTGGCGGGCTTGCGTGAGTTCGCT
Organism: Lacipirellulaceae bacterium; assembly: GCA_036499445.1. Classification (GTDB taxonomy): domain Bacteria; phylum Planctomycetota; class Planctomycetia; order Pirellulales; family Lacipirellulaceae; genus DASYDU01. The sequence goes on from DASYDU010000141.1 coordinate 593, forward strand.
ACGCCGCCGGATCGCGCTCGAACATGCTCGCCAGCGGGACTTTCAGAGCTTTGCAAATCTCGAACAGAGCGGCACTCACGCGGTTCACTCTGCTTTCGTATTTCTGAACCTGCTGAAACGATACGCCGAGTTTCATGCTCAAGGGCACCTGGCTTAAACCGAGGATGGTCTGACGATCCCGCATTTGGGCGCCAATATACGCGTCAACCTCGGTAATATTATACAGTTTGGCCGCGAGAGGAGACCCTCGCGGATGGACTCCGGCACGCCGGATGGATGTTTGACTTGCGGGCAATCCCAAGCCAAAGTGTCCTTGCATCCGCTGGGGTGGGGAAATGACGCGGCGGCTCCTGATTTCGAGGGCGATCGGCCTTGCCGGATTCCCGTGAACGGGACCTGCAAGGGGCGGATTGTGCACAAGCGTCTCGTCGCCGCCGGTGTCAGCTCAGCATCGTAAAGCCGTCTCGGTTGGGCGCGGATACCAGCGCGTCGCAATCGGGTCGGTCGCAGTTTGGATCATGCCGATTCACTTCGGTGGGGATTACAGCATGGGTGAAATTTTTCGGCGCTTGCTTCTTGAGTATGCAGAGTATCACCGCGACGCGCGCAATTGCCTGATGCATGTCATCGGCAATCCGATGCTGGCGGTGGCGGCGTTTCTTCCGTTTAGTTTGTTGCCGGTTACCGCATTCGGTGTTCACACCAACGCGGCAACGTTGTTGGTCATACCGGCGCTCGTATTCTGGATGGTGCTCGATCTCACAATCGGATTGGCCATCGTCGCCACGGCGGTTCCGCTTCTCCTGGCGGCGGCCTTGATTGTCGCTCATGTGAGTGTTGTCTGGGTCTGGATCATTGCGATCGGGCTCTCCGTCTTCGGTTGGGTATTGCAGGTTATCGGCCATCGCTATTTCGAAGGTGGCCGGCCGGCACTCCTCGACAATCCAATCCACATGCTCATGAGCCCCATGTTCGTGTTTGCGAAGCTTTACGTTTCGCTTGGGCTCAGGCCGGATCTTGTGGCCATCGTTCAACAACCGGCGCCGCAGGTGCCTCACGGTTCCGTGGGCCAGCACCCGTGAGGCAGACGCTCGTCACGGGCGGCAGCGGCTTCATCGGACAACATCTCGTCGCGCTCCTCGCACGAGATCGCCGTGTGCGCATTCTCGATCTTCGCCCGCCGGTGTGTGGACGTCCCGCAGGGACGCAATATGTCAACGGTTCGGTGCTCGATCCGACCGTCGTGTATGACGCCCTCGAGGATATCGACGAGGTCTTCCACCTCGCCGGCTTGCCGGGCATGTGGATGCCGCGCAAGGACGACTTCCATGCCGTCAATTGCCGTGGCACCGAGATCGTGATCGACGCTGCGCGCAAGCGCGGCGTCGCGCGCTTCCTGCACTGCTCGACCGAATCCATTCTGTTTGGTCCGTCGAGTCCGGGAGCAGTCGTTACCGAACGGGCCAATCCCTCGCTCGACGACATGCCGGGGGCCTACACGCGCTCGAAGATGCGCGCCGAGCAGGCCGCCGTGGCGGCCGCATGCTCAGGATTTCCCGTGGTGATCGCCAATCCGACCATGCCGATCGGGCCGCACCACGGAAATCTCACGCCGCCGGCCCTCATGCTGCAGCATTTCGCTCGCCGGCGTATGCAAGTCTACCTTGAATTCGTCTTGAATCTGGTCGACGTACGCGATGTCGCCATGGGTCTGCGCCTCGCCATGGAGCGCGGGCAGGTCGGGCAACGTTATATTCTGGGCGGCGAGCATATCTCGCTGCGACGACTGCTCGACATCGTGGGAACGATCCGTGGGCGCAAAGGAGTCCATGTTCCGGTCCCTGCGGGGTTTGCACACATGACCGCCGCGATGATGGAATTTCTGGCCGATCACGTGACGCGCCGGGCACCTGCCGCCACAGTGGAAGGCATCCGCATCGCCGTGCGATCCAAAGCGTTGTCGAGCGAAAAATCGCGGAATGAACTCGGCTACACGCCGCGTCCCATCGAGCCCACATTACGAGAGGCGATTGAGGCGGTCCCAAGCGGATCCCAGTGGAGCTTCGCTGGTTGGCGGGGCGCACCGATTGTCCGCCCCGTCCGCCCCGTCCAGGAAGCATCAGGATCATCATGGGTCGTCAGAGCGCCATACTCGAGCTCATCTGGGTTGTCTGGCTTTGCAGCTGGGTGGCGGCATCGTTCTGGTCCGGCCGCACGCAGAAGCGGATCGGCTCGCTCGACACCTGGACCTACCGCGCCGCCATGATCGCCGGGGGCATCCTGCTTGTCCCGTTGACGGCGCAGGTGTTGGGCGAGAAACCGATCTGGCCGGTCAGCTATGGCGGCGCCTACGTGCTCGCGGCCGTGATGGTGGCGGGACTCGCGTTTACCTGGTGGGCGCGCATCTATCTGGGGCGGCTGTGGTCGAGCGAGATTACCCGCAAGGAAGACCATCGCATTGTCGACACGGGCCCCTACGGCATCGTGCGCCATCCGATCTATACGGGGCTGATCCTGGCTCTGCTGGCGACCGCGGTTGCTGAGGCGACCGTCACGGGTCTCATCGGTGCCGCGCTTATCATCTTTGGCATCTATCTGAAAGCGAGTTCGGAAGAGCGCTTCCTGCGCTCAGAGCTTGGCGCCGACGCGTACGAGTCGTACCGCCGCCGCGTCCCGATGCTGATTCCGTTTTTGCGGCTCGGCTAGTGCCGCCGATTTGACGTTCCTGCATCACCTGCCGCGAGCTCGCACAGGAACGTCAAATCGAAAAGCGGCACTACAATCATATATTTGCTAGTGCCCCCTTTGTTTCCGAAGCTCGTGTCAGAGGGTGCCGCCATGTATCACGAGCTTCGGAAACGGGGCACTAGCGAGCCGCCCGTCAACGCTTCGCTCGCTTCTGGCTTGAACTTTTGAGGCTCGTCTGTACCCCAAGTGGACCGAGGTGGCGCGGGATGATGATCTGCGCGGCCGCCGTCAGAGGCGCATCATCCTGCATCTGGTTAGTCTGGGTGAGTGACCAGAGCGGTACGTGATAGGCGGCCGCAAGCGTCTGCAGCGTATCGCCGGGGCGCGCGGCGACAGAGGTGCCGCTGTCCCAGAGCTCGATTGCTGCTTCGGCTGGAACCACATAGTGGATCGGCTTCGGTTCGCCTTCGACTTTGGCCGGCGTCTCTGCAAGCTCGAGAATCTTGCTCATCACTTGCTCTTGGATCGCCCCGTCCTTCTCCATGTTCACGTGCGAGATTTCGCTGTGTTTGACGAGATCGAAGGTCGCGACGTGGCCTTGAAAGCCCGACACGGTCGCCGCGTTGAAGCCGCCCAACAGGCTATTCGATTGGAAGATGTTGATGTAGCGCTCGACGTTTCGCGGCACCTTGTGCGAGATGCGATTTGGCTCGGTTGTGACGAGCAGGCTGACCGGGATGTGCTCGGCCTCGAGCATT
>DASYDU010000142.1:0-25219 GCA_036499445.1 Lacipirellulaceae bacterium
TTGCCAGCGCGAGGGTTCAGGGTTCAGGGTTCAGGCACGAGTACTGAACCTTAGTCTGTACACTGAGCTCGTCCGTAAGCTAAAGGGCTACCGGCAATTAAGAAAAGTCGCGACTAAAAAATGCCGCGGATTATAAGTAGGCGGCGTCGCGCCGGTCAAGCCGCGTTGACGTTGGCAGCACCCGCTGTAAGTCCCTTATTAGCAGGACATTGCGCGGCGATTTCGCCAACGACATGCCGCCACTCCAAGCACCGCGCTGGTTGCCAGGGCCGCCGCCGGCGGTTCCGGTACGATTGCGACCGAATTTACGACAAACGAACCACCCTCGGCAAAGATGGAAATGTGGAGTGTATTCGGCACAGACATCGGCGAATTATCGTAGAACAGCGATTCGAGGAGCGGGCCGTTCGGACCGTCGTAGACCGCAAAGGAGGCGGAATTAGTGGAAAGCGGCGTAATCTGCAGTGTGTATGGGTGATTTATTGCCGGCTGAAACGCAAAGATGCCACGATCACTATCGCCCCAGCCACCATGCGAGCCTGCGCCAGCACCCAAGCGATCCAGCGAAACACTGGCATTCACTTCAAAACTGAGCGCCCAAAACGCTGAGTTATTTGATCCGTAATCGTTCGCTCCTGCCGAATTGTTCGTCAAGAAGAGCGCGATCCCCGCTGAAGGCTTCGTGATCGTAGTCGTCATACGAACCGACTGGCCCCAACTGACAGTCGCCGCCTTCGTGTTGTAGCTGCCGCTGCCGAATTGACTTTGGTCATCGTAGTACAATCCATTGGCTTGCGTAAATGCGCTTGGCCCGTTGGGTGTTTGTCCCCACGTGGACAAGTCTTTGACTGTGCCGGGAAAACTTTCCACGCCGCCCACAAAATTGGCGAGCGTGATCGCGGCACAAAAAGAGAAGATGGCCGAAAACACGGCCGTACGTAGTTTCCCCATTAGTCCCTCCACATAGCAGATTAAGCACTGAAAAGTCAGCGGCCACCAACGCCTGATGATGGGAGGCACGATCCCCCAATAAAATCCTCTTTATTCTAAATTGATGTGAAAATAAATTCAATCAATCTGCATGTTGATTGCAGCGGGAAATCTAGGATTTCGCGAAACTCGCTACCCACCGCAGATCATTTATTGATTCAGCGAATAGAGCAGCACATTGAGCCCGATCCGGGCAGCGTCTTGGCGGATGTAGCCGCGGCAGCCGAGCGCTTCGTGCTCCTCGAGCGCGCAGCTAATGTCGTAGGGCGAGAAGATCACGGCCCAGCGGCCGCCGAGCGCGATGCCTTCGAGTTGCGGCTCGACCTGCCGCACCCGGGTCGCCACGGGCTGGTTCGCGTCGGCGGTTTCCGGATCGCGGAGCGAAACCTGGCGAATGTCGTAGCCGCCGTAGGACGTGGTAAAGAGCGGGTCGTCGGCCGGGATGCGCTCGAGCGAGTGGCCTGATACCGCCAGGCCCAGCTCGCGCCGGAGCGCTGTGGCAAAAGGCTTACTTGCACAGATCGCGTCGACGAAGAGCGTGCCGCCTCGCTCGAGATACTCGTCGAGGCGTGTGCGCTCGGCCGGGGTGAGGCGAAAATCGCGCCGGCCGTGCATGAACACCAGATGATACTTGAAGAGATTTTCGTCGCCGATGCCGATCATATCCGGCGCCGCCCGGACGCGCAACTTCAATTCGCCTTGCGAGGCGGTGCGCAATAGATTCACGAGGGCGCCCGGGGCATCGTTGCAGCCGCCGCCGTGATAGAGTTTGGCGATTTCAATTGTGCCACGGCTCGTGGGGTCACTCGTGTCTTTGTCGGCCTGGGGTACCTCGAAGCTCTGCTCCTTGCCCTTGGGCTCGCGGTTGGTGGCGTAAGTCAACACGTTCACGCCAATCGCGAGCGAGTCTTCGACGTGTTGCTCGATCGCCTCGGGATATTTGGTCGGTCGGCCCGGCTGCGCGAGCTCCCAGTAACAGGAGAGGTCTTCCTGCGAATAGATGACTGATGTGCGGCATCCATACTCAACGGCCCAAAGTTTGCCGATGTACGGCGACTCGGGGCGCACGAGGTCCTGCATCCGCCAGATCGGGTGCCCGGGCGTGAGTTGCTGCAGCTTGTACTCGGGCTCCGGGAAGACCGCCGCCATCAATTTGCGAAAGGCCGCGTCGAAGGGCTGCGGATCGCCGCAGCAGGCTTCGGCAAAGATGAAACCGCCGCGATCGACATAATCACGGAGCTTTTTCGCTTGGTCCATGAGTGCCGGAGCCCGGCTGCCGCTGATATAGAGGACCGGCGATTGCAGCAAGTCTTCCACGGTCGCTTTCGCCGGGTCGACCGTTTGCCACGTCAGCCCGAGGTGCCAGGCTTGTTCCGTGTATGCGACAAGATGGGCGGCGTCCGCCCGGTGTTGATTCCAATCGCCGGGATTGCCGTACTGCATCTTGGACATCACGACGGGCCGCCGGCCTTTGGAAAGAAACAACAGCGCAAGGGCCGTGCTGATGTGCGGATTCTGCTCCGCATGCCAAGTGCCCTGCCAATAATGGGCGAGTGAATCTTGATCGTGGATCAGATACTCGGCCCCTTCGCGATACCAATCGTGTTGGCCGATGAAGCGGTGGGCCGTGAGCCGGCCGCTGCGCTCAAGCCCGTAAAGGTAGTAGTAGATGCAGGCCTGTCCGGCGCCGGACGGTCGCGGATTGCGGCTCACCGAGAAGTGCTGGGCGAGCCAATCGATGCCGCGTTCCAGTGCATCGTCCTGCTGATGTGGACGGCAGCAAACGACGCGGCCGCCTTCCACAGCGGCATCGCCCGACTCCAAGGCTGCCGTGCAAATTGCCAGACCGCCAATGCCCGCGCAGGTCATGCTGCCCGAGCCGGCGTCGCCCGGCACATAGCCCCAGGAGCCATCGTCGTTCTGTGTTTTTCGCCAATAGGCGGACGCACGCTGCCACGTGAGCCGATTGACGGCCGCCCCGGCACACTGGGCATCGTAGAGCGCGAGCACGGCGAACTGCGAATTGCTATTGTCGCCGCCCGGCCCCGGATAGGACCAGGCGCCGTCGCGGTCGGCCTCGGTGATCTGATGCGATTCGAGCCAGCGCACGTTTCGCTCGATGATGACCATGTCCTTCTTCGGCTCGGCAGCGCAAAGGACCATCGTTTGGAGTGCCACGACGTAGGTCTTGTCCGGCTCGATGCTGCGGATGTAGGTGAGCGCGTGAGCAACGACCGGATCATCGGCCGACACACCAGAGTTCAAGAGCGCGAGTGTACACAGCGCTGTGACGCCGCCATCGTAGCCGGCCATCTCGCTCCAGCGGCCGCGGGCCGATTGCTCGCGTTTGAGATATGCGATGCCCCGATCGATCGCGTCGAGGACCTGGCTCGCATCAATCGGGCGGGCCGGCGGAAGCGCGGCGGCGGCGAAAGCGGCCCCCGCTACAACCGCTACGATCAGCAGCGTCGCGGCGCCAGTCCGAGCCCATGTTGGCCACATCCTGCATTCCTTCGCGGCAACATCAGCGAACGCCGCATCAATTGATCCCCATGTAGTCTACGAATCGCCGATTGAGGCGGCAACGAGCAGCGTCCATAGATTGTCGCTTTGCGCCATGACCGATAGAATGCGGACGGAAGCTGTTAGCTCTTAGCCGTTAGCTTTTAGCTTCTTAGGCATTGCCAGCCGCTGCTGGCCAACAGTTAACGACTAACAGATAACAGCTCGCAAATGTCCACAAAGACGCGCAATCTGGGCGATGTGCTGCAAGAATTCCGGCAACATCGGCAGCTGATGCAACGCGAGCTGCAAAAGGTGATCGTCGGGCAGGACGCCGTGATCGAGCAGATTTTTGCGGCGATCTTCACGCGCGGCCATTGCCTCTTGGTCGGCGTGCCCGGGCTGGCCAAGACGCTGATCGTCAGCACGCTCGCGCAAATCCTCGATCTGCAATTTAAGCGGATTCAGTTCACGCCGGATCTGATGCCCTCGGACATTACGGGCACCAACGTGCTCGAAGAAGACGAGCATGGCCGGCGATCGTTCCGGTTTGTCGAAGGGCCAATCTTCACGAACCTGTTGCTGGCCGACGAAATCAATCGCACGCCGCCCAAAACCCAAGCCGCGCTGTTGCAGGCGATGCAGGAACATGAAGTGACAGTCGGGCAATCGACGTACCCGCTGCCCGAGCCGTTCTTCACGATCGCTACGCAGAACCCGATCGAGCAAGAAGGGACTTATCCTCTACCCGAAGCTCAGCTCGATCGCTTCATGTTTGACATCAAAGTCGACTATCCCTCGGCCGAGGAAGAGCGACAAATCCTGCAATCGACGACGCGACACGAACGGCCGGAGGTGGCCAAAGTTCTTTCGCAGCGGGCGATTCTCAATCTGCAAAAGCTGGTGAGCTCGGTGGCGGTGAGTGAGCACATCATTAAATATGTATCGTCGCTGGTGCGGGCCACGCGGCCCAAGGACGAAACGGCGCCGAAGTTTGTCCGCGAGCTGGTGGATTGGGGCGCGGGGCCCCGAGCCGGGCAGTTCTTAATCCACGGCGGCAAGGCGCTCGCCGCGATGGATGGCAGGTTTAGCGTCGCCATCGAAGACGTGCAGAAGGTGGCGGAGCCCGTGTTGCGGCATCGCATTAGCACGAACTTCCAGGCGCAAGCCGAAGGCATGGGCACCGAAGATGTGATCGCCCGACTGCTGAAAGAGATCCCGATGCCGGAAGTCCCGAAGTTCGCGAGCTAAAACATTTTGACAGGATCGGCAGGATTGACAGGATTCGAAAAGAGAGTAACTGCAACGAATTAATGCCGGTTCTTTGGCTGACTTCGACCGGCAAACGTTCTGTCGATCCTGAACATCCTGTTATCTTGTCAAATCTGAACGGCGTTGCATGTCTACTGTCGAGAAATATCTGAAGCCGGAAGTCATTCGGCAGATATCGCGGCTTGACCTGCGCGCGGAGTTTATCGTGAAGGGCTTTTTGCACGGCCTACACGCTAGCCCGTTTCACGGTTTTTCGGTCGAGTTCAGCGAACATCGCAAGTATACGCCGGGCGACAATCCGCACGACATCGATTGGCTTGTGTATGCCAAGACCGACAAGTATTACGTCAAGAAATTCGAGGCCGAGACAAATATCACGGGCTATCTGGTGATGGACCTGAGTCAGTCGATGGCCTACACATATCGCCAGGAGCTGACCAAATTCGAATACTCGATTTGCCTGGCCGCGGCGCTGTGCTATTTGATGATTCTGCAAAACGACCCCGTCGGGCTGGTGACGTTTGCCGAGTCGATCAACAATTGCTTGCCGCCGAAGTCAAAACGACAGCAGATCGGCAACGTCTTGTCGCTGTTGGCGCGGCTCAAACCGCAGGGGCAAACCGACGCCGGCCGCAGTCTGATCCAATTGGCGGCGATGCTCAAACACGCCAGCCTGGTGATGGTGTTTAGCGATTTGCTCGCCGACACCGAGCCGATCATCTCGGCGTTGCGGCGATTGCGACATGGCGGGCATGACGTGATTTTGTTTCACATCCTCGACGAGGCGGAGGTCGAGTTTCCATTTGAGGGATTGGTGGAGCTGGAAGAGCCGGAATCGAATGTGCGGCTGGAGGTCGATGCCGATAGCTTCCGCGGCGATTATTTGCAGGAACTTTCGTCGTTCCGCGAGACCTATCGCCGCGAGTGCTTCCAGAGCGGGATTGATTATGTGCCGCTGGACACCGGCATGCCCTTCGATCGGGCGCTCACTGAGTATCTATCAATGCGCCGTTCACGGGGCTAAGTTGCCGCAAGGTGGACCCGATGGGATTTGTCACACCGGCACTCTTGGGCGGCGCACTCTTGATTGGGGTGCCGATTGTGTTGCATCTGGTGATGCGGCGCGAGGTTCGGCAATATGTTTTTCCGGCGCTCCGATTCGTGCAGCAGCGAAAGACGCTGAACCAACACCGGCTACAACTTCGGCAGATGCTACTACTTGCGCTACGCTGCGCGATCATTTGTTTGCTGGCGTTCGCACTCGCCCGGCCGACGCTGCGCGGTTCGGGAGTCGCCGGCCAGGAGGGGGCGCCCGTTGCAGCGGCGCTCGTGTTCGATAATTCGCTGCGGATGGCCTATGTGCGCGACAATCAAACACGGCTCGATCGAGCCCGAGAAACGGCCAATTGGCTCCTCGAACAATTGCCGGCGGACTGTCCCGTTACCGTGATCGACCGCGGCACTCAGCGCGGCGGCCGCGATTTGGATCGGTCAGCGGCCGAATTGCGGCTCGAGCGGCTCGCCACCAGCTCGGTCGTACGGCCTTGGGATGAGACGCTTCGCGATGCGGCCGACTGGCTCCGCGAGCAGCACGATCATCGCGGCGAGTTTTACGTGTTTACCGATCTGGCGAGCGCCGCCTGGAACGAACACACGCTGGCCGATTTCGCGGCGCGGCTCAAAGAGCTGCCGGGGGCAACGGTGTATTTGATCGACGTCGGCGTGGAGAAGCCGCACAATTTCGCGATTGGCGCGCTGCGACTCAGCGGCGAGGAGCTCACGCCGGGGAGCCTGCTGCAACTCAACACCGATTTGGTGGCGACCGGCGAAATTGCCGAGCACGGCGATGTGACGATTGAGCTGTATTTGGATGATGCGGCGGGTGGGATGCAAAAGCGTGGTCAGCAAGTATTGAAAGTCGAAAAGGAGGGCGAGCCTGCACACGTGGAGTTCTCGCTTTCCGGGGTCGAGCCCGGCACGCATCAGGGCTATGTCCGCATCGTGGGCGAAGACGCCCTGCCCTCGGACGACGTCCGCTACTTCACGATCGAGGTCCGGCCGCCGCGAAAGGTACTTATCGTCGGCGACCAGTTGGAAGACACGCTGTTTCTGCGTGAAGCGCTCGCGCCGACCGCCACGGCTGGACTGTTGCGGTCCAAATTTGTTTGCGACGCGCGGACCATGGCCGAGCTGGCCAGCGTTACGCTGGCGGATTATGACGCTGTGTGTCTGACCGATCCGTCGCCACCAGCGGCGGCCACCTGGCAATCGCTCACCGACTACGTCCATTCCGGCGGCGGCGTGGGCATTTTTCTCGGGCGGCACGCCAAGCGCGACGAGCTGAACGAGCCGTCGCCGCAGCAACTGCTCGCCGCCAAGCTCCGCTGGCAATCGCGCGATGCCACGTACTTGCGGCCGACGGCGATCGAGCATCCGGCACTGGCGGGGCTGCGCGACATGGCCGATGCGGTGCCCTGGTCGGAGTTTCCGGTGTTCAAGTATTGGGAGCTGGAGTCGCCGGCAAGCGGCGTGGTAAATATTGCGTCGTATGCCAACGGCAAGCCGGCCATCTTGGAGCGGCGCGTGGGGAGCGGCCGAGCGATCACCATGACCACGAGCGTTTCTGATCCGGCCGGAAACGACCCTTGGAACCTGCTGCCCAGCGGGCCCGATCCCTGGCCGTTTCTCGCGCTGGCCAATGGATTGGTCGAATATCTGGCGGGCGCGGGCGACGCCCACTTCAATTATCTGGCGGGCCAGACGGTGTTACTCCATTTGTCGCCGGACGAAGAGCTTTCGAGTTATGTGCTGCAGATGCCGGGCGCGAGTGCCGTGCGGCAATCGCTCACGCCCGGGCAGCGCGAACTCTCGATCACCTCGACGGCCGCGCTCGGCAATTATCGCGTTCGCGCCGGGGGCGAGAAAGGCAAGCTCGATCGCGGCTTCAGCATTAACTGCCCGGCCGAAATGAGTCAACTTGCGCGGGCCGATTTCGCGACCATCGCCAAGTCGCTCGGCGAGGATCGAGTGCGGCTGGCACATAATCGGGAGGAGATCGAGGTTCACGTCGGCTTGGGCCGGATGGGCCGCGAGCTATTTCCGCTGCTGATCGTGGCGATGGCACTGGTGCTCGGCGCCGAAAGCTTGCTGGCCAATCGCTTCTACAAACGATGACGGGCCAGACGTGACAATCGAGCAGCCATCCATGAGCGGCGCCTCGCCGCAGCTTGAATTGATTGCCACAGCGGCGTCTGGCACGGAGGCGGTTGTTCGCCGTGAGTTGGCGGCACTCGGTTACGAAGCCCGTACGACCAGTCCCGGCCGATTGATGTTTCGGGCGGACCCGCTGGCGATCGCACGGGCGAACTTGTGGCTGCGGTCCGGCGAACGGGTGCTTGTCCATCTTGGCTCGTTTCCGGCCACCGACTTTGGTGTGCTGTTCGATGGCACCGCCGCCCTGCCGTGGGAAGCGTGGTTGCCGGCCGACGCCGAGTTCCCGGTCAGCGGTCGCTCGCATCGGTCGCAGCTTTCGAGCGTGCCCGCATGTCAGCGGATTGTGAAGCGGGCGATCGTGAAGCGGTTGCAGGAAGCTCATCGCGCTACGGAGTTACCCGAAACTGGACCGCGGTGTTCGATTGAAATCAGCCTCCGCGAGGACGTGGCCACACTGACGCTCGACACCACGGGAATCGGTCTGCACAAGCGCGGCTACCGATCGCTCGTGGCCGAGGCGCAGCTTCGCGAGACCTTGGCGGCGACGCTCGTGCAATTAAGTTTTTGGCGGCCGGGCCGCGTGCTGGTCGATCCGTTTTGTGGGACGGGCACGATTTTGATCGAAGCGGCGCTCTTGGGTCGCAACATCGCACCGGGACTCAAGCGGACGTTTATCGCCGAGGATTGGCCGGCGCTCGACCGCCGAATTTGGGCGACGGCGCGGGAAGAAGCCCGCGACCTGGTGTGGCCAGCGCTGCCGGAGCGGCTGCTGGGTTATGACATTGCGGCCGAGCCGCTGAGCCTTGCCCGCTACCACGCTGAGCAGGCCGGCGTTGCGGGCGACATTCATTGGCAAGAGCGGCCGTTCGCCGATCTGCGGGCGAAGGCCGAGTATGGCTGCATCATCACGAATCCGCCGTACGGTGAGCGGATGGGCGCGGATGATGAAATCGAGCGTCTCTATCGGACGTTTCCGCTGGTGCTCCGTGGCCTGCCGACGTGGTCGTTTTACATTCTCTCGGCCCGGCCGGACCTCGAAATGTTGGTCGGCCAAACCGCCGATCGTCGGCGCAAGCTTTACAACGGCCCGCTCGAATGCACGTATTACCAGTTTCACGGCCCGCGACCGCCGCGCGGCGGAGAGCATGCAGAAGAGATAAGCAAAGAAGATGTCGCTGATCCGGTCGATTATTTTGAACCTGAAATCGCGAAAGAGGAACTGGTAGCCCCGCCTTCCCCAGCGCCCGCGAAAGAATTCATCGGTCCCGCTTTTGGTGGGCTCCTGCCGGAGTCGAAACGGCAAGCCGAAGAGTTTGCCAATCGTCTGCGAAATCGGGCCCGGCATCTGCGCCGCTGGCCGACACGGCGCGGTATCACTTGCTACCGACTCTATGAGCGCGACGTGGCCGATGTGCCGCTTGTGGTCGATCGCTATGAGGACGCGCTCCACATCGCCGAGTTTGTTCGGCCACACGATCGCTCGCCCGCGCAACATGCCGACTGGCTGGATTTGATGGTTCGCACGGCGGCCGAAGTGCTCGAGGTGCCACGCAAGCGCGTATTCTTAAAACATCGCGACCGGCAACGGGGCGACGACCAGTATCAACGCGTGGCCGACGAGCGGGCTCGTTTTGTTGTCCAGGAGGGCGGGTTAAAGTTCGTCGTTAACCTGTCCGATTACGTTGACACGGGGTTATTTCTCGATCATCGCTTGACGCGGCAGATAGTCCGTGAGACAGCGAGTGAGAAACGCTTTCTTAACTTATTCGCCTACACCGGCTCGTTCTCGGTTTACGCGGCGGCGGGCGGGGCCGCCTCGACCACGACTGTTGACCATTCGACGACCTACGTCGATTGGGCCCGTGAAAACCTGGCGCTCAACGGCTTCAGCGGGCCGCAGCATCAATTGGTGCGGAGCGACATCTGGGAATTCCTCGATGGTCCGTCGTCGAGCGACGCCTGGGACCTCGCGGTCGTCGATCCGCCCACCTTCTCTAATCGCAAGGGAACCGAGGAGCCTTGGGACGTCCAGCGCGATCACGGCGTGCTGCTGAAGCGACTTGCCGCCCAAATCGCTGCGGACGGCGTCGTCTTCTTCAGCACGAATTCTCGTCGGTTCAAGCTGGATGAGGCGGCGCTCGTCGCTTATTCGATTCGCGACATTACGCGTCAGACAATTCCCGAAGACTTTCGCAACGAGCGAATCCACCGTTGCTGGCGACTTGTGCGAAAGGGATAACTAACAGGAGGCAACGGAGAGACCAGAGCAGGTCGGGGCTCCGTTCTCTCCGTTTCCTTCTGTTCGACAAAGCATTTGGAATTTATGCACGAGCTGCGACTCCATCCTGTGATGAGCCCGGTTTTTGTGGCCGCCGTGATGGTGGTGCTCATCACGACTCTCTCACTCCGACCGAAGTTTGGCAATCTGACGATCGTCCGCCGGGCGGCGCTGGTCGTGCTGCGGCTGCTTGTTGTGCTGCTGACGCTCGTCGCCATGCTCCGACCCGAACTGGTTTTTACTAAAGTCACGCCGCAACGGGGCTCACTGGTCCTGCTTGTCGACGACTCGCGGAGCATGCAGGTGGCCGACTCGCTAGGCGACAAATCGCGTTGGGACGCTGTGCGGTCGTTACTGACCGCGGCAACTGCCGATCTCGCGAAGCTGGGCCAACTCTGGGATGTGAGCGCCTACAAGTTCGACATCGCAACTTCCGCGCTCGACATCCACGACGGCAAAGCCGATCTACCGGCCGAGCCCACCGGCGAACAATCGGCCCTTGGTGCGGCCCTGGCCGACGCGCTCGATCGCCACGCCAGCGAGCGGCTGCTCGGTGTACTGCTGCTCAGCGACGGCGCGCAACGGGCTATCGCGCCACACGATCTGCCGCCGCAAACCGCGGCCGAGCGAATGAAGGCCGAGGGCATACCGCTCTACACGTTTACGTTCGGCAAATCGGGCGGCAGCGAGCGAGCGGATCTCGCCATCGATGACCTGGTGACTAACGAAACGATCTTTGCCGAAGCGCCGACCGAAGTTCACGGCCGGCTCACGAGCCGCGGCTTCGCCAATGAGCGCGTGGCCGTGAAGTTGCTCTGGGAGACCGCGCCGGCTGGAAAAACGGCCGGCATGGAGACCGTCGACACGGTGCAAGTCGAAACCGGCGCCGACGACCAAGCGATTCCCGTCACGCTCCACTACACACCGCAAGTGCCCGGCGAATTCAAGGTTACGCTCCGCGTCGAACCGCGCGAGGGCGAGCTCGTGACCACGAACAACGAAGCCAGCACGTTTGTCACCGTGCGCAAGGGGGGCGTCAATGTGCTTTACCTGGTCGGCGCCCAGCGGATTGGCGGTGGGCCCGGCACGGAGCAACGATTCGTGCGGGCCGCGCTCGCCCAGTCGCCTGATATCGTTGTCGAACGACGGCTGCTGAACTATCAGCCGGCGGAGCTCGATCTGCGAGAACTGCTCGAGCACGGAAAATTCGATGTCGTGATTTTGGACGACGTCGACGCCCAGGCCCTGAACGAGGGGAGTTGGCAAGCGCTCGCTGACGGCGTGCGAAAGGGCGTGGGCCTGATGATGACAGGCGGTTATCACAGTTTCGGCCCGGGCGGATTCCGCGAAACGCCGCTCGCCGACGTGCTGCCGCTCAACATTGGCCCCGCTCAACGGCAGAATTTTGGCGACGCACTGCGAAGCGACGTACAACTGCCAGCACCGGTGCGGATGCGGCCGGCCGCGCCGGTCGGCATGCGACATCCGATCATGCAAATTGGTGCGGCAGGCGATGGCGGCGCCGCCTGGACGGCGCTTCCGCCGCTCGACGGCGCGAACCTAATTGATCGCCGCGAGCTCAAACCAAATGCCGAAGTGCTGGCCGAAGCGGATGACGTGCAGCAACATCCGCTCTTGATCGCCGGGCAGTCGGGCGACGGCCGCGTGCTGGCCTTCGCAGGCGACTCGACTTGGCACTGGCAGATGCAGGGATTTGGCGACGCCCATCGGCGATTTTGGCGACAATGCGTGCTTTGGCTGGCGAAGAAAGATTTGCAGACCGAGGGCCGAGTTTGGATTAAGCTGGCTGGCCGGCGCGTGGTCCGCGGAACGCGCGTCGATTTCGCCGTCGGCGCGGATAGCGCGCAAGGTGAGCCGATCGAGTCGGCCAGCTTCGATGTCACCGTCCAAACGCCGGATGGCCGCGCGATCGATGCCCGCCCGACAAAGAATGGCACGCAATCGACGTCCACATTTCGTGAGACTGACAAAGCGGGCGATTACCGTATCAAGGTCACGGCCCACGATGGCGGCAAAGAATTGGGCACGGCCGAGGCCCGCTTTCTCGTGCCGAATCAAGACTTGGAGCTCGACCGGCCGGCCGCCGAGCCGAGCTTAATGGCACAGCTCGCCGAGATGACTTCGGCCGCGGGCGGAAAAACGCTCGCACCCGAGGAATTGCCGGCGCTCATCAAGCACTTCGCCGACGCGCCGCCCAAGCTGGAAGAGGAAATCGTCGCCAAAGTGACGTATTGGGACAAATGGCCGTTCCTATTGCTGTTTGTTGCGCTGCTGGGAGTTGAATGGTATCTGCGGAAGCGGTGGGGATTGGTGTAGCGCGATAGGAATGCGTCTCGTGAAGAATCATTACGGCGCCGGAATCTTCAAATCGCGACAGATTCTTTTCGCGAGGAAGACATTGATCTCGCGATGACGCGGGACGGCTGACACTTCGCTGGTCGATGGATTGACGTAGACGCTGTGTCGACCACGATCGCGCAACAGATAACAGCCGTGTGATTCGAGATGACGGATGAGGTCCACCCGCTTCATGAATTGACCAATTGAAAAGGTTCCCGCACGACCGTCTGCCCGGCAAGCGATTTCTCGGCCAGTTCGCGGTTGGCTTCGAGCACCAAGCTGACCGCCTCCGACAGGTTTTCGCGAGCTTCTTCCATCGTCGCCCCTTGGGTGTTAGCCCCAGGCAGTTCCTCGACGAAAGCAACGAATCCTTCCGGAACCTGGATATAAACGGCGGTAAACGTCATGGAATTCTCCTTCGCCAGTCGAGCGATCGCGACGCTTGGTCTTTCGAATTATACCACGCCGATTTTAAGGCGGTTAGCTGGGAAATTGCCGGTATCATAGCGGGAAGGACGGCGCCGTCAGGAATGGTTTCCGCGCGAAGCGCAATACGATATAACGGCGTCCGTTCAATCAATTGGCATCAAACATCAACATGGCCAAGTCAAAGACCACCGGAAGCTGGATGGGCGATTGGAAAGTAGGCGTTCGTGTATGGGTTGAACGGTCGGGGCAAGCGGTCTTGGGCGAGGGGCGGGCCGATTTACTCGCCGCGATCGATGCGCATCACAGCATCACGAAGGCGGCCAAATCGATGCGGATGTCTTACCGCCGGGCCTGGAATCTGGTGCAAGAAGTCAATGCGGCCGCTGGAGAACCCTTGGTCGAGGCGGCGGTCGGCGGCACCAAGGGCGGAGGGGCGAAACTCACTGAGCGTGGACGACTGGCAGTCAATCTTTACGAGCAAATTCGCGGCTCACTTAACGAGACGGCCGCTGGAATTCTGCAGCGAACGCTCGACCCACGCGCCGACGCTGCTCTGTGCGTGCATCTTGCCGCGGCGATCAGTTTGCAGGAAGCGCTCGGGCAGATTTTGGCCGAATATGCGCTCGAAAAGCCGACGGTGCGCGTGCGGGCAATTTTTGGCGCCTCGAACGAGCTGGCCGACCATTTGCTGGCGGGCGCGCCGGGCGACCTCTTCATTTCAGCGGAAGTAAGCGAAATCGATCGGCTGGAGGTGGCGAAGCTGCTCGCGCCGAAGTCGCGGTGCACGGTCGCCGCCAACGGTCTGGCGGTTGTCGGCGCCAAAGGCGCCGCGGTGCTCAGCAACATCAAATCGCTGGCCGAGCGGCGGATCAAACGGATCGCGCTCGCCGAGCCGGCCTGCCCGCTGGGAAAATATTCTCGCGATTACTTAAAGTCTGTCAAAGTTGAAGGGCTGCTTGCCGACAAAATATTGCACGTCGACAATTCGCGAGCAGTCTTGGCGGCCGTGGTGTCGGGAGTGGCCGATGTCGGCATCGCATTCGCCAGCGACGCCGCCCGGGCCGAACGCTGCGAGACACTGCTTTCGATTTCCGTGACGCGCGCCGCGGCAACCTACGTCGCCGCACTCGTGAAGCAGGGCAAGCAGCCGGTCGCCGCTCGCGAACTGCTCGCCTTCTTGGTGTCGCCAGCGGCGCAGCGGGCATTCCGACGTTGCGGCCTCCGCCCGGCGCCGTGACCGCTAAGGTTTGACAACAATCTTCCCGGCTAGCGCGCCGGACGTACCGACCGTGCTTTCTTCCTGCAATCGATGCGCGAGCGCGGTCTCTGTGAGCGGCAGCACACGATCGATCCGGGCCTTGATCTGGCCGGCGGCGAGCCAGTGATTGATGTCCGCTCCTGCCGCTTGAATCTCCTCGGGCGTGGCGTTGAACATGGCGAAGCCGTAGAGCTTGCAACCCTTTACGTAAAAGGGCCCGACAGGAAATTGTGGCCGCGCATCGCGACCGGCCATCAGAATCATGCGGCCCCGCGGCGCAAGCAAGCTTATCGTGCGATCGAAGTCCGGCTCGCGCACCGTTTCCCACCACACGTTGACGCCGCCGGGCGCGAACTGGCGGACCCGCGCCGATACGTCGTCGGTCTTGTAGTTGATCGCCAAGTCGGCACCGAGCTCAGAGCAGGCCTTTAGTTTTTCGACGCTGCCGGCCGTCGTGACGACCCGCGCGCCGATCGCCTTGGCCATTTGCACGACCATCGAGCCGACGCCGCCCGTGCCGCCGTTGATGAATAGAACTTCGCCCGGCTTCAGTGCTGCGTCGCGGACCAAGCCCAAGTGAGCGGTCAATGCCACGAGCGCGCAGGCGGCGGCTGTCTCGTCGCTGACGTCATCTGGTGTGGCGTGGAGCCAAGCCTCGTCGACGGCTGCGTACTCGGCAAACGTCCCCTGGCGGCCGAGCAATCCCTGATTGGAACCCCAAACGCGATCGCCGACGCGAAATCTCGTGACTTTCGGCCCGATCGCCTCCACAGTCCCGGCCAAGTCGCAGCCGACAACGAACGGCAGTGGTAATTCCATCTTCACCATACCACTTCGGATATACGTATCAATTGGATTCACGGCCGCGGCGGCAACCTTCACCAGCACCTGGTCGGCTGCCGGCCGCGGTTTCGGCAGTTCTCCAATGACGATGCACTCGGGCGAACCCGGCTGATCGATATAGGCGGCTTTCATTTGCGTTTACTCCCTGCGTTCCCCTCTTCCGTCTTATTGTCTTTTCCTTTGTACCGGATGCACGCGCCCACGCAATGGAGCCGGCTCACACTCCGGCCTATAATCAACACATGCCCCGATCGCGACATACTACTGGCCTGCTCGTCGTCGTGTCGCTGGCCGTGATCGGCTATCTGCTAGTGACGCTGCCGCCGAAATTGCTGGAACAATATCATACTGCGACGGAAATGGGGCCTTGGGCGAAAAATGTTTACATTGCGTTCGTTGGCACCGGTGCGCTGTTGCTGGCTGGCCTGGTGATTTGGGTGTTGGTTCGCGTCTGGCGGAACACGCGACGAAAGAAATCGACCGACGACCGACGCAACCAGAGCCCGAGCGAAATGACAGCGGCCGATCGCGCACGCGAGCTGGCTGACAACTTGGCCACCGGCAAAGAGTATGCCACGGGCGATGGCGTCACGCCGCGGTTGCGCGCGGAGATCGAAGCGGCCGTGGCCGAATTGGAAGCGAAGCGCCAATCGCGCAAGCTCGAGATCGTCGCGTTCGGCACAATCTCGAGCGGCAAGTCGTCACTGCTTAACGCGCTCGCCGGCCGTGAAGTGTTTCGCACGAACGTCGTGGGCGGCACGACTGTGGCGCGGAGCGAGATTCCCTGGCCAGCCGGCGACAGCATCGTGCTGGCCGACACGCCAGGCCTGGCCGAGGTCCATGGCGAATCGCATGCCGCGGAAGCCGCCGAGGCCGCGAAGAACGCCGACCTGGTTCTGTTCGTCGTCGATGGGCCTCTCAAGGCATATGAGCGCGATTTGCTCAAGGCGCTCGCGGCGATGGAGAAGCGAATTGTCGTCTGCCTCAACAAGGAAGACTGGTACGACAACGCGCAGCGCGATGGCTTGCTCAAGCAACTGGCCGAACAAGTTTCGCCGGCGGTGAAGCCGGCGGATGTGGTCGCCGTGCGTTCGCGGCCAGTTGCTCGCGAGCGCGTGCACGTGCTGCCCGATGGCCGCGAGGAAGAAGAATCGGTCACTGAACCGCCGGACATCGCGCCGCTTGCCAAGCGGATGCTGTCGATAGTCGACCGAGACGGCGGCGAGCTCTTACTGGCAAATCTGCTGTTGCAGTCGCGCGGGCTGGTCGACGAATCGAAAGAGCGGGTGCTGGCGGCTCTCGATCAGCGGGCCGATGAGCTCATCAGCAAATACATGTGGGCGGTCGGCGGCGCGGCAGCCATCAATCCGATTCCGCTCTTGGACCTGGCCGGCGGGACGGCGATCATCGTGAAAATGGTGCTCGACCTGGCGGCCGTTTACCAGCAGCGGATCGATGCCGACACAGTCGTCACGCTGCTCGGCCAACTCGGCAAAAATCTCGTCGCCATGGTCGGCGTCACTGCGGCAACACCGGCGGTAGCGGCCGGCATCGGCTCGTTGCTCAAGACCGTGCCCGGCATCGGCACGATTGCCGGCGGCGCGCTCCAAGGCGTTACGCAGGCGCTTGTCACGCGCTGGGTAGGCAAGGTTTTTTGCCAATACTTCCGCCGCGAGATGCAGCCGCCGCTCGGCGGCCTGGCCGAGCTCGCCCGCCGCGAGTGGACCGATCTCACACAGCCCGACCAGCTCCGCAAACTCATCCAATGGGGCCGCGAGCGCCTCCAGGATCGGAGCAAATAATGTTCGACGATCCGGGAATTGGCGATTGGTGGAGCGAGGCGAAACGGCGTGTCGGGCCGCGCGCTCGTGCCACGCGCGATGCTGACTACGACGCCGCGCTCGCCACGGTGCGGCAGGCGATTGGCCGCTTTGTCGGTTGCAGCGCCGAGGAGCGGGCGTCGCTGGAGCGTGATCTGGATCAACTCTACGAAATGGCCGAGAAGCTTGAGGCGGGACGCGTCGAGATCGTCGTGTTCGGCGAGATCAGTACCGGCAAGTCGGCCCTGATCAACGCGCTGGTGGGCGACGCGGTCGCGCAAGTGAATGTTCGCGGCGGTTGGACCAAGGACGTTTGGCATCTGAAATGGGATGGGGCCGGTTATTGCGTGCCCGGGCTGGCGAGTTCCGAAGTCGTGCTGATCGACACGCCGGGTCTCAATGAAGTTGATGGCGCGGCCCGCGCCGAAATGGCCCACGAAGCGGCGCAGCGGGCCGACATCGTTCTGTTCGTCACCGATTCCGATTTGAATGATGTTGAGTATTCGGCGCTCGTCGAGCTCGCGGCCAGCCACAAACCGATCGTGCTGGTACTCAACAAGGCCGACCTTTATTCGCGGGCCGAGCTGGCCGAGCTCCTGGCGCTTTTTCGCGGCTCGCGGCTGGCGGGCATCGTCGATCCGAATAACGTTGTCACCGCCAAGGCCGATCCGCGCGAAGTCGAGTACCTGATCGAGTCGGCCGATGGCCACACGCGGAGCGAATGGCGGAAGCCGGCGCCGGACGTTCGTGATTTGCGCATCCGCGTGCTGGAAGTCCTTGAAACCGAGGGCAAGGCGCTGGTGGCCCTCAATGCCGCGATGTATGCGGCCGATAAGAGCGACCGGATGGGCGCGCTCCGTGTTCGGCTGCGAAATGAAAAGGCGACGGCCGCGATCTGGAGCTATGCTGTGATGAAGTCGCTCGCCGTGGCCCTCAATCCCAGTCCGATGCTCGATGTGATCGGCGGTAGCGCGGTCGACGCCGCGATGGTCGTCACACTCGGCAAGGTCTACGGCATCGAAATTACCGCCGCGAACGCCAAGGACCTCGTCACGTCGATTTTGAAGGCGGCCGGTTGGGTGATGCTCGGCGAAGCGGTGGTCAGCTACGCCTCGTCGTTCTTCAAGGGTCTCACGGTCGGCCACAGCACGGTCGTCTCGGCCCTGCCTCAAGGCGCCGCCGCCGGCTACGGTTCGTACATCGTCGGCCAGGCGGCGCGTGTTTACTTCGAGCAGGGCGCCAGTTGGGGCCAGGCAGGGCCGAAGCGCGTCATCGCGCAGATCCTGGAAAACACCGATCGAGAATCGGTGCTCCAGCGACTCAAGGAAGAGATAAAGAAGAAGATTTCGCTCAATCCGTATGGAGCGAAGTGAGAAAGCGGGCAATTGTTGATTTTTGATTGCTGATTTCTGATTGATGGAATTTGGGCGCACCAAGCGCGGAGGGAATTGCGCTTGTTGTGAAAGTCGATTTTTTGTTGCAGTACTCGTTGGTTTTGCGCCGCGGTTAAATTCGCGAGTTCTTGAGGGGCAAGGCTCTCGGCCGCTGTGCGTGTTGCAATAGGACGTGAGTATTGCGTTTGGCGAGATTGACTCCGCCGCGAACGAGTGGCGCGGCTTGGCCGCAGGCTGCCTGTCGCGCGGCAAGGGATCGGCCGGGCCACTGCTCGACCATAGAACGCCAGAATGTGTGCGTCACGATCAGGGTTTTTCTCGAGGAATCTTCCATAGAACGCCAGAAGTCGGGGAGGATGGAGGATGTGGGATTCGGGAGTCAGGGGAAGTCGACATGCGGGACAGAATCGTTGGTTGATGATTGCTCTTGGATCAGGGGGCTCAAGTGCTCGCACATGCGGCGTAGGTCGGAACTGGTTGTTGAGAGTCATGGACCGACGCTACCAGATCGCGCGGCCAAAAGCAGCACCCCAGTTTTGGCCGCCCCCAGAATGGGAGAAACGACGATCCACTTAGACGCAGCGCGAGTCAACAGACACGGCTCAATCGCCGAACTTCAAAAAACAGAATGTCCCCGATTTCCATTCCGTTAGTACTGACTGTCCGCCGCAACTGCCTTAGTGGCGAGCTATTTCATGCGCGGTAAAATAGCAAACTAGTTTGACGTAATGCGATATGGCTCGAGAATTCGAATGAACCACGATGAATTTCTGCGTTTCACTAGCTGCGCAAAGTATGCTGTCAAATCGACGGTTTGCGATTATTGTTTTATTCGCATTTCAAGCGACAATTTTTGGCTGTGCCCCGGCAGCCGACGTTTCCGCTGAATTTCCGATAACGATCTACCCGGACTTGATTTATGTCCCGGTTAC
The DNA here is from genome assembly GCA_036499445.1 of Lacipirellulaceae bacterium. Taxonomy (GTDB): domain Bacteria; phylum Planctomycetota; class Planctomycetia; order Pirellulales; family Lacipirellulaceae; genus DASYDU01. The sequence goes on from DASYDU010000142.1 coordinate 19,293, forward strand.
AATTGGTGCGAGCGAGCACCTCTGCGCCGTCGATTCTGGAGCGGGTGGATACATTTTCCACACTACACTTCGCCAAGAGCTTGGTCCGGCAGTTGGCGACACACCAATATCGCTACCAGATGGATCGATGAGCCATGCGGAAAAATTCCAAGTTCCTGACGGGCACATTGGCGCGATTACACTCAACAAAGATGCACTGACACTGTGTTACGATTTGTCGAGTAGCCGCGAAGTGTCGGGACGCGACATCGAAGGTTTTATTGGTTTGCCGCTGTTCCAATCGTACATAGTGCAATTGGATTTCGATGCACAGCGCGTCGTGATTCGGTCGCCTTCGATATCGCCGCAACCAACTTGGGGAGAACCCATCAATCTTGCGTATAACAAGCGCAAGCTGCCTACAGTTCTCGTTGAGTTTGGGGATGGCATCACAGAACGATGCGTCGTCGATACGGGTTACGATGGCGCCGTTTGGTTGTCTTCAAAACTGTACGCAAGGCTTTTGGATAAGGAACGACTCTTCGCGGGCGGAGAAAGTCCCGTTGTGATCGCCACCGGTGCTCGTATGCTACATGAGGGCGGTGCGCGTTACTTGAAAGTCGGAAGTATTGAGATGAACGATGTATCGGTGCGTGATGGCGCCTCCGAAAGCCGAATCGGTCTCGCTTTTCTCCGCCAATTCCGCGTGACGTTGGATATTCCTCATGATCGCGTATATCTGGCAAAAGGAGCGGAGTTCGATAAACCTGGCAAACAACGCGCAGTGGGAATTGGATTGCTTAGAAAGAATGAACAGACGGTTGTCATATTTGTTGAGCCGGATAGCCCCGCTGAAGACGCTGGAATCTCTATCAACGACGAACTTGTGACTGTCGCCGGCGAACGAATCGCCGGACGACCTTTGGCAGAAATTAAATGGATGCTACGGGAAAAGGCCGATCCCGATGGGAAACTAAAATTAGTGTTTCGCCGGGGCGACAGAGAGCGCAAGGCGGAGGTAACAATACGCGATCCTAGTGGTACGCCTTTGGTTGAAACAGCCAATCGACCTAATAGAGAAGAGGCCACTGCGATTGACGAAATCCAAAAGCTCGGCGGCAAGGTAACAATTGACGAAGACGCGCCCGGTAAGCCGGTCTCTGGAGTCGATTTCAGCGACACTCATATTAGCGACGATGCCCTGAGAAGCGTTGAGGAACTGACGGAATTAAGAGCGCTGATACTTACTCAAACCCAAGTGACTGACGCCGGCCTGAAGCACATTGAGGGGCTGACCCAGTTGCTCAGTTTGCTCCTAGATGATACACGAGTGACAGATGCCGGCTTGGAGCACTTCAAGAAGCTTACACATTTGTATTTTCTGGACCTCAATAACACGCAAGTGACCGACGCTGGCTTGAAACAGGTCGGCGAATTTGTCACACTACAGCGATTGAGCCTTGATAATACACGAATAACCGACGAAGGGGTGAAGCAGCTTAAGGGGCTGAACGCCCTTTGGGCGCTACACATTGTAGGTACGCAAGTCACTCCTGCCGGCCGAAAAGAATTGAAGCAAGCCTTGCCAAATCTTCAATTCTTATCCCCGGATGATGGCGACAAGCCTTGAATGCGTTCCGAGTGATTGCTAATCAGTCTCCATTCGGAACGAAAAAGGGGACGTTCTACGTTTTGTTGACGGCTGGTGTAAATTCCGGTAGTCTGGTTGTGTGCCCTGGACCGCGCGTGCTTCTGTTGGTGGAATTTGTTACCATGTGCTCAATCGGGGCAACGCTCGGGCAAAGATGTTTCACAAGGCGGGCGACTCTGCGGCTTTTCTCGATTTGATGGCTGAGGCGAATGAGCGTTTGCCGCTAATGATTCTCGGCTATGTGCTGATGCCCAATCATTTCCACCTCGTGCTCGGGCCGCGAGGTGACGGCGATTTGAGCCGCTGGCTGCAGCTGATTGATGAAGGAAGTTAATTGAAGTGAGCTCTTCCGCTCACTTCCGTCCGCCGGTGAGCCAGAGCACTGCGGCGATGAGCGCGCAAAAAGCCGCAGCGCCCACCAGCGTGAATTCGATGCGCCGATGCTGATCGATCGCTTCCTGGATCGCCTGGGTGGCCGGATGCTCCATGACAACGAAACCAGCGCGACTCAAGCTGCGATAATTCTCTGTCCAGATCTTCCATGCTTCGGCGGGCGTGAATTTTTCGATTTCGCCGCTGACCAATTGGTTGCGGGCCGCCGGATTGAATTGCGGTAAGAGCGGCTCGGTGTACCGACTCGCGCCGGCCGCGATCACCAAGAGCGCCGCAATGATTAGATTCGCGGCGATCGCGCCCTGGCGTGCGCTCCACGTCCGCGGCGTCGCCGCCTGGGCATTTTCGGCCGGGGCCACCGGCAGCTCCCGAAGCTGGCGAAATGTCGGTACCGACACGGTTGCACCACATGCGCATTGCAATTGTTGGCCGGCCTGCGAGAGCTCGACCGGCAACTGTCTTCCGCACGAACAGGTCACCAAGTGCTGTGGCATGAAATCACAAACCGCACGAAATGGCTGCTAGCGTGATGCTGGAACTTGTTGACAGATAACGACATACGACCCCGTCGATAAAACGGCTCCATGTCGCAATCGTGGCCAAGCGTGTCGATCGCGTACGTCAATAGTACGCACACGACGCGATCAACTAGCGCCGGCACTACTTATCGTAGGGATTTTTCATTCCCTGCCTATGGACCCGGCTGTAGGGCTGCTTACAATTAAAGGGCTCAAACTCCCTGTCGCGGGGGTGTCGCCTAGGGAATGAAGTGGAAGCAAGGGGGCGGCTACGCCAGGGATGTTCCCACCGGATGGGTTCGCCGAGTTCCGCGCGCTGCGGATGCTCGCGAGGTCTGGGGTAAGCGATTAGCCGACCACCGTCGTGTCGGCAAGTGGTGCCTAGGGGACTGGATGCTATGCCGCGGTTCCGTTTTCACAAGGACGCGCCATCCGGACAAGATGCCCACCGATCGCAAGACCTCGCATGGTGCGAGTTGGGTCAACTCGCAAGTCAGTCGCGGTGTGCTGCTGTTGTTACTGATTGCTGGCATGTCGCCTGTAGCGCGGCGCCACAAAATTGCACAACCGCGGCCAGCGCGATCGATCGTAAAAAATAAAGCGTGTTGATTAGGCAAGAGTTGTCGTCGGCTGCTAGTCTCAACCTGAGCGCAATCTTTTACCAAATGCGCGAGGGAGCAAGACTGCAGTCAGACTGGTGTTAGAATTAGTTGTTTCGACGCTGCTGGCGTGTGATGCAACGGGGCAAGTGTAGCAAGGGGGGTTGGATCGTCGTCGCGTCGTCGTAGTTGATGGTTCGCTCGTCGCAAATGTGGCTCTGCCCGCGCGTCTTTCAGGGGGCTCTTACCTACCAAGGCACCTGAACCGCAAGCGGAGCTATCCGACGACTCATCGGCGAATCGATCTCTACGACAAGAGCTCAACGTTTTCCAGCCAAGACCACTTCCCCAACAAATCACTTCCAGCGTGCGTACATCCTGATAGCCTAGTTAATTGGTAGGAGTGTGAATTTTGTACGAATCACTATTGGATCATGACCTCGAAGATGAAACAGCGGTTGTCGCTGATGTCGCGACCGAATTGGATGAAAAGGCGCTCGACACAGACGACGATGAAACCGATGGATTAACGGATCAAGAGGATGGCGACGGCGAAGCCGCCGAGGCACTCGATGAGCAGGACGTCGAGGCCGAGGGCCTCCTGGACGGCGACACCGAGTCTTGGTCTGACGACCCGGTCCGCATGTATCTCACCCAGATGGGCGAGATCCCGCTCTTGACGCGTAAAGAAGAAATCTGCCTCGCCCGCCGCATCGAGATCACTCGCGCCGCTTTCCGCCGCAAGCTGTTGGCCTGTGACTACGTGATTCGCAGCGCGGTCAAAGTGCTGGCTCGTGTTCATCGGGGCGAGCTGCCGTTCGATCGCACGGTGCAAGTCTCGGTGACCGATCGGCTGGAGAAGGAACAAATCCTGGGCCGGTTGCCGAACAACCTCGTGACGCTCGAGCGGTTGCTGGAACGCAATGCGGACGATTATCGAGTGGCCACGAGCAAGTCGGCCCGGCCGCAACAGCGCCAGCATGCCTGGAAGCGGCTCAGCCGCCGCCGCTGCCGCGCCGTACTGTTGGTCGAAGAGCTCGGCCTCCGCACGCAGCGCATCGAACCGATGATCGCGCAGCTGGAGCAGTTCAGCTCCCGCATCGATGAGCTCAAAGCCAAACTCGACTCACTGAAAAAAGACCGCAAGTCGATGGCCGAGCGCAAGCCGCTGTTGGTCGAGTATCGCAACATCCTCCGCGCGCTGCAGGAAACGCCGAGCAGCTTGCGGAACCGAATCCTGGCGCTGAAGCAAATTTACACCGAATACCAGCGGGCCAAGCGCGGTCTGTCCGAAGGCAACTTGCGGCTGGTGGTTTCGATCGCCAAGAAATATCGCAACCGCGGCCTGAGCTTTCTCGATCTGATCCAGGAAGGGAACGCCGGGTTGATGCGGGCGGTCGACAAGTTCGAATATCGGCGCGGCTTCAAGTTCTGCACGTACGCCACGTGGTGGATTCGTCAGGCGATCACTCGGGCGGTCGCCGATCAAAGCCGCACGATTCGCATTCCGGTCCACATGGTCGAGACGATGAGCCGCGTCCGCAACGTGTCGCGGCAATTGTTGCAGCGATTGGGCCGCGAGCCGACGCTGGAAGAGACGGCCCGCGCCGCCGATTGCACGATCGACGAGGCCCGCCGCGTCTTGGCGATGAGCCGCTATCCGATCAGCCTCGACCGGCCGGTCGGCAACAGCGAGGACAGCCATTTCGGCGATTTGCTGCCCGATTCGGGCGCCGAAAGCCCGGCCATCGGCGCGGCCCAAGAGATGCTCCGCGGCCAAATTTCGAAGGTGCTAAAGACCTTGAGCTACCGCGAGCGAGAGATCATCAAGCTGCGCTACGGATTGGGCGACGGCTACAGCTATACGCTGGAAGAAGTCGGCCACATTTTCAAAGTGACGCGCGAGCGCATCCGCCAGATCGAGGCGAAGGCCGTCCGCAAGCTGCAGCAACCGAGCCGGAGCGCGGAGTTGATCGGGTTTTTGGATTAGTTGCATGAATGCCAACGAAATTCGGGAAGTTGCTCGATCACAACCGTTCCGTCCATTTACCATCTACATGGACGACGGCGCGTCGTACCGAGTCGAGCATCCGGATGGTGTGGCTCTCGGGAATTTTGTGGCGGTAGTGGCTCTTCCTCCTACGGATGAAGGCGACAAGTTCATGCGACTGTCGATTCGACATATTTCGCGAATCGAAGAAACCGTTTCCGTGAATGGCGGGAGAGGCTGATGCCACACGGTTGCCGATCGAAATGTTAATCGAGTAACAAGTTCATGTTGACCTCTTTGAACCGGGGCGTTCCCGCACGCCCCGGTTTTTTGTGCGCCCTCGAGCTTGGATGGACGTCACACTTGGCCGATGTTCATTCATGCCGCTTCGTCCCGAAAATCGGCGCCCGCACAGGTTTTTCGGTCAGCTGTCTGTGCGCCGCCAGTAACCACATCGCGCCAAATGTAGCCATTAGGGCGATCCACAGAAAGCCAGTGGTGTAGTCGCTGAACAAATCGACATTCTTTGGCGGAACCGGTTTGTGCCACTCCGGATTCGAAAAAACATTGCCAAACCGAATGCGCCGACGGCCGCGGACGCTACAAGAACGATACCGACTTCTCTCGCCCAAACTCGCGCCGGAGATAAAACTCGTCCGATAGATAGAAACACCGCTGCCGGAAGCAATTGAAAACAGATTATCAGCCATTTCACCACCTCGAGCGGCGACCACATAAACGCCATCATGCAACTGCCTGCAAAAAAGAAGCTCGACAGCACATAAAACACAATACTC
>DASYDU010000143.1:0-27903 GCA_036499445.1 Lacipirellulaceae bacterium
TAGGAATTGTGAACTTCTCGTAAACCCGCCCCGAAATCATGTGCCCAGGCTTTAAAGTCACGGTTTCATTGGGCCTCACGTCCATGCGCTGCCAATACCGCCGTGCGTCAACTTGATCGACAACTGATCTTCGGAGGTCCATCGGTCCACGACGATTCTTTTGTCGCCAGAACACCGAATCCAATCGCATGTCGATCGAGCAAGGTTGGACTTGACTGCTTGGTTCAAATGAATGGTCTGGATTTTGAGTTTCTATCTGAAGAGAAGGCAAGAGCTTCTTAAGATCGACGTCCGACAAATACATCGAAATGCTCCTCTGTAAGCGATGCGATCGCGCAATCACGCATCGAATTCTTCGGCTGGGTCGTAGTATTCGGCGATGTCGTCGATAAAATCCGGCTTAAGATATGGCAAAACACTCTTGACTTCATCAAGGCGATCGCACAAAGCCGAGTATGGCAAGAAGCCACACATTTCGTGGAGCGGCTTGTGCAGCGCGGAAAATGTGGCTCTTGCCACTTCGTTTTTGAATTTCCTGTAGCGCTCTTCCGGAGCGGCCAAGTACAGTTTGATATTGATATTTGGCTGCATGGTGAGCAAGTCGGACATCCGCAGAAGTCCTGAATAGATACTTGTGGAATGCTCCACTTCAAACGCGGCAACGATGGCGTTGCCACTCAACCAAAGTACATCGATGTTTTCGATCGTACGTTGGGTAACCTCATCAAATTGCGTCGGGAGCGACTCGAGAAGATTCTCAATTTGCCCAATGGTGTCGCCGTTCCATGATCGGCCACGGTCTGCCTTCGGCGCCCAGACACGAAGGCCCATTTGTGAGCCCAATTCTAGCAATCGCCACTGAATCTCCGTATGCGTGGAAGCGACAGATGCAGCCACTTCAGCGTCAGTTTCTTCGATCTCGTCCGTTGGAACACTTACAATCGTCTCCTGACCTTGCGCACCTTTCTTTTTTAGCTTGTAGAGATTGCTCGACCGCTTTAAGAGCTTGGCGTCGACCGGACGAGCTTTCGGTGTTTGTTGAAATGCTTTAAGCGCCGCAACAATCGCGTCACCATTCACGTGGTCATATCGCGTTGGAGAACTCCTAACCCAGCCGGACCACTTCTTCCCGCCTTGCGGGAAGAATGTGAGCTTTCCTTCCATGTCCTTCATAGGCACGCCAAATTCGGCGTCAAGCATAACTAACGGCTTGATCGGAAAGCGTACCGGGAAGACTTCTTCGCCCCAAATTGGAGTCTGATCGCGATATCGCTCGCCAATGACCTCAAGCAATCCCACCCACCTCTTCACACCGACCAGGTAACATAGAAAGATATCGCCGGAACGAATGCGTTCGGCCCGCTTCCAATTATGCTCACGAAATCCAGTGACTTTCGCGCCCGCGGCGCGGAATTCGTTCCAGGTAGTTCCAGTGAATGCGTCAAACCAATAGTTCATAAGACGGAAATCTGATTGGCGGCGTTTACACATCCAGATTCCGCACATCCAGCGCGTGCTTTTGGATGAATTCGCGTCGCGGCTCCACTTGGTCGCCCATCAGGACGCGGAAGAGGTTGTCGGCGGCGCCGACGTCGTCCATGCGGATTTGCAGGAGCGTGCGGTTGGCGGGGTCCAGCGTGGTTTCGCGGAGCTCTTCGGCGTTCATTTCGCCGAGGCCTTTGAAGCGCGTGATCTGCAGGCCTTTTTCGCCGGCGGCGCGGATGGCCGCGGGGAGGGAGCGGAGGTCTTCGAGGCCGGCTTCGTTTTCGCCGCGGCGGAGCATGTATCGCGAGCCTTCTTCACCGGTGCGCTCTTTGGGGATCAGGGCGTCGATCGAGAAGCCGAGCTTGGCGAGCTCGGGGAGCCGCGTGTTGATCGTGCGGACTTCGTGGAGCTCGACGATGCGAAGGCGAGGCGCATCGGAAGCGGCGTCGCCATTGGCGCTCGGCGTGGCGCCGGCTGCGCTTGAGCCGACGTTGCTGCCAGTAACGGTGCCGACATCAACGTTGAGCTTGCCGCCGGCCGCTTTCTCTTCCTTGGCGACAAAATCGTCGAGCTGGCCGCGGGTGGTGAACCATTCGTCGCGGCCGCCGATGAAGACGTGGTACACGGGGAGCTTGCCGGACGGGTCTTGCCGCTCGGCGTGGATCTTGAGGCTGATGCCGCGGCGCTCGAGCGCGGTGATCGACTCTTCGAGTATGGCGAGTGTGCGGACGAGCGCGACCATGTCGGCGCCTTCGACGAGCCGGCCGTCACCGGGGTCGAAGACAGAGTCGGCGAGGCCCATTTCGAGCAGCTGCGACCGCATCTCTTCCTCGGTCTGGACGTAGTAGGTCTTCGTCTTTTGGCGGACTCGGAAGAGCGGCGGCTGCGCGACGTAAACGTGGCCGGCCGCGACCAGATCGTACATCTGACGGTAGAAGAAGGTGAGCAGCAGCGTGCGAATGTGGGAGCCGTCGACGTCGGCATCGGTCATGATCACGATGCGGCCGTAGCGGCGCTTGGAGAGGTCCTGGTCTTCGCCGATGCCGCTGCCGACGGCCGAGATCATGCTGCGGACTTCTTCGTTGGCCAGCACTTTGTCTTCGCGGGATTTGTAGGCGTTGATGATTTTGCCGCGGAGCGGGAGGATGGCCTGGAACTCGCGGATGCGGCCGCCCTCGGCGGAGCCGCCCGCCGAATCGCCTTCGACGAGGTAGAGCTCGCACTTGTCGACGTCTCGGCTGGAACAGTCGCGAAGCTTGCCGGGGAGGCCGCCGCCGGAGAGCGCGCCCTTGCGTTCGCGGATCAGCTCTTTTTGCTTGCGGGCGGCGACCCGCGCCTCGGCGGCCAGGAGGCCCTTGTTGACGATGCCCTTGGCGGCCTTCGGGTTTTCTTCGAGGAATTTGCCCAGGTGCTCGCCGACGAGCGAGTTGACGATGCCCTCGACTTCGCTATTGCCGAGCTTGGTTTTGGTCTGGCCTTCGAACTGCGGATGGGGAACGCGGCAACTGATCACGGCGGTGAGCCCTTCGCGGAAGTCTTCGCCGGTGGGGACGAGGTCCTTGAAGATGCCGGCGTTTTTGCCGTAGTTGTTGATCGAGCGGGTGAGCGCGGTGCGGAAGCCCGTGAGATGGGTGCCGCCCTCGGTGGTGTTGATATTGTTGACGTAGGAGTGGACGTTTTCGGTGTACTCGGTCGAGTACTGGATGGCGACCTCGACCGTGACGCCTTCGGCTTCACCTTTGATGTGCAGGATGTCGGCGTGGACCGGCTCGCTGGCGCGGTTGAGGTATTCGATGTACTGGCGGAGGCCGTCGTCGTACTTGAACGATTCGCTGTCGCTGGTGCGCTCGTCGGTGATGGTGATGCGGACGCCTTGGTTCAAAAAGGCCAGCTCCTGGATGCGCTTGACCAGCGTGGCGTAGACGAATTTTGTGACGGGAAAGATTTTCGGGTCGGGATTGAACGTGGTCTTGGTGCCGCGTTTTTCCGTGCGGCCGACGCGGCGGACTTCGTCTTTGGGGACGCCACGCTCGTACTCCTGGTGGTAAATCGAGCCGCCGCGGCAGACTTCGACTTCGCACCATTCGGAGAGGAAATTCACGACGGTGACGCCGACGCCGTGCAGCCCGCCGGAGGTTTGGTAGGCGCCTTTTTGGAATTTGCCGCCGAATTTCAGCACGGTCATCACGCCTTCGAGCGTGGAGACGTCGCGGCCGGCCTCTTCGGAGAGCTGGTCGTGGCGCTCGACGGGGATGCCGCGGCCGTCGTCTTCGACTGTTACGGAGCCGTCGACGTTGATCGTGACGATCACCGTGGTGGCATGGCCGGCCATCGCTTCGTCGATTGAATTGTCGACCACTTCGAAGACGAGATGGTGGAGGCCGCGGGCCGTCGTGTCGCCGATGTACATGCTCGGCCGCTCGCGGACGTGCTCGAGGTCGCTGAGGTGTTCGAGATCTTTGGACGTGTAGGTCTCGCCTTCTATCCGGCCGAAGGCCTCGGGCTCGTTCTGCGTTTCGTCTTTTTCTTCTGCCATTTCGATTCTTGCCTTCTAGGAAATCACCACAGAGACTGATGAAGAACAGAAGAGCAGAAGCATATACTTTATTCTCCACCGCTCGTCTGTTCTAAGGTTCTACTGCTCTCTTGGAAATCTTCTCCGTGATCTCGGTGTCTCTGTGGTTAATTCTCTTTGAATTCGTTAGTTGATTTGTCCGACCTTGAAGCGGAGGTCGCGGATTTTCGCGTCTGGCATCTCGCGCTGGAGCGCGGCCAGGATGCGTGCTTTTTCGAAGCCAAATTCTTGCATCATTGTTGAGTTGGCGACCCAGACTTCTAGTTGTCCGCGTCGCAACTTGCCGGCGCGGCTGAATTTGGCGAGCGTTTCGCCGGCGGCGGCACTCCACGCGGCGGCGAATTGTTCGTTTGCGTCGATGCGGCCGTAGCCACGCTGCGTGATCAGCTGCGCCACCACATCGGCGATCTTTTTGGGGCGGCGGCCGTAAAACCGCCGCTCCTCGCGCTGGCGGCGGGCGGTGAAATCGGTAGACGCTTCCGGTACATCTCTCATCGGTCGCGCGCCAGTGGCATGATGACGTAGCCGTAGCCGTCGTCGGTCGTGCAGACGGCCGCGGCGTCGCTGTCCTGGAGGTCGAGCGTGAACGATTTTTCCGGCTCGAGCACTTTGAGGAAATCGACAACGAACCGCGGGTCGAGCGTGATCGAGATCGGTTTGCCGTCGTACGAGATTGGCAGCTCGACGCGCGATTGGCCGACCTCGGCCGTTTGCCCGGTGAGGACCAGTGTTCCCTCGCCGAACGTGAAATCGATGCCGCGGCTCTCCTCGCTCGTGACGATGGCCGCCTGCCTGACTGCCGCATGCAATGGTCCCACGACCAGGTCGAGCTTGAGCGAATTTTCACGGCGCGGGAAGACGTCTCGCCAGCGCGGGAAGCGGCCTTCTAGGAGCCGCGACGACATCGTCGCTCGCGGCGTCTTGACGAGCACGTCGTTTTGGCGGATGGCGAGCCGCACTTCGCTGCCATCTTCGGCGAGCGCTCGCTCCAAGAGCTGCATGGCACGTGTCGGGATGACCGTCACGTCGCCGATTGGCGGCGGACCGCCGACCGCTTGCGCCGGCCCCTCCATCTTGGCGAGCCGGCGGCCGTCCGTGCCGACCGCGGTGAGCACGTTGTCCTGCCATTCGATTTTGATGCCGCCCAAGGCGTAGCGGCTGCTTTCGTTGTCGGTGGCAAACACGGTGCGGCGGATCAATTCGCGAAACAAGCGGCCCGAGATTTCATAGCAGGCCGCCTCGCCGAATTGTGCGATCGGCGGGAAGTCGCCCGGATCCTCGACCGGGAGCTTAAATTGGCTGCGCTCGCCGCGGACGCTGGTTGCGGCGCTATCCGATTCGATGCGGAAAGTTTCATCCGTGCTCTCGCGGAGGATTGAGCCGAAGCGGGCGACCGGCAGCAGCACGGCTCCCGGGGCATCGACCTCAATGCCGGCCACGTCGTAGCGGATGCCGACCTCCAGGTCGGTCGCCATCAGCGTGGCGGAGCTGCCGCTGACCTCGAGCTTCACATTGTGAAGCACCGGCTTGGGGCTGCGAACCGGCGCGATGGCGGACACAGTTTGAAAGGCGTGTAAGAGTTTTTCTCGATTGCAGGTGATCTTCATAGCAAAGGTCGTCCTTTTCGGCGTAACAAGGCGAGGCGGCTAAGTTGTGCCCGGCACGATGTGAACCGCTCGGTGATGCTCTTCAATAGGTATTAGTTTTTATAAATATGTATCAGTAATTGTATGGGCGACCGCAGTGTCGATCGGCAGGCATCTCGGACGGGCAAAGTGCGGTCGAGACTGTATTTGCGTTGACGGCCGCGATGTGTAAAGCGTGTTGTTTGTTTGTTGACGTACGGTAGTTAAGCTGTCGAGAAGTCTTTGTCTCATCGTCGTGACGGCTTCAATCGGCATGTTGGCGAGCAGAAAACGCGCGCCCATCGACGCACGGTCGACAAGTTTCTCACCGCGATTGTTCTTCATGTCCTCGGCTTGTTTCGCGATTTATCCTCAGCAGCTACCGGCTAGGGTCTGACGCAATTCGTCGATGGTCGTGCGTGTGACCAGGTCGCGGGAAATCAATCGCTCGATTTTGCGGTAGCTATGCATGATGGTCGAGTGGTCGCGGCCGCCGAGCCCGGCTCCGATTCGCTCGTAGCTCAGGCCGGCCAATTCGCGCGACAAATAGACGGCGATCGATCGGGCCAAAACGACCGATTGCCGCCGCGAGCTGCTTTTCAGCAGTTTTTGCGGCACAGCGCAGTATTTCGCCACGGCGTGAAGGATGTTTCGGAGCGTGGGCCGGCGGGCGGCCCGCAACGACAAATAGCTTTCCACGCGCTCGATGTCGGTTCCTCGCAGCGATCGGTCGGCGAGCAACTCGAACATCGCGCCGAACAATTCGCTGGCGGTGCCGCGAATGCCGGCAGCTAAACGAGCAGCGGCCTCATCCGAAAGCGGCCGCCCGATCGCGGTCGATGCACGTCGCAGGATCTGCTTTTTCGCGGCGTCACCGGGCGGCAGCAATTGCAGCACGAGCCCTGCGGCCAAGCGACTTGCCACATCGACCGTCAGGTTTCTGAGCACGCTGACCGACTCGGTCGAAGCGACCAACAGCGTGCCACCGCGCTCTTCGATCGCATCCGCTGTCGATCGCAATTCCTGTTGCAAATAGGGATCCAGCGGCAAACGATCCAGCTCGTCAATCACGAGCAGCGATCGGCCACAAACGCGCTGACGAAACTCGGCAACCGATTTGTTCTTGATCGCATCGATCAGCTGGTGGCGAAAGTCACTGGCGGATAGGTATTCGGCGCTCTCGGCGCCGCGCTCTTGCTGCCAGCGCTCGACAAGTCCGCGCGCGACGTGCGTCTTGCCGACGCCGCTTGGTCCGTAAATCGTGATCACCCTGGGCGGCGCGCCTGGCGGGGCAATCGGCTCGTTGGCGGCCGAGGGCAGTAGCCGGCCGATCGCGCTGACGAAAAGCCGATTCTCCGGCCCGGCGACAAACGTTGGCATGACCATCTTCGCCGCGGATTTTGCGCTCTCACCAATTGGAGCGCTAAACGCTCGGCCAGGCAGAGGAATTTCAAGCAGGCAGTCGACCACGTCGGCTCCGTCCGCAAGTCGCTGTTCCGCGGTAGCGGGACAACTCGCTGATGATCAAGAGAGTCCAAATCGGGCAAGGTGCGACGCGACGAGGCCGCCTCAGCAATGCGATTTCTCGGCCACGAAATTGGCCGCGATAGATCGTTTGGAAGAGCCCGTCGCTCAAGAAGGAAATTCTACCCGAATTAGCACGTCAGCGGCAGCCACTAAGGCGTTTTTTCAGCCGACTTTTTTGCTCCCTAAATCATTGCAGATTTTGAGGATACGACGCGTCGCCTCGTTCAGCTCGGCGTCGGTCGTTCCGGCACCGAGGCTGAACCGCAAAGCGCTACCCAAAACGGTCGCGTCCAGGCCCATCGCGAGGTGCGTCGGCGAGGGTTCGCTTGAGCCGCTGGCACAGGCCGAGCCCGTCGAGCAAGCCACACCGGCCTGATCTAGCGCGATAAAGAGCGCCTGCCGGTCGAGACCGACGAAGGCGATGTTCGACGAATTTGGAAGACGATCGGCCGCGGCGCCGATGACGACCGCCGCCGGCCAGCCGCCTCGAATCGCACGCTCGAATTCATTGCGCAGATTTGTCAGTCTGGTGTTTCGATCATCGCATTCGGAATGCCACAGCTCCAGCGCACGCAGCATGCCAACGGCCAGCGCGACCGATTCAGTGCCAGGCCGCAAGCCGCCCTGCTGGAAGCCGCCGAAGAGCTGGGGCGCGAGCTCGACGTCATGACGCACCACGAGCGCGCCGATGCCGAGCGGTCCGTGGAACTTGTGTGCGGCAAAGCTCATCGTCGCCACACCCAAATCGCGGAAGTGGACTGGCAATTTGCCGACGGCTTGGGCGGCGTCGGTATGGAGCGGAACACGGCGCTCGACGCAGATCGCTGCCAACTCGGTCATCGGCTGGATCACGCCTGTTTCGTTGTTGGCCAGCATCGCGGCCACCAAGCGGGTCCCTGGCCGCAAAAGAGCGGGCAAATCCGCAGAGCGAATTACACCGCCGCGATCGACGCCAAGTCGATCGACACTCCATCGGTGGGCCGCCAAATGATCGGTGACGGCAGTGACACTGGGATGTTCGATCGCGGAGATAATGAGATGACCGGTGGTGGCACCCGAGTTTCCCGGACTGCTGAAGTGGTCCTCACCGGCGAGGCCGAGGAGGGCGAGGTTATTGGCCTCGGTGCCGCCGCTGGTGAAAACAACGCGATCGGCGTCGCGGCCCGACATGTTCGCCCCGACCAATTCGCCGACTTTCTCGCGAGCCGCCTCCAGGACTCGCCGAGCACGGCGGCCAAACTCATGCTGGCTGGCTGGATTTAGATAGGGCGCCGCGTAGCAGTCGCGCATCGCCTCGACGACCTCCGGCCGCACCGGCGTCGTGGCGTTGTGGTCGAGATAAATCAACTCTGGTCGGGCCGTGGGCATATTCGCATGATATTCAGACGGTCCGATACTTCCCACCATTATCGGTGACGGACCGCTCGCATTTTGGCGGGCAAAGCCGCAATGAAGCAAAGCTCGCAAAGGAATACGGAGATTGGAACGTCTTTCTGTGTCAGATAACGCTGCACCATTGCGTTGCGTCCTTGGCCTCTTTGTGCCTTTGCACGCCAAAAGTTGCACGGCTTGCAGCAAAGCCGGGCCGAAGCCAGAAAGGGCGCTAATTCGAGGCCAAATCTGCCATTGCCGGGAGGAAAACCAACCAGCTATCATCCGCGCCCCAATTTTCATGTACCGGAATGGGCCGTCATGTCCTCGCTGCAAACTTTTTTCCGCACCGTCGTGATGCTGGCAACGCTGGGCATCGTGGCCAAGCTTTGGTTTCTTTATGGGCCGAATGTCGGCGAAATGAAATCGATCGGGGCGCGGGTTGTCGAGCTGTCGGAACAGGCCTGGAACGAATACTGGAAATCGACGAGCAATACGCCATCGTCGGCGGCCGATTCACAGTTGGCGATGCAGCCGGCCCCGTTCGTACCCCCGAGCGGTCCGATGCAGCCGATTCCATTGCCGCCGGTCAATTCCACGGCGCCGAGCGGCGTAAAGTTGGCCAATAACACTGGCGCCGTACCCACCGCTCCGCCACTCTCACCGGCAATTTTGCCGTCGCCAGCGGCCAACGCAAAGCTCGAGCCGATGGGACCGACGGGTCACAATGACCGCCTTGTGACCGACGTGCAGCAACTGCTCGACTTGGGCGTGGATCAACCGCAGGTTCGGCCCTGGGGCAACGGAGGTCTCTATCGCTGCGTCTGCGAGGCCCCGTGGAAGGCCTCCCCGAATTATTCGCGGCACTTCGAATCGGTCGCCAACACGGCGGAGGCGGCGGTCGAACAGGTAACGGCCCAAGTTGCCGCTTGGCAGAATTCGCAGCGGGGAAAATCGGCAGGGCAGTGATTGAAGAGGGTTTGGAGTTCAGGGTTCGAGCGAGAACCTGCAAACGTCCTTCATTCGAGCAGCTGAACCCCGAACCCTATGTCCACTCCGGCACATCAATTGCGAAGCGTGGCGCTCCGCTACCAGAGGCCGTTGGAACCGGCGTCCGCCCTTGGAATGCGGCACCATCGTTCACCAAACAGGACCATGCCTCGCCGGGGCACTACGCCGGTGCCCGGCAACTCAACGCAGGCGGTCGCCAACCAAACGTTGCGACGGAGCCGCTTGGAAGCGGTGCTGCTTTTGGCCCGCGAGCCGTTGTCGCTGCGAAAGTTAGCCCAGTCGGCCAACCTTACCGACGCCACCGAGGCCCGCACACTATTGACAGAGCTGCGCCGATGTTATGATGCCCGTGGCTGTGCGTTTGGTGTCGAACAACTTGCTGGGGGGTATCAATTGATGACCCGGCCCCAATTTGCACACTGGTTGCGGCCGTTGGTGCCGGCGGAGCAGGAAATCCGCCTCTCGCCACCGGCCCTGGAGACGCTGGCGGTGGTGGCGTATCGGCAGCCAGTGTTGCGGGCGGAAGTTGAGGCGATTCGGGGCGTGACGTGCGGCGAGATTCTTCGCCAGTTGATGGATCGCGACCTCTTGCGTATTGTAGGACGTTCTGAAGAATTAGGACGGCCCCTGTCGTATGGTACGACGAAGCGATTCTTGCACGTGTTTGGGTTGAGTAATTTGGACGGGCTTCCGCTGGCGGCCGAATTGCGACGACGCATGGCCGAAGGGGAGAATCGTCAATCGCGTGCCGACAACTTGTCTTCATCGAACGCTACCGCCAAGCCAGTGGCGGAAGACAACGCCGCGGCATAAACTAATTAGTCTGCTTGAATTTGACTTGAGAAGAAGGGTTTGGGACTGGTGCGATTGGAGATTTCCAAGATGAGCCTGGAAGAAGAACTTCAGCTGGCCGCGCTGCTGCAATCTCGGTTCGTTGCCGCGAAGGACGACGAAATCGAGGACGATGATGAATTCGAGGACGACGACGACGACGACGAGGATGAACTCGAAGATGACGACGTCGACGAAGAACTGGACGACGATGAGCTCGAAGATGATGACGAGCTGGACGACGATGAGCTCGAAGACGATGACGAGGATGATCTCGAGGAAGACGAGTGGGAGGAAGTCGAGGACGATGAGCTGGTAGATGAGGACGAGGACGACGATCTGGACTACGAGTTCGAAGACGACGAAGAAGAGGAAGAAGAAGAGGAAGAAGACCTGGAAGAGGACGAAGAAGACGAGGAATACGAGTACGAGTTTGAAGACGATGAGGAAGAGGAGTAGTCGCGCGGTTTGATGACCAATGACCAAATCTCAATGACCAATGCTCGGTGGAGCTATTTTTTTGTCATCAGTGCTTGGTCATTTTCTTTGCGCCTAATCTTTGAGTTGGAATAAGCGCTGCAGCGCTTCTAAGAGCCCGTGCGGCGAGCCATTTTGTGATTCGTCGCGAAGTGATTCTAGCGGCGGATGGAGCATCTTGCCCACGAGCCGATCGGCGAACCGCTCGATCTCGCGCCGCGAACGCTCGTCCAGTTCCGGCAGCCGGTGAAAGAGCCGTTCGAGTTCGGCCGCCTGCGACTGCTCTAGCCCTTCACGGAAGCGGGCAATCACCGGCACTGTCGCGCGGTGTCGCACTTCGCCCTCGAAGCGGGCCGTTTCTTCCTCGACGATTTGTTCGGCGGCAGGTAGCTCTTTGGCCCGCTCGGCCCGATTCCGCTCACAGGCTTCCGCCAAGTCATCGAGCCCAAACAGATAGACGCCCAATTCCTCCTTAATGGCCGGATCAAAATCGCGTGGGACCGCCAAGTCCAAAATAAAGAGCGGGCGCTGATGCCTGCGCCGCGCCACCTGTTTCTGAAAGCTCTCCAGCGTGACAATCGGCCGATCCGATCCTGTTGTGCTGATCACGAGATCGGCCTCGATCAGTTGTTGGGTCAGTGTGCTCCAGGGCGCCGCTATGCCGTGCCACTGGGCGGCGAGCGACTCGGCCCGCGCCGCGTCTCGGTTGAGGATCGTCAGCTGCTGCGCGCCGACGTCGGCCAAATAGCGGAGCGTTTCTTGGGCCATTTTACCGGCGCCGAGGACGAGGACACGCTTGTCGTCGAACCGCTCGAAGACTCGCGAGGCAAAGTCGGCGATCGCCACGCTAGGAATGCTGAGCCGAAGTCGATGAAGCGTGGTTTCACTCGCTACGCGACGGGCGACGCGCGTCGCCGCCTGGAACAAATGGTGCGTCACCGGTCCGGTGCTGCCAACCTGCCCGGCCAGCTCGTAGGCCTGCTTTACCTGGCCGAGAATCTGAGCCTCGCCGACGACCATGCTGTCGAGGCTGGCGGCGACGGAAAACAAATGCCGCACGACCTCTGTATCGCGGAGCCGCAGCACCGCGCCGCGGACCTCATCGACGGGCACGTTATGGAAATCGGCGAGATGGTGGAGCGCGGCTTCGGAGTCAAAATCAGGCTTTCCGGCAGCGCTCGCCGTGTACAGCTCCACGCGATTGCAAGTCGAAAGGAGCACCGCTTCGGTATGGGCATGATCGACCCGCCATGCGGCCAGTGCGTCGGCCGTTTGTGTCGGCGTGAAGGCGAGCCGCTCGCGCACGGCAAGCGCGCTCTGCCTGTGGCTGCAACCGACCATCGTGAGTTTGGCGAGCTGGTGGTCCATCAACTTGACGCCGCCTCGGAGGAGGGTGCGGTGGCGCTCGACGTCGATGCACGCCCGTGCGACGTGTCAACCAGCGTGAGCGATGCGACCGTTGCCGCCAAAAACACAAACGACGCCAGCGTCAGGTAGGCGACCTTGCGACCCTGACGCGCGGCCGGATAGAGCCAGCGAAATAGCTCCGCCGCAAACAGCCAAATCATCATGGCGGCCGAGCTGATCACGACCGGATCGCGCCAGATCGAGTGGTCCGCGTTGTCGCGATGCGATGTCAGGCTCAGTACGACGCCTGAGCCGCATCCCACGGCGATCAGCAGTGTGGAGAGCCCCAGCGCGCGGCTATTGACGCGCTCGAGCCATTCGAGACTCGGCAGCCGAAAGCCGGTCGACGACGAGCGGGGGTGTTTGAGCGCGTAACTTTGCACGAGATACATCAGCCCAGCCCAAAAGCCGACGCAAACGGCAACCGTGCCCAAGAGCAGAGCTACGCCGTGAATCGACCCCCACACCAGCGACGTCCGCGACGGAGAAAACGGCTCTTGGCTGGCGTGGCCAGCCGCCACTACCAGGCACAATACGAGCGGCAAAGCCAAAACACCGATTGGAGTGGTGGGTAAATAAAAAATCGCCGCCAGATAAGCGGCTGCAAGCACCACTGCGGCCATGTAAAGCCATTCGGCGGGGCTCGCTAGCGGCGGCGAGTCGACCAAGATCGCATGACGCGTGAGCTCAATCGCCTGGGCGGCGATACCGACGACCATCAGTGCGACCAGTGCAGCGCGAACACCTGCTAATCGTCGCTTGGGGCCGAGCAATTCCAAACCGAGCGCCGCGACGTAGCTCAGAAAGACAATCTGGTGCCATACGCCGGAGAGCATGATATTTGCGCGGGTCAATCGGCCGCGTCTGCCTCATCGTCCAAGCCGTATTGCTTGAGCTTTTTGTGGAGCGTATTCCGGTTGATTCCCAGTCGCGCGGCAGCTTTGATCTGAATCCCTTCGCACTCGGCCAGCACTTGCGCGATTACTTCGCGTTCGACACGGTCGACCACGCGGCTGTGCATGTCGCAGGCATCTTTGTCCGCCGCGGAGAGGCCCATGTGGACCAGCTCCTCGGCCATCGAATCAAAATCGAGTCGCCGCAGGCCAATCGTCCGTGGTTGCCTGCCGGAGATCACGACCTCCGGCAATAGTTCGTAGGTCAACTCGTCGCCGGGCGCCATGACGACGGATCGTTCGACGTAGTTTTGCAACTCGCGGACGTTGCCGGGCCAATCGTATTCCTGGAGCGCGGCAAGCGCCCGCGGTTCGATGTGGGCCACGTAGCGATCGTTCTGCTCATTGTATACGTCGAGAAAGTGGGCCACTAGCTCGGGAATGTCCTCGCGGCGCTCGCGCAGGGGGGGCAGGTAGATTGTGACCACGTTGAGCCGATAGTAGAGATCCTCGCGGAACCGCCCTTCGTTGGATTCCGTTAACAAATCGCGGTTGCTGGCGGCGATTACCCGGGTATCGACGCGGATGGTCTGCGTGTCGCCGACACGCTCGAATTCCCGCTCTTGCAGCGCCCGCAGCAACTTGACCTGCAAGTGGGGCGTGGTGGAATTGATTTCGTCGAGGAAGATGGTGCCGGTGTGGGCCGCTTCGAATCGGCCCGTGCGGTTTTCGATGGCCCCGGTGAACGCCCCGCGGACGTGGCCGAATAGCTCGCTTTCGAGCAGGCTCTCGCTGAGCGCGCCGCAGTTGACGCGGACAAAGGGCCGATTGCGCCGCTGGCTCAACTCATGAATCGCATGCGCGATCAGCTCCTTGCCGGTGCCCGTCTCGCCGGAGAGGAGCACCGAGGCACGGCTCTTGGCCACTTGCCGCGTGTCGCGGTAGACCTGCTGCATGGCCGGTCCCGAGCCGATGATGCCCGGCAGCGGTTCAACCGCGGGCTGCTGCGACGAGAGATTGCGGATCGGTTGGCTCATGAAATTGTGGCGGCTTAGTTCCGTCTCGCGCCGGCGTTGCCGCGAAGCGATTCAAGCGTGTCGAGGATCGTGCCCAGTACTTTTTGCGTATCGGCGTCGGCGGTGGCGCTGGCATTGTAGCGATCGTATTGGCGAAGGATTTCTTCTTCGGTCAGCAAAATGCCGGAACGTGCGACGCTCTGCCCGAAGGCTGCGGTCGCTTGCCGTCGGGCTTCGATGGGGACGCTCGATCGGTTGGCATAGTCGAGCAAGGCGCGCTGGCTCTCGGGAGTGCCCAAGAGTGCGAGCGCTGTGACCGACCGCTCGGCAAGTTCCGGCTGATACAGCGCCGCTTCGATCGCCGGTGCTTGGCGTCGCGGGTCGTAAAACGATTGCTCGCGGGCGAGGAGATCGGCGAGCCAGGCCATCGCCTGCGCGGCCATCGCGGCGCGTTCTTTCGGCGGGATTTGGTCGCGGGCCGAGAGATCGCTTAACTGCTCGGCAATCTTCGCCACCGCCTCGGCAGATTGTGGCCGTACAAAGGCGACAACGCGCTCGTGATCCGCGGCAATCTGTTTGGCCGTATCCATTCGCTCGCTTCTGGCCAAGAGGCCGATGGGCATCTGGCCCGTCGCCGGCGTTGAACGCAATGCGAACAGCACGTCGCGAACGCCGGGTGAGTCGATGTCTGCGTCGACCAAGATGAATTCGAGGTCGGCGGACTTGGCGGCCAGTCGCACGGCGGCCGCGCCTTGCGTCGCCGGTTGGGCCTCGATGCCGAGCGTGGTCAATTGGCCGGCCAGCGTGGTGGCTTGGTCAGCGACGGGCATCGCCACGACCACTCGTCGCTGGCTGGCGCTCGTGGCGAAGTAGCCAAGAGTTTCGGGAACACGGCTTGCGCCCGGAAAAGGCGACTGCGGATTGAGTTGCATAATTGCCGAGAGTGCGGCAAATCGGACACGGCGGTCCGGGTAGGCCAGCGCGTCGGCGAGTGGGGCGGTTTGCGGAGCGTCCGAGAGTAAGACGCCGGCATCACCACGCTGGGCCAGCAGTCCGGCGACGGCCACGGCCGCGTTGGCAAAATTCCCCTTGAGTGAGTCGGCTAATGCATTGTTGAGCGTTGCGGTATTGGTCGCGGCGGTCATTTGCTGAAGCGTTGCATTGGCCGGCAACTTATTTGCCGTCTCGTGAGCAACTCCGTGTGCGAGCAGCGCGGAGGACTCCAAATTTAAAATGAGCGATTGCCGTTGATAGGCTGCATTGGCCGGTTGAAGCCGGACCAGCGCCAATGCCAGCCGAGCCGCCCAAATTGTTTGCGCTTCATCAGCTGGAAGCTGTCGCGAGCCGAGTTGCCTGGTCGCATCATTCCATTGCCAGAGTTCGACGAGACCATTTTCATCACTCGTCGTTGCTGGAATATGCTGCTGGAAGCGCCGCAGCGAGTCGACGAGCATCCGTTCCGATCTCGCGACGGAGCCAGTGGAAGGAGCCGATTGTTCGGCTTCAATGATCGGCAGGGCCTGCGCCACTTGCAGAGTGGTCAATAGTCGCGCCACGTCGGCCCTTAGCGCGGGGTCGGTCGTCGAGAGCATCGCTAAGAGCGGCCCAACGGCGAGCCGATCAAAGCTCACAACTGCGGCTGAGATCGCCAGCCGCAGTTGCGGATCGGGCTCGTTTGCGAGCGCTTCGAGCGCGGCATTGACGCCCGGTTGTCCGGCGGCCGCGAGATCAACGGCGGCCGCGTGGCGAACCACTTCCGAAGAGTCAGCAAGCTGGCCGATCAAGCGAGCGATCCGCTGCGGATCGCGAGCTTGGGCCGCGGCGGCCGTCATGCAGGCATCTGCGAATTGTTGGCCGGCCGGGGCGAGCGTCTCGGTGCGCGACAATTGCAGCATGCGGCGTGAGCCAAAGTCGTTCACCAATTGGGCTCGCTGCTCATCGCTAAGATTCAGCCCAGCAAGCTCCTTGAGGATCGGTGCGGCAAGCTCCGGGCGACCCAAATCCACGAGTGCCAGGATCGCGCTCACGTAGTGCTTGGGTTCGGTGCGTGGCAACTCGAGCGCCGCCCGTACCGCCGGATTCGTTTCCAGATCAAGCTGCGCGGCCGAAGGCGTCGCGGCAGGCGCGGCCGCGGGCTTCACCGGCGGTTGCGACCAGGCAGTCGCGGCACAGAGCATCAGCGCTGCGGTGATCGATAGGCCCAACTTGTATCGCTGCTGAATCATTTTAGAGCGGGGGCAAGCCCCGCCGCTAACGGTTTAATTTGAGCCGCTCGCGCCACGCCTCAAGCTGCTGTTTGACTTTGGTTGGATTCGTCGAACCATCGCTAGTAAATGCCTCGACGGCCTGCGAAGCACCTAAAACTTGATAGACCTCATTGTCGAGCGATGGGTGAGCCGCCTGAAAATCCGAAAGTTTCAATTGTGAAAGCGAAATGCCGCGCTTCATTGCGCTCGCGACTAACCGCCCAATGAGTTCGTGTGCCGTGCGCTGCGGGATTTCCTTTTTTATCAGGTACTCCATCAAGGTCGTGGCATCTAAGTAGCCGCGATCGAGGCCGTTGATAATTACGTCGCGGTTGAGCTCAGCGCCGGCCACGACCGCAGCCGCCAATTCCAGGCAGGCGCGCACCGTATCCATCGAGTCGAACAGTGGCTCTTTGTCTTCTTGCAGGTCGCGGTTGTAGGCGAGCGGCAGGCCCTTCACCAGCACGAGCAGCGCCGTGAGATTGCCGACCACGCGGCCCGTCTTGCCGCGGATCAGCTCGAGCACATCGGGATTGATCTTCTGCGGCATGATCGACGAACCAGTGCAAAACTGTTGCGGGAGCCGCAAAAAGCCAAACTCGGTGGTGCTCCAAAGGATCCACTCTTCCGCCCAGCCGCTAAGGTGCTCGGCCACCATCGTGAGGCAAAACGCGAACTCCAGAGCAAAGTCGCGGTCGCTCGACGAATCGAGGCTGTTGGCCAGCACGCCCTCAAATTCCAGCTCGTTGGCGACCATTTGCCGATCGATCGGGATGGTCGTCCCGGCAAGCGCAGCCGTGCCTAGTGGCAACTGGTTCACACGCCGCCGGCAATCGGAGAGTCGCTCTCGATCCCGCTCGAACTTTTCGCAGTAAGCCAGCCAGTAATGGACCGCCAGCACCGGCTGAGCCCGTTGCATGTGGGTATAGCCCGGCAAAATGACGCCATCGTCCGCGGCGGCCCGGCCGACGAACGCTCGCTGAAGTTCTCGCAATAGCCCACTGACGGCATCAATTTGGTCACGGACCCACAGTCGCAAGTCGGTCGATATCTGGTCGTTGCGGCTGCGGCCGGTGTGGAGCTTTCGGCCAGCGTCGCCGATCCGCTCGACCAGCGTCCGCTCGACGTTCATGTGGACATCTTCCAATTCGTCGCGGAACTGGAAGCTGCCGCCGGCGATTTCGCTTTGAATTTGTTCGAGTCCGGTCACGATTTGGTGTCGCTCGTCGTCGGTCAGGATGCCAACCTTGGCTAGCATATGGGCATGTGCGATCGAGCCGCGAACATCCTGCGCGTAAAGTCGGCGGTCGAAGGCCACGCTCTGGGTGAACTTCTCGACACGGCGGTCCGTCGCCTGATCAAAAACACCGCCCCAGGGCTTATCTGCCAAAATCGAATCCAAGAAGGATGTTGCGGCGCGCAGCGTTTGCGTCGCAGGCGGGAAAAATGGCCAACATCTTTACGGTAAACATCTTACGACGACATGTCAACGAGCGGCGGGCACGGGCCGCCCAATAATTAGGCAGTCCACCGACTTGGCGGCCGGGGCCGTATGCCTATGACGGTTACGCAAACGCAGCCAGACGTGCTCCGCCAGCCGCTGGCTGGATTCTCAATTGCACTGCACTGTTTACGTCGATCGTCGAACCGACACGGATCGATTGCCGCTCGGCGCCACCGGACCCGGCAAAATCCCGAATTCAAGCGCCAAGAAGTTGCCCACACCGGCGAATAAATTGATGGATTTGAGATAGGATAGGTTCGGAGCGTTGGAACCTGATCATTTCCTTGATTGCATCAGCCAGAATCGAGACCAAGCCATGGAATCGTTCTTTCAAGGCATCCTGAATTTGCAGGCGCCATTCAACATGGTGGTGATTGTCGTGATGATTAGCTGCGCGGCGGCCGTCATCAAATTCGTCGCCACGGAAATTCGCAAGTTCGGTTGCCACCGGCAAGACATCGAATTCAAACGCGAATTGATCGATCGTGGTATGTCGGTCGACGAAATCACCAAACTTGTCGCGGCCGGAGCGAGCGGCGACGATCGGCCTGTAACAGTTCAAGTTGGCAACTATGTGGGCGGAGCACCGCAGAACTCGCCCCGTTAAATACCACTTGCAAACCGAGGATCGATAACGTGCAAACCGAACCGATGAATATCTGGCAATGGATCGGGTCGCTCAACAGCGACGAACGGGAGATGATCATCTTCTTCGGCTCTATCGCGTTGGTGATGATCGCATGGATCGTATCCCGCGCCGTGCAGAGAATTCATCGAGCTCGGCTGGAAGACTCGCTCAAGCGTGAATTGGTCGAGCGGGGCATGTCGGCGGAAGACATTGTGGGAATCGTGCAAGCCTCGAGTACCGCGGTTCCCCGGGGCTGCCGCGTGAACGCGAAAAGGGTTTAGTCGACGATGCTTGCGCACATCTATCCCCTGATGCTGGCCGCGAACGGCGACAATTGGCTGCAGTCGCTGCTCGACGTCAGCCCCAACGATCGTTTGTCGGTTGTGATCGTGTCCATTGTGTTCGCGGCGGGAATCATCATCGCGTCAGTGGCGATCGTCGGCGGATTTGTGCACACTTATAGTCGACATCGGCTTGAGGCAGATCTCAAGCGAGAGCTTTTGGATCGTGGTTTGAGTCCGGACGAAGTCGTGCGAGTCGTCGAGTCGTCCGCGGGCAAGGGCGTTAATCGCCGACAAATTACTTAGCGAGGAATCCAGTCATGTTTGCGCTCTTTCACTATCCAATGGTTCTTGCCGAGACCGTGACGCAAGCGACCGATCCTTGGGCTGCCACGTTTTTCGGACTCGATCCAGAAAAACGCTTCGTGCTGATGATCATCGGCATCGGCTGCGCGACCGGCATCCTGATCGCGCTACCGTCGGTGGTGCTCAATTTGGTCGGCAACATCCAGCGCCATCGGCTCAACACCGATTTCAAGCGCGAGATGCTCGACCGCGGCATGAGCGCCGACGAGATTTCCAAGGTCATCGAGAGCGCGCCGCTGCCGGAAGACGGTATCGGCCGCTGGTTCGCCCGCTTGGGCAAAGACCAGAAGAACTAGCGCCAAACAAAGATTGAGACTTCGCGCCTGATCATCAACGGACGATTTGCAGGGTGCTGGCCTTGATCAGGCAGGTCACTTCGCAGCCGCTAGTAAGCCCGAGTTCTGCAACGGCATCGGCCGTGATTTCGGCCCAAATCGTCTGACCGAAGTTGATCTGCACAAAAACATCTCGCTCCTTGCGCACCAGCTCGCGCACTGTGCCGCGGAGCTGGTTACGAATGCTAATGCCGGCAATCGGTCCGCGGCTAAGTGTCACGTCGCTGGGCAGAAAACGAACGTAGCAAGGGCTGGAAAGTTCAGCCGCTTGCGATGGCACTCGCAAACGCTGCCCGTTAGGGTCGCCGTCGATCTGGCCCTCGATCTGCCCATCGTCGATCCGAGCGGATTGCAGCCGAACGAGATTGATCGGTGCGACGATCGGCAACTCGCCCCCGAGCAGTGCCTGGTCGAGAGTGCTCGCAGTCGGCCCGGATCCGACAATTCGGCCCGCACTAACGACGACAACCTGGGCTGCAAAACGGCGCACGTCGACCTGATCATGGCTGACAAACAGCGTGGGAATCTGCCATTCATTGAGCAGATAATCTAAATAAACGACGACGCGGTCTTTTAGACTCGCATCGAGCGCGGTGAGGGGCTCGTCGAGCAGCAGCAGTTTTGGACCGGACAGAACCGCCCTGCCAAGCGCGACGCGCTGCTGCTGGCCGCCGCTGAGCGTGCTGGGATAGCGCGCGAGAAGACTGGCCAATTCCAGGACGTCGACAACCTTGGAAAAATCGACGGATCGCGCCGTCCCGCGTCTGAGCCCGTAGCGTAGGTTCGCTTCGATTGAGAGGTGCGGAAATAGTCGTTGATCTTGAAACACGCAACCCACATGCCGTCGCTCCGGCGGCAGGCAAACGCCGCGATCCGTATCCAGCAACACCTGCTCATCGAGGCGGACGAGTCCCCGTTCGGGTCGCAAGGTGCCGGCGATAATCCCCAAGATCGTCGTTTTTCCGGCGCCCGACGGGCCGAAGAGCGCCGTCACGCCGGCGGCCGCCTCGAACTGGGCATCGAACCGAAAACCGGTCGGATATTGGTGCTGCGATTGAAAGTAAATCCGCGTCATAACTTCACTGCGATGAGACTCGCCGCTTGCCGCGCCGTTCGAGAATTTCACCCGCCATCATGGCCGCGGCCGCGATCAACACCGAAGCGATCACCAAAGAGCGGGCCTGACCGGCGCCGCCCGGCGACTCCAGCAAATTGTAAATCTCCAGCGAAATGGTGCGTGTCTGGCCCGGGATGCTGCCCACGAACATGATCGTGGCCCCGAATTCGCCCATGCTGCGTGCGAAAGCCAGCAGGCAGCCGCTCAGGATTCCGGGCCAGGCGAGTGGCACAGCGATCGAGTAAAAAGCATCGGATGGCCTGGCGCCGAGCGTGCGGGCCGCTTGCAGCAAACGGTCGTCGACCGAGGCAAATGCCAAACGGATCGGTCGGACCAAGAGTGGAAACGACACGACGGCCGCTGCCAGCGCCGCCCCCTTCCAATCAAAGATCAGCCGCAAACCGAACGCGTTTTCGAGCACCGCGCCCAGCGGGCCATTGCGTCCAAACGTCACGAGCAGTAAATAGCCGGTCACCACCGGCGGCAAGACGAGCGGTAGATTCACGGCCGTCTCGATGAGAAACTTGCCGGGAAACTCTCGCTTCGCCAGCAGCCATCCGAGCCAGATCGCCAGGGGCAGGCTCGCCAGCACCGCCGTCGTCGAGACTAGCAGCGTGAGGCGAACGGCCTGCCATTCTTCTGGGGACAACAACGTGACGTTCTCTGGAGTTCTTGGCCGATGGAGGAAGCCGATTGTTGTGGGAGGGTGAGGCTCCTGCCGAACCTGACGTTTGTGGTCGCTTCCGGCTCGGCGGGAGCCTCGCCCTCCCGTTTGAGGCACCGCTAGTGCAATCGCGTGAAACCGAATTGCTTGTAAGTGTCGTCGGCCTGGGGCGACTGTAGGAACTTGTAGAGATCGCGGGCCGCCGAATTGTCGCTGCCGTGCTTGAGCAGCACTAAAACATACACAATTTCGTCGTGGAGCGAAGGATCGAATTCGTAGGCCGTCTTCACTCCGGACGCAGCGCGAACGTTGGTCGAGTAAACGATTCCGGCCTCGACCTCGCCGCGCTCGACGAAGCTGAGCGTATTGCGGACATCCTGGCCGCGGACGATTTTGTCCGCATCCGTGAGCTCTTTGAGCAGGTCGAGCTTCGTAAGGGCCTGCCCGGCGTAAATCCCGGCCGGCACTTTCTCTCCCGCGAGCGCGATCTTCTTCACCTTGGGCGAGAGCAAATCTTTGGGCTCGTGGACGCCGCCGGGATTATTCTTCGGCACCACGATCACGAGTTGGTTGGTGAGCAGCCGCGCGCTATCCGCGGCTTGGCCGCCCTTCTTGACTTCGTCGGCCCACTGCTCGTTCGCCGACAGAAACAGATCGGCCGGCGCGCCCGCCAAGATTTGCTGCGCGAGGCCGTTGGACGGGCCCGCATTTACTTTCACGTCGGTGCCCGACTTCGTGCTGAATTGCTTGTCGAGCGCCTCAATCACATCCTTTGTGCTGGCCGCCGCCGACACAATCACGGCCTGCTTCGCCGTTTCCCTTGCCGTTGCGCCTGGCGAAGCGTCCGCGGGTTTCACGGGCGTCGAAACTTGCGCCTTCGCAAATTCTGCTGAAAATGCTAGCGCGGTGAGGATCGCGAGCCGTCTGCAGTTTAGTTGGACGTGGCACATGAATTCGTCCCTACTTTTGTCCATTGTTGACCTCGTTCGACCGCGAGTTTTCTAGCGGCACATCTTTTAGATTTACGACACGAATGGAGTGAAGATTGCGAATCCAGCGAATCTCCCGTTTGTCGCCGGGAATGACCAATCGATAGGGTCCTTCCTTGTCACTGAGCGGGCTGCCGTCGCGCTGGTCGGCCACCAAAACGACCTTTTCGGTTGTCGCCGGATCGATTTCCAGCAGAGAAACGACGATTCGATATCCGTCAGTGGCGTCCAAGACGGCGACCGTCGAAGCGCGCCGTCCCTTTAGCTTTTCGCCAAATTCGACGCCGCACGATGTAAGTATATTTACGAGAGAAGCGCCGGCGAATTCCGCCTCATTACCATGACTCATGACTTTGACGGTTTGCCGTGGCAGTCGCGAGAAATCATCCGCCGTGATGGCGTGGCTGGCACCGGCTTCATCGATCAGCGTGAGCGCAGCCGACGAGGAAGGAGCCGCATTTGCCGAAGGGTCGTGGCCGACCTCCGTGCCCGCAGAAACCTGGAGCATGAGCGCGAAATTGAGGATCCACGTCGAGAGCACACCAGTCATCGAACCGGGCCAATTAGCCTGTTAATGAATTCGTTAGATTTGCATTTCCAAGGCGATGTCGCAATCTAATTGATGTCCAGGCCGACATCGTCACAAGCCCGACCAGCATCAATAGAATTCCCGATGGCTCCGGTGCCGGCGTTGAACGCTGATACGTGAACGGCGCGCCTTGCGTCGAGTTCCCAAAGACGGTGAACTTCAGATTGAGATAGATGTCGTCGGTTATCAAATGCACAACAGCGTTGAGACCAACAGCAGTGTTTCCCGGGCTATTGTTATAGGCGGTCGTCCAATTCGTAAAGGTCAGAGCGGACCAATTCATGGCATCGATATTTTGGGACCCGCTGGTGAAACTTGTGGCCCAGGCAGTGTCTTTTGGACTGGTGCCCACGGCGACACTCTCCTGAAGGCTATTATACATGCCCTGCGAACTGGCCCGTGCAAGCGCCACATTCGAAGTTAGCTGATCTTGAACCACGGCATTGCCGACCTTGGTGAACGTAATGGTCGGACCTGTCCAGATTGTGGGAGCGGCCGACGCCACAGACGCCAGCCCCCAGCAAACGACGACGCTGCGTGCAAGAGCAAGAAATGACTGACGACTAACGTTCATGAGCGATACCTCCCGACACGAATCTCAAGTTGATTAGCAACGGCGCAAAACGACTCGCTATATCCTATCGTGCATAACGGCCTATAGCAACCAGCAGCAATCCCACCAGAGCCAGGGGCAAAGTTGCCGGTTCAGGCACTGGTGCGACGAGAAAATCCAATTGGTAGTTCGTGGGATAACCGGTCTGCTGAATCCAGAGCGTGTACGACGATCCGGTGAGCGGCCCCGAGAAACCAATGGCCTCTCCGCCTTGGCCAAGATGGGGCAAGAGATTATCGCCGATCCCGTCTCCATTTCCTGGACCAAAGTGGGTCCACCCCAACATGGCACCGATCATTGAGAATGCTTGATCCGCCGGAAAAGTGAAAATCTGGCCTGCTTGGATGCCGATGAAACCGGTTTGATCGATGCCGTCGAACTTCTGCATCAAGATGCCCGTAAGCTTCGTGTCGGCTGGCAAGTCGATCCGCAGGTAGTCCAAATCATCCAGCTCATCGGTAAGGTAGCCCATCGAACCAATCACTGAATTGACGCCGACTGAAAGCGCCAGCTGTGTCGGCTGAAGATTATCGTTCGATTATATCGCCGCTCACGCTTTCATCGTAGCCGACAGCGGCCCGGCTCGCGGAAGCGACAAACATCGACCCTGCGCAAATTAGGCCGGCGAAAATGGTTAATAAACCATGCATATTCATCCCCCTAATAAAGCAATTAGTATTCAGTTTCAGGACTGCCGATCCGGCTGACGATTGCTCGACGTCGCGACGGCAGTAGACATTTGCCGCGCACCCCGCATACGATTCCACTGATTCCCAAACACGACCCAAAGGTGAAACACGCCAGCCGTCGCAACGCCTGCAATCAACAGAGCACCGGTGGCCGGCTCGGGCACGGGCGTTATTACCACCGCGAAGATCGTGTTCGATGCGATCGACGCGGCGCCGGTCACGCCGCGCGTATTGGGCGCATTGGATTCGAGCCCGCCGAAGATGTAACCGATGGTGGTCGGGCCGGTGAGGCTGTCGAGCTTAAGCACGTCGTTCGCGTAGGCGTCGATGCCATCCGCTGGAAAAAACTCGGCATTGGCACCGAACCGAAGCCGATTGCCCGCGCCATCATCGACGACGGGAAACTCGCCGATGCGGTTCTCCGAGTAATGATCATTCGCGTCGATCGACAGGTCCGTAATGTCGTTGACGAACGGCAGATTGTCGTCCGTTAGAAACTGCTGAGTTGCACTGTCGTAGTACTGGTAGCTGATGCCGCCGAAAAGCAGCTCGTGCATTTCGCCGGTCTGTTCGGAAAACAGGCCGACTTTGGCCGAGTGATAGCCGTTCATCCCTTGCTTAAACGTCGCGGGGTTGTTGGGGTCGGCCATCGCGGGATTGCCGTCGGCATCAATTTCGACGGGCACCGTCCAGACGCCGTTGGTCGGAGTAAACACGCCCGACAGCGCTACTAACCCTTGGTCTAGCTGTCCGCCGGCGCCGGGACGAAGCACCGGCACGACGTTGAGATCGCGGCGACGATAGCTGGCGACTTGGGGCGATTGGGCCGCACCGGCCAACGTGAGGTTTACGCCGTCGTCGACGATATCGAAACTGCGGACCTGATTTGTGTATAGGCCGTTGCCGCCGGGAGAGTAGTTGCCTTGAAAGTTTTGGCCGAAGACGAGATGGGTGCGGCCGGCGATCTCGTAGATGTCCCCGCCAGTGACGCCCAAGAGCGGGTCGGTGATCTGCCGGATGCTGGCCTTGGCGGTCCCTGCGCCCCCTTGTGTCCACTCGACTAGACTCGGGAGGTCAATTGCCGAGAGCGTACTGAACGTGCTATTCAGCGCCGGTGTGACGCCGGCAGCGGTCTGCACGCCGTAGCCCCCGACCATGTAAAGCCGATT
Organism: Lacipirellulaceae bacterium; assembly: GCA_036499445.1. Taxonomy (GTDB): domain Bacteria; phylum Planctomycetota; class Planctomycetia; order Pirellulales; family Lacipirellulaceae; genus DASYDU01. The sequence continues at coordinate 25,409 of DASYDU010000143.1, forward strand.
ACCACGCTGGTAAAACTCGGTGTTCGCAGGTGTCAGTGAGTTGACTTCTGCGTTGGTGAGCCCGGCCGCCGCGTCGTCCAGCGAGCGACTCCAAGATTGCCGAGTCACTGGGTCGACGACCCAGACCTCTCGGTTCTGAGATTCGGGCGCAAAGTTATTGGAATTAAGCGGGCCGAACCCGTGAAGTCCGTTGGTGCGACCCGCTATCAGGATCCACTTGCCGTCGTACTTTCCCGCCGCGAAGGAGTGAAGCGTTGGCAGCTCAGCTGCACCGAAGTCGTACGGCTGGACTGAGACCTTAAATGGCGATGGCCCGCCCAACTGCACAGGTGAGACGTCGGGCGTTTGGTTGGTGGCGTGGACCGGCAAAGCGGCAACGCTGGCCGATAGCGCCAACAGAATGCGAATGGCCGCCAGGCGGTGTGCCGCCAAAGTGGTTTGGAAGACAGAATTAATCATGGTGTGCATCTGGTAGGTGGTTGGACGTCGCGCAAATCCTGCCACGGTTTCTAATCGCACCGCTGAACGCGATGAGAGCCGAGGCTGCCTCTAGGCGGTTGGCGAGGAACGTGGCGACCGTCTAAGCGGCAGGACGCCTTACCGATGAGGCGAGATTCCCGCGGACGTGTCGTAGATGCTCGCGACGGCGGCTAGCGAAAAGCCGGCCGACGAACGCGAGCCATTAGTTCATGAGGCGCTGAGATCGTGCGAAAAATAGAGAGGCGGACGGCCGCCGTGTTTGCTCGCCCAATGATAAACGGGGCCCGTATGCGTGTCAAGAAATTGTTCATCATTCACGCGGACAAAACGTGTCGCATCGACCGCAAGACCTTACCGCGCAAAGCGATCCAATGACCGCCGATCCGATCAGTGCCAGCGACAGCGCGGTCGGTTCGGGCACGGCCGAAGACTGAGCCGCCCCGCTGCCGGTTCCAGGAAAGGCCTTGCCAAATTGGCTCATCCAGACCGAGTAATCGGCGGCGTCGACGGCGCCGCTGTCGTTGCCGTCCGCGCCGCTGCCGGCGGGAATAGTTTGGCTTAGGGTATCACGCCAGACGGTGTAGTCGGCGGCATCGACGGTGTGGTTGCCGTTGTAGTCGCCAGTGGGCGGTGGGGTGACGACGAAGTCGAATTGGTAATCGGTGTCAAAGCCGTCGCGCTGCTGAAGCCAAAAGGAGTACGGCCCGCTGGGAAGCGGCACACTGAAACCGGAGGAGCCAGAGAAAGCTTGTGACATATTCGGGAACAAATCGGAACCTAGAAGGCTCGATCCAATGTGCGAAAAGCCTTGAAGTCCGTCGGCAGTGAAGGCGGTTGTGGGCACGGTGATTTGGGTTCCGTTTTCCATGCCGATGAACGAGACGTCGTCGTCGCTGACATAGTTGCTAAGAATCACGCCGCTCAGCCGCTCGTTCGCGGGAATGTTGACTGTGACGTAGTCGATGTCGAGGTTCGTACCGTCGAAGTGGCCCATCTGGCCAACGATTGAATTGACGCCGGCCGAGAGATTGATGGAAGTCGGATTCAGCCGATCATTCGACAAGTCGCCGCTGGCGGATTCATTCCAGACGACGGCGGCCGGCAGTTGGGCAGCCGTGAACAAGACCAGGAACGCGCCATTCGCACGGGCCATCAGGGAATTCAAGGGAGACATTCTTTCGTCCTCTTCTGCGCATGACAAAGCCCCTGTGATACAGCCCCTGAAAAATGGCCCTGGTTTGAAGGGCGTCGCGCTGGCCGCAGCCGCGTCCGCCAATCCACTACGTACACGTGGGTCGCCGAGCACTTCACTGGCCAAGAAGATATCGCTCGGCGAAACCTGAGAACACAATTACTATACGCAACTCCTCCAATTCGTGGCAACTATTTTTCTCACGTTAAGCGCAGGCGTTTCAATTCGCCGCACGCCAAGTATTAGTGCCGAGACGATGCCGATGATTGCCAACGCTCGACTTTCCGCTTCCGGAACGGCAGCCGTGCTAGCGGCACCACTGTCCGCAAGGCCGAAGCGACTTTTCCACGAAGCGTAGTCGCCGGCATCGATTGTGCCGCTCAGATTGCCGTCGGCGCCGGTGCCGAGCGGGACTGTCTGGCCAAACGTATCGCGCCAAAGCGTGTAATCGGCCGAGTCCACGATTCCGTCGTGGTTGTAGTCTCCGCTGGCAGCTGGGGCGGCGGCCCGCAGATACGTAAATCCGTCACCCGACTCGCCGCCGTTCCAGTCCGTGACTCGCACGTCGAGGTACACGTTGTCGGTGATTAGGTAGGCCACTGCGTCCAGACCGACGATGGTTAAACCGACGTGGCCGCCATAGGCCGCCGACCAGCTGGTGAACGAGAGAGCCGGCCAATTTGCCGCAGCGATCGTCTGCCCGGGGTTATTGAGATCGGTGGCCCACTCGGTGTCGGCCGGAGCGGTCCTGGCCACTTTGTCGTAGGACGATTCGAGCACCGCGTTGTAGAGGCCTCCTGTGTCGCCGCGCGTGAGCCAAACA
>DASYDU010000144.1:0-10415 GCA_036499445.1 Lacipirellulaceae bacterium
AGGCGATCCAATCGGCTATAGGTGCCGGGATGCTGCGCGAGCTTGCGCATGAACTTGCGTCCCTCGGGCGTCGAGAGCTCGCGGACGACAAATGAATTGTCGGCCAGCGCGCGAGCCACAAGCTTGTCCTGACCCGGGACCTGCCATCCGGCCGCGGCCACTTGCGCGAGCGCCGCGCGAACTTGCCGTTGGCTCAGCAAATCGCGCGGTTGTTGATCGGGCTGCGATTGAAAATAATCCGTGACCGCTTGCGACACCCTGGCAAACTCCGGCCGCCGCGGCGGGTCGGCCGCCGTCGCTCTGGACACAACGAGCAAGGCGGCGACGACTGCGGCCAAACATCGCCTCAATTGGCTGCGAGCATCGGTCGGGTTCCGTGGAGGGCGAACCATTTGCGCCAGAAATCGGTCTAACATTAATAAGCGAGTCGAATGCATCCCAAATTTGGCCTGGATTGGTTTGACACTTGTTACGAAGCGCCATCTAGTTCAGTAAACTATTTAACCGGCTCGGTTTGCTGCATTTCCAGTTGCCGGTGGGGGTGGCAGGAGCGGCCTGAATTTAGCTTCGACCGCCGCCGCGAAAGAGATTATTGATTCTCTGGACGCACTTGTGTATATTAAAACGCCATCGTACGGAGAATTTCAGGTGATCCCGCCGGTAGCAGGAGATGCCGTTATGCCCCGCAGCACCTACTTCGTTCAGGAATGCCCGACTTGCGGTCGAAACCTGCAGGTTCGCATCGAGTATTTGGGCAAACAAGTTGTCTGTCAGCATTGCAGCGCGAAGTTTGAGGCCTGTGAGCCCGGCTCGGCTGCCTATCCGCAAAGTTCCGGATTGTCGTTATTGGAACGGGCTGATCAATTGCTGCAGACGGCGGGGGCCAGCGGCGCCGCACCGATGACGGACGTCGTTCCTATTCGGCCGCGCTAAGGCGGAATTCTGCCGGTCGTCTGCCAATCTTTGCTCGCTCAGCGCGAGCGGCTTTCGCCATTGCTGCCGAGCGGCTATCGCATGCCAGTCACGCGCGCCAGGTCGTCAAAGAACCCAGGATACGTTTTGGATACGCATTGTGGATGATTGATTCTTACGCCGGAAATGCGGAGCCCGGCCAGCGCGAAACTCATCGCCATCCGATGATCGTTGTAGGTCTCGATCGTGGCGGGCTGCGGCTTTTTCGGAGTGATCGTGAGCCCATCCGCATGCTCCGCCACCTCCGCGCCCAGTTTGCGCAACTCCGCGGCCAGCGCCGCGATGCGATCTGTTTCTTTGTGGCGAATGTGGCCGACGTTGCGAACGGTCGTCGAACCCGCGGCGAAGAGCGCAACAACGGAAAGCGTTTGCACGGTGTCGCTGATCGCGCTCATGTCGACGTCGATACCGCTGAGCGGTCGGCCGACGACGGTGATCGAGTCAGCAGTCCATCCTACCTCGCAGCCCATTTGTTCTAGGCAATCGACGAAGGCCACGTCACCCTGAAGGCTTTCTCTCGAGAGACCTTCGACGGTGACTTCGCCGCCGGTGATTGCCGCGGCGGCCCAGAAATAGCTGGCGGCCGAAGCGTCTGGTTCGATGGTGTACGAGCAAGCCTGGTACTTTGTCGGTGACGCTATGGTGTATCGCGCCCGCGCGGTGTTTACGATAACTTCGACGCCAAATGCCCGCATCACGGCAAGCGTCATTAGCACGTACGGTTGCGAAACCAATGGATCATCAATGCGCAGCTCAACAGCCGATCTCGCGTAAGGCGCGGCCATCAGCAAGCCGCTGAGAAATTGACTGGAAATGTTACCGCGGACATTCGCGATTCCTCCGGGCAAGCCATTTGCTTTAACCACCACTGGCGGGCAACCGTTGCCCGCTACGCTCATTACTTTCGCCCCCAACTGATTCAGTGCGTCGATCAAATCGGCAATCGGTCGTTCGCGCATTCGTTCGATGCCATCCAGCCCGTACGTACCGTGACCTAGCGTCGTCAGTGCCGTTAGAAACCGGACGGTTGTGCCACTGTTGGCGCAGTAGACACCCGCGTCGGCGACCGGAATCCTGCCGCCCCCGCCGCGCACTGTCAATGTCCGGCCGTTGTCCGAAGATTCGACTTCGATACCGAGTCCGCGCAACGCGTCGATCATCACCTGCGTGTCTTCGCTATCGAGCGCGCCACTGAGCGTCGATTTGCCATCGGCCAGCGCCGCACAGACGAGCGCCCGATTGGTAATGCTCTTAGACCCCGGCGGCCGGATGCAGGCGCGAATCGGTGCCTGAACCGGTTTAATTTCCAATGAATCGGACATGGCGAACAGTTCAGGGACCGGGCGATCGGGACCGGCGCGATAACGGAATCGCAGGGCGCACAATTGTAATCCCCACGAGCGAGCCCATGCGGTATGCTAGTCCCTAACCTAACTAAGTTGAATTGCCGCGAACAGTCGAGTGAATTGCCGGCGGTGGCGCCGCGACATACGTTTGCCGCGGCGCTCAACGTCTTTTGCCTCGCGAAATGGACTATGAAGAAAGCTAAATCAGGCGGCGGTTGGCCGGCGGTTTGGTACACCTGGCGAAAGGCCCGCGAGGCCGGCGGCGTCCTCAAGCTGTGGCGGGCGATGCGCTCGAAGAACGCCTGCAAGACCTGCGCCCTTGGCATGGGCGGCCAGCGCGGGGGCATGGTCAACGAATTGGGCCACTTTCCCGAAGTCTGCAAGAAGAGCTTGCAGGCGATGGTGGCCGACATGCAGGGCGCGATCCGGAGCGACTTCTGGCAACGCTACTCGCCCCGTGAGCTTCAGCAGTTTTCGCCGCGCGAGCTGGAAGCGTGCGGCCGGCTAGTCGAGCCGGTTCGCTACTCCCGCGAATCGGGCCGCTACGAGCCAATTACCTGGGACGAGGCACTGAAGGCCATAGCGGCCAAACTCTGCACGACTCTTCCCGATGAAACATTTTGGTACTTCAGTGGTCGCAGCAGCAACGAGGCCGGTTTCTTGCTACAGCTTTTTGCCCGACTGTACGGCACCAACAACGTCAACAACTGCAGTTTCTATTGCCATCAGGCGAGCGGCGTGGGGCTAAGCAGCGTGACGGGAAGCGGCACTGCGACCATCGAGCTGGAAGACTTGGACCATGCCGACCTTGTGTTCGTGATCGGCGGCAACCCGGCCAGCAATCATCCTCGACTGATGCGCACGCTCATGCAAGTTCGTCGCCGCGGCGGAGAAGTGATCGTCATCAATCCAGTGGTGGAGACCGGACTGGTACGATTCAGTGTGCCGAGCGATGTGCGAAGTCTGCTCTTTGGCACCGAGATCGCGAGCCTCTACATCCAGCCACATATCGGCGGCGACCTGGCCCTGCTCACGGGCATCGCCAAACGACTCCTCGAAATGAACCACCACGACGAGTTATATCTCAACCGGCACTGCCAAGGTTGGCCGGAGCTCGAAGCGCGATTGCAGGTGACGTCATGGGAAGAAATTCTCCGAAAGAGCGGTGTAACTCATGACCAGATCGACGAGATCGCTCGACGCTACGCATCCGCCAAGAAGGTTGTCTTCAGTTGGACGATGGGCATTACGCATCATGCGCATGGCGTGCTCAATGTTCAGGCGATTGCCAACTTGACGCTGATGCGTGGCATGGTTGGTCGAAGAGGCTGCGGACTTCTACCGATCCGCGGGCACTCGAACGTGCAGGGTATCGGCTCGGTCGGCGTTGCCCCCAAGCTCAAAGAAGCAGTCTTCGACCGGCTGCAAAGCCACTTCGGCGTAACGCTTCCCACGACGCCCGGCCGCGACACGATGGCTTGCATGGAAGGGGCCGCCAATGGCGAATTAAAAGTCGGGCTTTGTCTGGGGGGCAATTTGTTCGGCTCGAATCCGGATGCGACGTTCTCAGCTGCCGCGCTCGCCAAACTCGATCTGCTAGTTTATTTGAGCACGACCCTCAACACGGGCCACGCCCGCGCTCTGGCGAGCGAAACGATCATCCTGCCGGTGCTGGCGCGCGACGAGGAACCGGAACCGACGACGCAGGAGTCGATGTTTAATTACATTCGTATGAGTGACGGCGGTCCACGACGGCTCGAAGGCCCGCGCAGCGAAGTCGACGTGATCGCATCCATCGCGGCCGCCGTGAGCATTCCTTCGGGCGGCAACTCGGGGTTAAACGCCATCGATTGGCAAGCGATGCGAAACACCACGCAGATCCGCCAGGCCATCGCCAACATCGTGCCCGGCTTCGAAAAGCTTGCCGACATCGATCGCACGAAGCAGGAGTTTCAGATCACCGGCCGGACCTTTCACGAGCCGAAGTTCAATACACCAGACGGTCGCGCGCGACTCCACGCCCACGATTTGCCCGAACTTGCTGGCACCGGCAACAGCGAACTGCGGCTGATGACGTTCCGCAGCGAGGGCCAGTTCAACACGGTGGTTTACGAGGATGAGGACACCTATCGCGGCATCGACCGCCGCGATGTGATTCTGATGCACCCGGACGACCTGGCGCGATTTGACCTCGCTGATGGCGACCGCGTCACCGTCCGCGGCCCTGCTGGCGCGATGCCCGGCATCCGCGCGACCGCCTTCGACTCCATCAAACCGGGCAACGCGGCCATGTACTACCCCGAGGCCAACATCCTCATCAGCCGCGCAGTCGACCCGCTCAGCAAGACGCCTGCGTTCAAAGGCGTCGTGGTGCAAATCGCGCGCTAGTGCTACGCCCCCGGCGTATCGAGATACGGATCCTGCCCCATTTGCCGTTGCACCTTCTGCCGTTCCTTCTCGTGGTAGAGCATCACCTTGCGATCGTGGAAATGGTTCCGCTCGACCTTTCGCTGCGATTTATAAAAGAGGGCTTCGAAACCGGAGATTGGCCCGTTGCGGGCCAGTTGCTGACCGCGCTCTTTATATGCGTCGGCTTTCTTCGGTCCGAAACCGGTCAGCAGGATCTCATCGTCGAGCGCCAAAAATTGCCGGTACGTGCCCGGGTCGCCTTGGCGGCCGCAGCGGCCGATCAGCTGGCGGTCGATCCGCGGCGCCTCGTGCAATTCGGTGCAAATGACGTGTAAGCCGCCCATCTCGGCGACACCCTCGCCAAGCCGGATGTCAGTCCCGCGGCCAGCCATGTTCGTGGCTACTGTGACTTTGCCCGGCTGACCGGCCGCGGAGACGATTTCGGCTTCCTTCTCGATCTGTCGAGCATTTAGCACCGAGTGTTCGATCCCCCGCTCGCGCAGCAGAGCCGATAGCTGCTCGCTCTTGTCGATCGTTCGGGTGCCGATGAGCACGGGCCGCCCCAATTCGTGCTTTTCTAGAAGATCATCGATCAGCGCGTGCCACTTGTCGTCGCCTGTGCCGAAGACCAACGTCGGCAGTTTCTCGCGGATCGGCGGCCGGTTGGTGGGCACCGCGACCACGCTGACTTTATAGATCTTGCGCAGTTCGCGAGCGCTGGTGCTTGCCGTGCCGGTCATGCCTGCCAATCGCTCATAACGCAGAAAGAAGTCCTGCACAGTGATGCGCGCAGCCTGCGACGTGGCAAAGGTGACCTTGACCCCTTGCTTGGCCTCAACCGCCTGATGGATGCCGGACCGCCACTTACGTCCTTCACCGAGCCGACCCGTAAACTCGTCAACGATTACGATCTCCCCATCGCGGACGACATATTGCTGATCGAGAAACATCTCGCGTGCCACCTTGACTGCCCGCTCGACGTGCTCATAGATCGTCGCGAGAGGCATGCGGTCCATCGCCTCGGGCTTGCGGTTCTCGCGAACGCGTCGCCGACCGTCCAAAGTCAACTCAACTGTCTTCTCCTTATGGTCGTACTCGTAGTGCTCGTCTTCCTCGAATTCGGGAGCAACTTGCGCGGCCCAGCGATAGGCTTCGGCCTCGGCCTCCTCGTCTTCGCCGGGGAGCGCGCTGATGATTAGCGGCGTTCGCGCTTCGTCGATCAGGATACTGTCTGCCTCGTCGACGAGCATGAAGTGCAATTCACCTTGTACCGGCGTTTCATGACTGGAGCCGGCGCTGCCGAGCATAGCGCCGAATAAGTCACGCTGTCCTTCGCTGATCCGCCGCTTGAGGAGCCGATCGCGGAGAAAATCGAAGCCCATCTCGTTGGCTGTGCCGTAAGTGATGTCGCAGCCATATTGTTGGGCACGCTCGGACTGTTGCATTTCGCTCTGGATGCAGCCGACCTTCATGCCCAAAGCTTCATAAAGCGGCCGCATCCAGTCGGCGTCGCGGCGAGCGAGGTAATCATTCACCGTGGCGAGGTGGGCGCCCTTGCCTTCGAGCGCAGCCAGATAGAGCGGCAGCGTGGCGGTGAGCGTTTTGCCTTCGCCCGTTTGCATTTCGACGATCGACCTGAAGTGCATGGCCGCGCCGCCCAGCAGTTGCACGTCGAAATGCCGCATGCCCAGTTTGCGTCTGCCGGCCTCTCGAACCAGCGCAAATGCTTCGACAAGCAATTGGTCGAGTGGCTCACCGCTGCGAGCCCGATAGCGCAGCGAGAGGCTCGTCTTCTTCAGGTCGTAATCGCTTTGCTGGATCACCCGCTCTTCGAGCGCCGCGATTTTTGGCACCAGTGGGGCTGCTTGAGCAATGCGGCCACGAGCCGCTACGAAGAGCGAATCAATGCCGCGAAAAAGTCCGTTCGATGCTGTCATGAAATGGCGGCCGCCAAATTGGACGCAGTCGCTCTAGAGACAGGTACATACATTTGCCAGAGTCTGCGAAAGCATTGCCAGGCGAGATCTTGCTGGCGCCACCCGCCGACCGACAATTATTGCATACGCGGCGGCCGGCAATGAGCGCTTCTTCCGTCGGAAATCGCCGCCAGTTATGAGTTGTTCGGCCGATGGACTAGCTAACACCTACTGAACCAATGATTAGAAATCGGTGAAGATTGGGCAATAGGTCAGTCTGGCGAGCGAAATAGCCCCAATAGTTGCTCGTTGGCCGCCCAGATGGCAAAAACATGCCAGCTTTGTGGCCAAACCCTCTCGGTCTGTGTAAACTAAATTCGTCTCGGTGAAAAACGAGGCGTATGTTTTGACGTGGGCATCCCGGCAAGCACAATCAGCCTGGGGCGGAGAAGCGCGATTCGTTGCTCGAGTTGCACTCGATCGAATGGGAGCGATTAGGGCGGCGATGGATCGACAGAATTGGCGGGCGGGTTTTCCTGGGCGGGCAGCGATCCACGGAGGTGTGGCGTCGGTTTAGTCCGTCAGGCGTAACATCCCAACTGTGAGGGATGCGTAGCATGGGAAACAGAATTTTTGTCGCTGTCGTGTTGCTCCTGTGGGCGACGACCATGTCGTGGCTCGTAGTGGCCAAGATCCTGCCGCCGTTCCTTTCAGGTGAGCCGCCCAAGCAAGGCGCCTTGCAGCAATCCGAGCCGGTTTGTTGGGAAATCGAGTGCAACGGCCAATCGGTCGGCTACGCGGTTCGCCAAGCAGTCCCGGGCGCGCAGTCGACGACTGAGGTGCTGAGCCGGGTGTTGCTCAAAGACATTCCGCTCCGCGAGATGGCCCCGCAGTGGATGAGCGGCGTCGTCGACGGTTTAGGCCGGATTCGACTCGACTCGCGGACCCGGCTGGCGCTGGACTCGCTCGGGAACCTGAACTTTTTCGAAACCAAAGTTCAGCTGAACGACTTGCCGCTGGTTGTCAAAGTCTATGGGAGTGTGCAAGGTCCAGACCTCAAGTTGACGTTCTTCACGGGCGGCGTTTCGCGCGAGGTTCGCTTTCCGGTGCCCCGCTCGTCGCTGCTCGACGGCGAATTGATCCCGGACTCAAAACTGCTGCAAGTCTACGTGGGCCGAAAGTGGCAGACGGAAATGTTCAGCCCGTTCCGGCCGCCGGGCGATTCTCTCGAGCTTTTGCAAGCTGAGGTCGTCTCCGAAGAGTCAATCCAGTACGATGGGGAATCGACCCGCACGCGGCGAATCGACTATCGCACGATGACGGCGGCCGGAGTGGCCTCGGAACAGACATTGCGCGCCAGCGCGTGGGTAACAGAGGAAGGCGTCGTGGTCCGACACGATGTCTATTTGATGAATACGAAGCTGCGATTCGAGCGTCGTGACAGCCCGGCGATGGTGGCGAAAGCTCGCGAAATGTTAGACCTTGAAACTGTGGCCACCATGGTCGCCCCGCGCACATCGCCCTGATGATCGAATTTGAACAGGTTTCCCGGTCGTACGGCGATAAGGTGGCTGTTGACAAGCTGGACTTGCGGATCGGAGCTGGCGAACTCTACTCACTGCTCGGCCACAATGGCGCCGGCAAAACTACCACGCTCAAACTTCTCGTGGGGCTGTTGCGGCCTGGGCGGGGCGCCGTTCGCGTTGCTGGGCACAATGTGGCGACGGATACTCGACTCGCCGCAGCGCTGACCGGATACGTGCCCGATGAGCCGTATCTCTACGACAAACTATCCGGCCGAGAGTTTCTGCAATTCGTGGCCCAGATGCAGGGGCTCGACGCGGTTCGCACCAGTCACGCCATTGGCCGCGAGACAGAGCGCTTCGAGCTGGCCGAATTTGTCGACGAGCTTACCGAGAGCTATTCGCACGGTATGAAGCAGCGGACGGTCTTCGCCGCGGCCCTACTTCATTCGCCGCGTGTGCTGGTACTCGATGAGCCGATGATCGGGCTCGATCCACACAGCATTCGGCTGGCCAAGGATTTGCTCCGCGCCGAGGTCTCGGCGGGAATGTGTGTCTTGATGTCCACCCATACGCTCGCGGCGGCAGAAGAAATCTCCGACAAGATCGGGATCATGAGCCATGGCCGGCTGCTTTTCGACGGCACGCTCGCCGAGCTGCAGAGTCGATTCGGCGAGAAATGCCAATCGCTCGAGTCGATGTACTTGGCGATGACCGAGGACGCGCCAGCCGAAACAATTTCCACGCCGCAGTCTTCCTGAGCGACCGGTCCAAAACGCGATGAGCAGCGAAACGATTACCACGGGACAGCCTCGAACCGCGTATGCTGACGGCGCGCTCACGGTGCTACCCTCCGAAGACCACGAGGCTCAGCTGTTCTGGCAATTACGTTATCACATCGCTAGGCGGCGGCTGCGACAACTGATGACGGCGGGGCGGCTGCGGACGGCGCTCATTATTGGGCTCAGTTTGTTTTTCTGGGCGGGTCTCTTTGCTTTGTTCTATGCCGGTTTCAATTTTCTCGTGGAACACGTGGGGCCGGCCGGAGCAAGCTATCACGCCCAAACCGTCAAATTTGTGTTTCACCTGTTCTTTGCTTCGCTGAACGTGATGCTCGTTTTTTCCTCCGGGATCATTCTCTACTCCGGGCTATTCAATTCTCCGGAGATCCATTTTCTGCTGACTCTGCCCGTGCGCGCGGAGCGGCTGGTGTTGTTCAAATTTCAAGAAGCAGTGTTCTTTAGCAGTTGGGGGTTTTTTCTGTTGGCCAGCCCGATGATGATTGCCTACGGCATTGTGGTCGGCGCGCCGTGGTTTTACTATTGCCTGCTGTTGCCGCTGATCATCGCCTTCGTCTACATTCCCAGCGGCATCGGGGCGCTTTGCTGCCTGCTGATTATTCACAAATTGCCTCGGCTGCGGACCGTCATTGTAACCGTCGCCGCGCTGGCGGCCTTGGCAGTTGCCGCCCGCTCGATTTGGTTGACGATCAGTGGCCCGCAAACGCTGTTGTTCGGCAGCGCGTGGTTTGAAGAAACTGTGCATCGCTTTCGCTTCACACAGCAAGAGTGGCTGCCAAGCTCTTGGTTGGCCGGAGGTTTGCTGGAAGCGGCCCGTCCGCGGACCACCGTTGAGTCGGCCGACGACGTGTTTCATTTGCCTGCCATGCAAAGCTGTCTGTATCTCGCGTTGTTGATCTCCAACGCGATGCTCTGTCATTTGCTGACCGTGTGGGTCGCCAAACGCTGGTTTCGCGAGAGCTTCACCGGATTTTCCTGCCGACAGACCCGCCGCCGCTATGCACGGACGTCGATCCTCGACCGAGCTGCCTCCGCTTTGCTCGCCTACTTTCCGCAACAATTGCGGCTGCTTTTGATCAAAGACTGGAAGCTCTTGCGCCGCGATCCCGTGCAGTGGTCGCAGTTTTTGATTTTCTTCGGCTTGCTCGGCCTGTATTTTCTCAACGTCGATCGCTTCAACAATCCAAATCGCGATATCAGTTACGTCACCTGGATCAACATGGTTAGCTTTTTGAATCTCGCCGTGGTAGGGCTGATCTTGTCGACCTTCACGACGCGCTTCATATATCCAATGATCAGTCTCGAAGGCCATTGTTTTTGGATCCTCGGGCTGCTCCCGATGCGCCGGGACACGATTCTGTGGAGCAAGTTTTGGTTTGCCGCGCTGGGCTCGCTTGTCCCCTGCGGCGCGTTGATCTTGCTCAGCGATTTGATGCTGCGGGTATCGCC
>DASYDU010000145.1:0-14152 GCA_036499445.1 Lacipirellulaceae bacterium
GAGCTCAAGGTCGATATCTGCAACGTCTGTCACCCGTTCTTCACGGGCAAGCTGAAATTCATCGACACGGCCGGCCGGATCGAGAAGTTCAAGAACAAGTTCGCCGCCGCCGGCTATGCCAGTCTCGGGCGCGGCAAGAAGAAGGCACCGGCCGCCGCGGCGCCGAAGACCTAGCGGGCCGAATGTTCGTGGCTCGTGTTTTGCGTGCTTCGCATTTCTGCCCTATGTCGGTGCTGTGATTGCTCGGCATTGTATCTGCTAAGCTCCGGACGCGCGACGTAGCCGCTTCGTTTGTCGCCGGGTAGAATCTGCCGGTGATGTCCGCCCGCCGAAGCGGCGTACCCAGTACTGAGTTCCTTAGCCATTCAGATGTGACAGTTCCGCTATGCGCGATCTCCTCGAACAAAAACTGAACCGCTTCGAAGAGCTCGAGAACGACCTCATCAGTCCCGAAGTCCTCTCCAACCCTGCGCGGATCACGGCCGTCGCCCGCGAACACGGGTCGCTCGGCAAACTGGCCAAGAAATACCGCCGCTTCAAGCAGATCAGCGGCCAAATCGACGATGCCCAGACAATGATCAGCGGCAACGATGCCGAGATGCGCGAGCTTGCAGAAATGGAAATGCCTGGCCTCCGCGAGGAGCGCGAGCAGCTCTGGGGTGAGCTACTGGATCTCACCGTTGGCGGCGAGGACGCCAATCGCTCGCGCGTGATCATGGAGATTCGCGCCGGCACCGGCGGCGACGAGGCGGCCCTCTTCGCTCGCGATCTGTTCGAAATGTATCGCTATCACGCGGCAGCCAAAGGTTGGAAAACCGAGATCATGAACCATCATGCGACCGAGCTAGGTGGCTTCAAGGAGATGGTCCTGTCGATCGAAGGCGACGGTTGCTACCGCGAATTGCAGTACGAAAGCGGCGGCCACCGCGTACAGCGCGTCCCCGATACTGAAACGCAGGGCCGCATCCACACGTCCGCCGCCACGGTCGCGGTCCTTGCCGAGCCCGAAGAGGTCGAAGTCAACCTCAAGAACGACGACTATCGCCTCGACACGTTTTGTGCCAGTGGCCCTGGCGGACAACATGTCAACAAGACGGCCTCCGCCGTCCGCCTTACGCACCACGAAACCGGCATCGTCGTCCAGTGCCAGGACGAGAAAAGCCAGCTCAAGAACAAGAGCAAGGCCCTCCGCGAGTTGGCCGCTCGCATTTACGCCTTCTACAAGCAAAAGGAGGACGCCAAGCGGTCGGCCGAGCGCAAGAGCCTCGTTGGCTCCGGCGATCGCAGTGAGCGGATTCGCACCTACAACTTCCCGCAAAATCGCCTCACCGACCACCGCATCGGTCTGACACTGTATAATCTAGATCAAGTGATGGCCGGCAATTTGCAGCCCGTCACCGACGCGCTAATCGACTACGACCGCCAACAGCTCCGCGACCAAATGGGCGGGCTGGATTGAGCAAGAAAGGTCCGATGACGCAATCCGACGACCACTGGACGATCGGCCGGCTGCTCCAGTGGACGATCGAATACTTGGGGCGTCATGGGGCCGAAAATCCCCGGCTTGACGCCGAGGTCTTGCTCGCTGCGGCCCGCGGCTGCAAGCGGATCGATCTCTACGCGGCCTATGGCGAAGAAGCGACCGAAACGGTGCGCAACAAGTTTCGCGATATGGTCCGCCATCGAGCGGAAGGAACTCCGGTTGCCTATCTCGTTGGTCACAAGGAGTTCTATTCGCTCGAGTTTGAGGTCACCCGCGAAGTGTTGATTCCCCGACCGGAAACAGAGCTGCTAGTCGTCGCCCTGCTCGACCACGCGAAAACGCGTGGGCCTTGGGGCCCGGGCCTCGGACGAGGCGATTCGAGTACGGCATCCGCGCCTTCCGACCACGAGCCATCAGTCGCCGGTCCCCAGCCCCCAGCCCCCAGCATCGCCGACGTCGGCACCGGCAGCGGCATATTGGCGGTGTGTGCCGCGAAATACTTGCCTTCGGCTCGCGTCACCGCGATTGACATTAGCTCGGCGTCCCTAGCCGTGGCCAAAAGAAACGCCGAAAAGCATGGCGTCGTCAACCGTATCGAATTCGTCGAAAGCAATTTATTCGCCGCGCTCCCAGCCCACTCGCAGTTTGACTGCATCCTCAGCAATCCGCCTTACGTCTCGACCGCCGAAATGACCGAGCTGCCGCCTGGCGTGAAGGATCACGAGCCGCATTTGGCGCTCGCAGCCGGGGAGTACGGCACCGACGTGATCGCCCCGCTCATCGAACAATCGGCGACGCGCCTCCACCCCGGCGGCCTGCTGGGCATCGAAATCAGCCCGATGATTGCCACAGCGGTCGAACAACTCATCCGCGACCAGCCGGCGCTCGATCTGGGAAAGACCATTCGCGACGCTGCTGGCCACGCCCGCGTGATCCAGGCGATTAAGAAGTTGGCCTAAATACCGCCGCGATAAATCTGGTGGCCCAGCACATTCCGCTTCGAAGTGACCGGCCCCGCCGTCGCGTCCTCCTCGATCGTGGCCACCATCATCTGCAGCTTCGCGTCCAAATCGTCCGCGTAGTGCACGATCAGCGCCTCGGGCGTCATCGGCGGTTTTGGCGCGCCCCATTCGGGCAATCGCTGATGGGCCACAATCAGGTGCTCCAGCCGCAGCAGCGTTTCGGGATCAATAGAATGGCCGTCGGCCGCTTCCCGAACCATGTCACGCCCCTGCAGGACATGGCCGATCAGCGAGCCGGCGGCCGTGTATTCGGCGCCTGCCGGTCCAAGCGACAATTCGCGGAGCTTGCCAATATCGTGCAGAATTCCTCCCGCCACCACCAGATCCTTGTCGATTGGCGGCCGCAGATCGGAATATAGCTCAGCATACTTGTCGGCCAAGTAACAGCACGTGCGGGCCACGTTTAGCACGTGCTCCAGAAATCCGCTTACCCAAGCATGATGATTCCGCGTCGCCGCCGGCAGCACGAGCAGCCGTTCGCGATGCTCTTCCAAGAGATCGACCACCAATTGCCGGAGCGGCTCATTTTCGATTCGCTCTTTGGCGGTCGCCACCAGCTCGGCAAACATCTTCTCCGGATCGAAGCGCGACGTGCGCAGGCACATTTGCGGATCGAAGCCCTCGGCATGATCGCCCTCTTCTACAGGCCGAATTTTGCGGATATCGAGCTGCGGCCCAAAATTCGTGCCCGCCAATTTGGCACGCAGTTTGTAAAACTCGCCCACCATCCATTCATTACGGCAGGCGGCGGTATGAGCCGAATCGGCCCAAATCGGAAAGCCGACCTCCCGCTTCGCATCCCGGAACGAAACGCGGAAATACGGCTTGCCGTCCCGCGTCGTGAGCTCCTGCTTGTCGGCCAGCAATGCAAAGAAATCGGCCTCTTGTCCTTCGGCAAGCTCACTCAACGGAACAACTCGAACGGCCATCGTTTGATCCTAAAGATATGGACGCAACGGAATAGATACGACCCAGTACTTTTCAGCATCGCACACCAAAGACAAGGAGACAAGCAGCCCTGACCCCTGACCCTCTTATTCATACCGGCGTCCGTTCCGCCGCCAGCGCGCTGATCATCGACTGCAATTGCCGCCGCACCTCATCCATTATCGGGTCGCCCGTCGCCTCGCGATCGCGCTGCGTGCCCACCGGGATCGCCTCGCCAACTTCGACCACCGCATGAAACGGCTCATACTTGCGGGCTTCGTCGACGAAGTCTTCTTCCAGCCGTTCAACTGTCTCAATCACGCGTTCCGGTAGATTCTTTTCGCGAAGAATATAGTCGCGCGGGTAATTGGAAATCTGTTGCACATAGTAACTGGCCGCCAAGTCGCGCCACCGCCGGTCTCGCTCCTCGATCGAGAGCTGAGTCGCCATCATCTCCGTCAAAATCGCCGTGCGGATACGTTTCACCCGGGCAATCACGCCCCCCGTTGCGTCCTTAATTTGCCAATCGGTTTCCAGCCGCGCCAGCACCGAGTCGATCAGGTGTTGTGCTCTTTGATAGGGATTCCCTTGCTGCGTCGCGCCGAGGAATTCGACTTCCTTCAGCGCCAAAAACGCCTCACCAATTTTGGCGATCCGTCCCACGAGCGACAAGTGGCTCTGCGGCTGCCACGACAATTGCGTCTCCAGATGCTCGAGTGTCGGCGTTACCGACTTATCGAGGTCGCCATCGAACGCATATCGAATCGCGACCGGGTGGATCACGACTTGGCCAGGCCGATTTTGCTTCTTAAGCCGCTTGGCGGCCTGCCGCGCGATGAACGACGGCCCATCCATCATTTCGCGTACCAGATCGTTATGCCGCGTCATCGCCCCCTCGGCAAACATGATGAGCGGCCGCTGCTTGGAGACGAGAATATCAATCGCTGTGTCGATCGCTTGTCGATCGTTTCCCTCGCGATAAATGCTAAACGCTCCCATCCGCCGAATCATGAAACTCTGAAACATACTCTGCTTGAACAAATGCCAGCTCGCCATCGCGAACAAATAGCAGTCGGCCTCGAGCGCCATCTTGCCCAGCACCATGGGGTCGGCCAATCGACAATGATTTGGCGCAAGCATGATGCTGTTGCCAGCCGCCACCGATGCCCGCAGCCGCTCGACATGCCGCGAATCGACTGAGTAGACGCCGTAGGCGCTCCGAAGATAGTGCGGCAAATAAAGTCGAATGAAATAAGGCCACCAGTCCGAATAGGCCGGCGGCACGAACTGATACGGCTCGTCGATGACGACTCGTTGCATGGTTGGCGATCGCGCAGGTTTGCCCAATCCCTACAGGACGACGGGCGTCGCCAGCATACTCAACCGAGCCGGTCGCTGGCCAGAGGTCCTGCATCTTCGGAAACCCAAGCCGGTCGATAATGCTCTTAGCATTCGAGCGCCCGCCAGCCCCCGAGCTCCGCCGCGGATAAACCCGCGTCGCAGGGGTCACCATTCGGTGATCCCACGATCGGCATCAAGTATCCAGCTCCCACCTCCCGATGGCCCCTAACCGCAAAGAAATAAAGCCACGCCGAGTGGCCGCTGCCGAGAATGCCGCTCGCTGGCGCGAGGCGTTCATACGCTACCTTCGTAGCGAGTGCCATTTGGCCGAGAATACGGTCCTGGCCTACGACCGGGACATGCGGCGATTTCTCCAGTGGCTCGGCGGGAGGCGGATCGAAGGGCTCGCGATTGCCGACCTCTCCGCCTACCCGGCCTGGCTCACTGACCAAGAACTGGCTCCGGCCAGCATTGGCCGGCACGTCGTCTCGCTCAAAGTCTTCTTCAAATATTTGCAGCTTGAGGGCGCGCTCAACGAAAACCACGCCGAACTTCTTGGCACGCAAAAGCTCTGGCAGCGGGTGCCCACTGTCTTGTCTGCCACCGAGTTAGACAAACTCCTCTCCGCCCCTCGACCACCGCAGCCCTGGTGGCGCCGTGACCGGGCGATGTTGGAATTGCTCTATGCGACCGGTTGCCGCGTGTCGGAGCTCTCGATGTTGCGGCCGCGCGACGTCCATCTTGCGGAGCACTACTGTATCTGTCACGGCAAAGGCGACAAGCAGCGCGTCGTGCCACTCGGCAAGAAAGCAATCGCGGCCGTCGAATTGTATTTTGAGCATGAGCGACCCAAGCTGGCCGTGCGCGGTCAAGGCGAATCGGCGTTCCTGCTTCTCTCCTCCCGCGGCGCTCGGCTCAGACGCGAGCGAATCTGGGAATTGATCAAGCTCTATGCCCGCCAGATTGGCGGCTCCGTCGAACTCAGCCCCCATTCGCTCCGCCACAGCTTCGCGACGCATTTACTGGCCGGCGGCGCCGACCTCCGCCAAGTCCAAGAAATGCTTGGTCACGCCAGCATCGCCACGACCCAAATCTATACCCACGTCGATCACTCAAGGCTCAAGAAAGTCCACGAGTCGTTCCATCCCCGGGCCTGAGATCTACTCCGCTCCGGAGCGATGGGTCGAGAGCCACGCTTCGATTTCCTGCGCGATTGTCGAATTACCCGCCGATTGCGCCAGCTCGAGCGCTCTCTCCGCGGACAAGATCGCCTTGGCAGGCTGATTCAAGTTTGCGTAGCACAGCGCCAATTGATAATGGATTTCCGGGTTTTCAAATCCCAGTCGCAAGGCACTCTGATACTGGGCAAGCGCCTCACTGGGTCGCCCTGAAAGCCGCAGTGCTTCGCCAAGACTGTTTTCAACTAGTGCCACATTGGGCTTAAGCGCCAGCGATAGCTCCAACTCGCGAACCGCTTCGGCATAGCGGCCCGAAAGCAACAATACACTCCCTAAGTTGCTATGCGCGTCCGCAAGTTCTGGCTTCAACTTGACTGCCGCGCGCAACTGATCTACTGCGTCTTCTCTCTTGCCTGCCGTAAATAGTGCAATGCCTAAATTGCCATGGGCTTCGGCAAGGTCCGGCTGAATTCGCAGCGCCGCCCGTTGCTCTTCGATCGCTTCCTGAATACGACCCAAATGTTTTAGCGCGATTCCAAAATTCACATGAACCTTGGCATCATCATCTTGCGCTTGTCGCGAGCGACTGGATCTCTCGCCGCTGTTTTGCGGTTCAATGCCGTGATGCTCTAACCGGAACGTCTCTTCAAATTCCTCAACTGCCGCATCGTACCTGCCCAAACCGGTCAACGCGACGCCTCGGTTATTATGAGCCTCGGGATAGTCGGATTTCAGACGGAGCGAGGCGTTGAAATGGTCCAGCGCTTCCTGATTCTTGCCGGCATCGATCAGGTATTTCCCGAGATTGTTGTGGGCCATCCAACAGTCTGGGTTCCGGTCGATTGTCACCTGATAGAGCGTGGGAACGTCACTATATGTTTGGCATTGCTGCCAGGTCAGCAGCGACAAAACACCGACGAGCGCGACGAGCGCGGTTCGACCAATCCAGCGATCCCGAGCTGGGAGCCGCCCGACGCCAAGCGTGAGAAATGCCGCTGCCGGCACAATTACGCCTAGGCTCGCCAGATATTGAAAGTGGTCGGCCACGTACGAAAACAAAAACAGGTACACGTTTAAAAAGCCTAGCACTGGAAGCAACGTGCCCACAAAGAACAGCCAGCCCGCAAGGGGCGTGCGCCAACGCCGCCGCGCAAGCCAAAGCGCAACGGTCGTGGCCAGAGCCGCGACCGGAAACAACCACTGCCACCAATTGCTCGGATCTAACCGCCAACGCGGGTACGAAAAAATGAAATCAACCGGCCATATGAGTTTGCCCAGGTAGAACCAAATTGCCCGGCCGGCCACCAGTAATCGCGCGACAAGCGATAGACGGAAAGCGTCACCCGTGGCACCCACGATGTGCCATTCGACATACGCAGTAACCGCCCCCAAGGCTCCGCCTAACATAAAGAACGGTAGCAGCGGTAGGACGTCGTGGCGCCAGGAAAGGGTGCCCCGTTGCCACCAAAAAATCACCAAGATTGCCGCGGGCAAAGTCAGCACTGCCGTCTTCGACAAGAGTGCCAGCGCATAAAGCACAAGTGCGGCCAAATATGGAGCGCGTCTGCGCGACTCGTCAAACTTCAAGTAAACGAGCAATGCGCCCAAGTAGAATATCGCCGACAACGTGTTTTTCTGCTCCGTAATCCAGGCGACCGATTCGACGTAGACCGGATGGAGCGCGAACACTGCCGCCGCCAACAGCGCGCCTGGAATCTTCAGTCGTTTCACGACGAGAAATACTAAGCACATGGCGGCCAGATGCAGCGTGAGATTCGCAATATGGTATCCCACCATCGAGTCGCCCCACAGCTTGTGCTCGACCCAAAAGGCCGTGTGCAAAAGCGGATAGTATTGCTGTGTGGCGCCCAGCTCGAACCAGATGCGGTAGAGGCCCTCCGACGACCGCAGCTCATGTTTGGTGATGTGGGCGTCATCGTCCCACAACATGCCACACGACATCGCCGGCAAATAGGCGAGGAACGCCAGGAGGCAAATCGCAGCCAGCGCCGCGGCGACGCGGGGCTGCCAATGGGGCGCAGGCGCCGCTGCCGATCCAGTTTCGCTTACGGTCTTGGACCCGCGGCGTTGTCGCTTCCGCTTGGACATTACGAGACGTGCTTCCAGAGCAATTCACGTGACATATTACTGAGTTGCCTTGGCCCACCGACTGTTCGCATACTTCTCCTGCAACGTCTGCCGAGCCTCGCGGGCCCGCGCCTCTTGCCCCACCGCTTGCCAGAGTGGAATTAAATGCGATAGCGCCTCGGCATGCGCTTCGGGCACCGTGCTATAGAGTACGTCGACGTGCAAAAACGCGAGCAGAGCGTCTTTCGTCTTGCCGGCTTTTTCGTAGCAGTTACCCAGTGCGTTGTAGGCCCGCGCTTGCAACTCCTTTTGCTCAGGATCGGCGTTTGCGATCATGTCTTCGATCATCTTGGCGGCGTCATCAACGCGGGAGGTCGCAGCCAGGCTGACTGCCTTGCCCAGCGTGGCCGAAAGCTTTTGCGCTTTGGCACTGTCGTTGTCCTCCGGCATCGCCAGCACTGCGTCAAATTGCTGGATCGCTTCGGGATACTTGTCTTGAGCTTGCAGAATGCGGCCGAGCGCAATGTCGGCCCGCATCTGGTAGTCCGGCCAAGGGGCCTTTGACAGTTCGGCGTATTGTTTTTGAGCCCCGTCATATTTCTCGCTCGCGGCGAGGAGGTCGCCCATCGTCTCGACCGCTTCCCAATAGTGGAAGTTTTGCCGATTCTTGCGAACAAAATCGTTCAGCCGGCTGCCGGCCGCATTGATTTCGCCCGTGCCGCTCAGAGCCAACTTTGCGCCGCACTGCGCTTGATAAAACTCGACGTCCTGTTTGATGTAGTCGCGGTCCACCTTTGACAGGTCGATTTTCTGTAGCAGTTCCGCGGCATTGACGTATCCTCCGTTCTTCGCATTCACACGGGCCTGCGTCAGCTCGGTCGGCTCATCGTGGAACGTAATACTCACGATTTCATTGACGGGAAGCTTGCGTGTCCCGCTTGAACCCTTATCGATTGTGACCTCGGTCGGCGTCATATCCGTAAGCTCGCCCGCCTCCGACCCGCGCGTCGTCTTCAATCGGTCCGGGCTTGCCGCGGCGCTCGCGCGCATCGTGTGCGCTGAAGCGATAACGAACATCGCCCAAAACAGCACAGTTCTGTTCCAACGACGAATGAAGTACACGCAACCCTCACGACAACCGATAAAAAATCGTAAAGCAGGAGAAAACAGAGAGAATAGAGGCGCAAGTGCTTAACTCTCTTCTCCGTGTTCTCCGTTTCCTCCGGTAGAATC
Source organism: Lacipirellulaceae bacterium (assembly GCA_036499445.1). GTDB lineage: Bacteria > Planctomycetota > Planctomycetia > Pirellulales > Lacipirellulaceae > DASYDU01. The sequence goes on from DASYDU010000145.1 coordinate 9,273, forward strand.
CTTTGCCGAATTCTCTTGTAAATCGGCTCATTTGTTGTCCTGGTCGACTTTCGTTGGCTTTTCGGGCGCCGCGAATTCTTTCAAACCAATCGGCTCGTCGCCGGCTGCCTTCTGAATCTGCTTGGCTAAGTTATCAAACTTATCACGCCACTCCTCGCCGCCCAAATCTGGGTAGAGTGGCAGCATCGAGCGGATGCTTTGTTTGGCGACATCGAGCTGTTGCTTTTTCGCGTCGGCACTAGCCTTCTCGGCGGCCAGATACCGGCAGCGAGCCGCCTCCAGTCGAGCCTCGAAAAACATCTCGCGATATTGCGGATTGGTCCGCGAAGCCCGCTCCGCCACGAGCGCGAGCCGCAACCAGCCCCAAATCCGATTTTTGCCCGTGCTGCGAATTTTGTCGCTGCCCAAGATGGCGTTTTCCAGCCACTTCGGATCATCCGCTTCGCCCCAGCCCTGATAGGCGTAGGCCGCCGACCGCTGCACCGACAATTCCGCCTCCTTCTCTTGCAAAACCGCCGTAAACAGTTCGATCGCCCCCTTGTAGTCGCCCAGTTGCCGGTTGCACTCGCCCAACTGTTTCTTGACGATTAGGAGCGCGGCCGCCGACACGGCCGCGGCCGAATCCTTTTCAGACTCTGCCAGCAACCGGCGATATATATCACGGGCCTTCAAAAAATAGTCGCGGGCTCGGCCATCGGCGGGTTTATCCGGGCTCATGGACGATTCAGATCGGATACACTCGCCAAACGTGAAATATGCCTGAGCGATCACATAGCGGCTTGTCCACGCACCTTGTTCTTGTTGGCCCGCAATATGGTTGACAAATTCGCCGAAAGCCTCGCTCGCTTTAGCCGCTTCCGCGTTCTTGTGGGCGTCGCGCAGCTGTTGCACCTGTTGCTGAACCAACTTCATCAGCCCCAAGTCGATTCGCAAAATCTGTTCCTGACTGTCGCCACCCGTCCTGCCGGCCGCCTGCTCAAGTCGTGCGAGCGTCTCGGTCGCCTGTTTTGATTTGGGCGGCGTGGCCGACAAGTAAGCTCGCAACGCCGCTTTATAGACCTCGACGGCGAATTCCGGCCTCCCCGTCGCCTCGCTGCCGCTTTCAACGAGTGCCAGTGGACCGCTCTTCGGATCCTGCAGTAACTCAATTGCCTCGGCGAATTTTCCGTCGGCCAGCAGCGACTGAGCAATATAAAGCGCCGATGTGGCCGACGATTCCGTGATCGCGCCGCTCTTCCGCGCTTCATCAAAGCCGTTCTGCAGTAATTCCAGTGCCTCTGCCCGCAGTGACTGCAACTTGGCATCGTCCGGCCGTGCGGATCCCTCCGCCTGTGACAACTCCAAGTATCTACCCCACATCGCATTTCCAAGCTGCGACTCAAGTGCCGGCCGCGCGGCGCCCGAGACCCGCTCCAGCATCGCCTTGGCATCGTCGATCCGGTCGTTGCGGATCGCGTAGGAGACGAGAATTCGCATCGCCGATTCCGCCGCCGGCGAGCCGGGCCAGCGCCGCGTGATGAACTCGGCGATCTTGGCCATGTGGCGTTCCTCGAACTCGGTGTCGGGCGGTTGATTGCCGTCCGATTGGCTCGCCGCCCGATACAGCCGGTCGTAGGAGGCTAGCGCCAGTTTCGCCGCGGCCTCGGCCGAGGGGTGATCGGGATAGCGTCGCGCTAGAAATTCGCCAAGCGTCGCCGCATCGTAATATTGTCCGTTGTCCCAGTCCAACCAACACAGGAAATAGCGGACTTCATTGAGCTGGTCCTTATCGGTCTTGTCTTCGACGAGTCGTAGCGCGAGTCGAAAATCTTGTCGTGCCGTTTCCTTCCCCTCTTCGGCTTGTGATTGCAAGTCGGGCAACGCCGACGGGTTGTTCTTTTCGGCCGACGGCAGAGCCATCGTCGCTGCGTTGACCGAGGCCATCGCTTCTTTGCCGGCCTCAAATGCCGCCTTGAAATCCCGCGGCTGATCCTTTCGCGGCTCCTCGCCCTTGGTCAAAAGCACACCGGCGGTCCGCGCCTGACGCTGAAACTCACTAGGAGCCGCCGCTACCAGCCGATAGGCCTCGCGGGCCTCGACCAGCAACTTTCGCCGCTCTGCGCCGGTGCTCGATGCCGCCCCGGCTTTCTGCTCGAGCGCCTCTGCCAAATGAAATCGCAGCGCCAGCCACTCCGTCTCCTGTGCCTCGCCACCATGTGCGTCGCCCAGCCACGCCTTCGCGCCCGTGATCGCTTCGTCATACTTCTTCTGCGCGAGGAAACACTCTGTCTGGTAGCCATATGCGCTCGCAATTAACTTGCGAAACGCGGGAGTGACGCTCGACTGCGAAATGATTTCTTCATAGCACCCCTGAGCACGTTGATAGTCGCCCAGCGCCTGATAGCAGCGTCCCTCGTAAAGCCGCGCGTAGAAGCCCACCAGCCACTTCGAGTACTGGTCAAACAAAGCCGCCAGCTCTTTACCGGCCGCCTCGTTCAGTTCGCGAAATTGCTTGCTATCTGGCGAGTAGGTCGCGGCCTGCTCAAACCGCGACTGGGCCGCCAGCACGCTCACCTGCGCCAGGCGGCCACGGAGGTCCTGCCGCGAGTCGTTCTTGTCGCTCTGCGTCGCGACGTCTGTCGTCTTAGGCAGCCTGTCGATCGCGGCCGAATAAAACGCCGTCGCACTCGCGAAGATCGGCTGCGCCTGACCGAGCAGCTCGCGAGCGGCCACCCGCTGCTTCTCCCGCTGCTCGGCATAAGCCGCACTCGGCGGCAATTGGTTCGCTGAGTCCACTAGTCGCTTGGCCTGTTCCACCAACACAGTTGCCAGCTGAGTCTGTGCCTCGGCCCCTGCCGCGCTCGCTGGATTGGCCGCCGCGAATCGATCCAATTCATTCCGCGCCCGATCCAGCAGTTTCGATTGTTCCTCCGAATCGGTCGCCTGGCGGGCCTCGTCAATCAACGTCACGCCGCGCAGGTACGCGATCCGCTGCTTAAAAGCGTCGTCGGCTAGCCGGCTGCCCTCCATACTCGAAAGATAGTCGAGCGTTAATTGATACAGGCCGCGCCCGCGCAGCCCCGCGACAAACTCCTCGGCCTGTTCCTTGGCACAAGCTGTCGCGGCCCCGCAGAGCATGGCCGCTAGCGCCAACAATGCCAGCGCGCCGGTGGGCAGCCCTCCACTCGCTGAACGATCGAGTCGCCGTCGGCCGATGGCATCTCGATCCTGCATATTGGAAACCCTGCGGTTCACGTCCGGGCGAGCACCGGCGCGAGGGAAGAGGGGCAAACCGTGGGCACGCCTGGCACGTGCCCTCTCTCTTGATTCTAGCCGGCCGCCGCTTGGCCGCCAGCGCGTGCAATCGCCGTTTCGATTGAGGCCGCGGCATCGACACAATCGGTGTAGCGAAGCCGGCAAAATCGGCATGGCCCGCCATTAAGCTCTCGGCCAGTCGTTTGGCACGAACGTTGGCCCGAGCCGGCCATCGCCGCGGTCAGACGATTTTGCCGCCGTAGCGCCCGCCAACAGCCCGACGCGAGCCAGAAACCCCGCCGGCAGCGGCACCGTCCGCAGCGCATCGTCCAACCAACGATCGGCTGGGTCCGCTCGGAGCGCCTCGCCGTTCGGCCGTGAAGCGCGTGAATCGAAAAAATTGGAACGATCGCGCATAGAATCTGCCCACGGGGCCCAACAACAATCACATCTGCCTACTACCGAACCGCCAGCGCCCGCAGCTCCGTCCGCAGTCGCTCTCTTGCCCGGCAGACTCGCGACAAAACGGTGCCCAGCGGCACACCGAGCACGTTGGCCGTCTCCTGATGCGTCAGCTCGCCGACCACCACCAAGAGCAGCGACTCACGCAGCTCGATCGGCAGCTCACCCAGCGCCCTCTGCATCTCGTCGGTGAACCCATTGGCCACAGGGTCCGCCGCTTCTACTTCAACCTCCAGCGTACCATCCCCTGAGAGGATCAAGCGCCGGCCCACACGACGCCATCGATCGATCACTCTTCGGCGGAGAATCGTCGCCAGCCACGCCCGCTGACATCGCCCCTCCTCAAACCGCCCACGGCAAGTCCAAGCACTGCGCAGAGTATCCTGCACCACGTCCTCGGCATCGTGACAATTGCCCATCATGCGATAGGCGGTCCGATACAATGCCGGGGCGTGTTCGTGGATCAAGTCCGCGAACTGTCCCCGCGTCAGTGCCACCCGATTGCCTCTCTCGTCAGCTGTTCCGCTAATCCGGTAGCTGGTGGCCAAACCGCCGTGTATTTTAACACAACGTGAGCTACCGTCGACCAATTCGCCTTTGGCGAGCGGGTTTATTCCCGAATCTGGAAAAAACTTCGCGTTTGCCATCCGAAACATCCGATGGGGCGCTTGAGTTGGCTCGCCGGATATGGAAAAATACGCCAAACCGGCCCTGGCATAACGGTTGGATCCGCGCTGGCCGCCCGAAGGTTTGGCAATTCGGGCAAAAGGCAGCGATCGGGCAGACATCTGCCTACAATGGAGTCGCTTCCGGCCGGCAAGCGATTTACTTCTGTACCTCGTGCGACCGATTTCGTCGTATTGAGCACCGTTATGCACCAGACGCTCAAACCCGCGCAGACCGACCGCTGGACCGTCAAAGCGGCCGAGCCGCCCGCCTATTCGTCCTGGGCGCCGCGCTTCTGGCACGGCATGAACTTCACGACCTGGATGCGCCTGCTCTGGCGAAATCGCTTCGCCGTCGCGCCAAACCGCATTACGATGACCGCCAGCATCACCGCATCGAGCATGTCTCACAGTTTCGGCGGCATTTTCGAGCGGCTCGTGCTTGGCCACCAGGTGAGTCAAACTAAGCTGGCCGCGCCTCCGCTGTTTGTGCTGGGCCACTGGCGAAGCGGCACTACG
>DASYDU010000146.1:0-14184 GCA_036499445.1 Lacipirellulaceae bacterium
ATGGTCATGCCCGTCCCATGTCTCGTGGACATGGTCGAAAATGCCCGCCTCGTCGACCATCTCCAATTCGTGTCGCGGCATCTCCATCAAGAACGAACTCGGAATCGTCCGCCGGCGAACGCCACGAAAGTCGCGCGTCACCGCGTACGACATTTGCAATTCGTCTTTGGCCCTGGTGATGCCGACGAACGCCAGCCGCCGCTCTTCTTCCAGTTCGTCCGGATGCCGGCCGACGCGCTCGTGCGGGAGGACGCCGTCTTCAACGGCGACAATGAATACGACCGGAAACTCAAGCCCCTTCGCCGCGTGAAGCGTCATCAGCGTGACCTTGTCGGTCTCGCTTTCCCAGTCGTCCGTATCATTCACCAGCCAGGTCCGTTCAAGGTAGGCTTCGAGCTGGCCGCCGTCGAAGTGCCCTTCGTCGACGCGTTGCTGCTCGTCGAAGCTCCGCGCGTCGGTGAGCAGTTCCTCGATATTGGCCAGCCGATTTTGATCCTGTTCGTCTTCGCTCTCTGCCAGCACGGCCCGATAACCGGACGATTCGAGCACCGTGCCGATGACCTCCTCGACGGCGCCGTGGGCAACCGCGGCGATCCGGTCGACAATGCCGACAAACGTCAACACCTTGGCGGCCGCCGCCTTGGACAGACCTTCGACTCGACCCGCGTCACGGGCCGCACCCAAGAGCGGCAATCCCAAACGATAGGCGTGCTCATTCAGCCGGTCGATCGTCTTCTTTCCGATGCCGCGCGGCGGCGAATTCACCGTCCGTTCGAAGGCGACGTCGTCGCGAGGATTGTTGACCAGCTGGCAATAGGCCAAAACGTCCTTGATTTCCTTGCGTTGGTAGAACTCCTGGCCGCGGATCATTTGGTACGGAATGGCGGCTCGCCGCAACGCCTGTTCGAGCGCGCGAGATAAGGCGTTCACACGGTAAAAGATTGCGAAATCACTCGGCCGTCGGCGGCCCGCGGCGATCGCGAGTTGCATCTGCTCGGCGATGCCGGCCGCCTCGTGATCCTGGTCGACGTATGCCACTAACCGAACCGGCGCTCCCTCGTCGTTCTCCGTAAATAGTTTCTTTTGTTTTCGTCGCAGATTGTGGCCGATCAATTCATCGGCGATCCGCAGAATGCGCTTCGTGCTGCGGTAATTTTGCTCCAGCCGCACGATACGGACCTGGGGAAAGTCCTGCTCAAATTCGAGGATATTGTTCAGATCAGCCCCGCGCCACCCGTAGATCGATTGGTCCGGGTCGCCGGTGACCGCCAGATTTGGATAAATCGACGACAGCGCGCGAAGAATCACGTATTGTGCGCGGTTGGTGTCCTGGTATTCGTCGACGAGCACATAGCGAAATCGCTCGTCGAGCTCCGCGCGGATTTCCGCCTGATCGTGCAGCAGTTGCGCCACGTGCAGCAGGAGATCGTCAAAATCCACGGCAGACGACGCCAGGAGCCGCTCTTGATACCGCGGATAGACCTCGGCCACGATGTGGCTCAGCGTGCTCCCCGCCCGCGGCTCGTAGCGGTCGTGCGTGACAAGCTTGTTCTTGGCGGCTGAAATCGCCTCGGCCAGCCGGTCCGGCGAAAAGTGAAGCGTTTTGATATTGTGCGCCTCGATCACCCGCTTGATCGTTTGCCGCGAGTCGCTAGTGTCGTAAATCGTGAAATTCGGCGCGAGTCCGACAAACTCCGCATACTGACGAAGAAGCCGGGCCCCAAAGCGATGAAACGTGCTCAGCCAAACGCGATCGCCCGGCGCGAGCTCGGCCACCCGTCGCTGCATTTCGTCGGCAGCCTTGTTGGTAAACGTCAGGGCCAGGATCTGCGACGGCCGTACACCACCGGCCAGCAAGTATGCGATGCGATGGGTGATGACGCGGGTCTTACCGCTCCCGGGTCCAGCAAGTACCAGCAAGGGTCCGCCGCGATGCGTGACGGCCTCGCGCTGGGGATCGGTAAGCGAAGTGAGCAGCGGATTCACAAAGGTTCCTATAGAAGTGTTATCAACGCCGTTGAAGCCGGCGGCATGCAAAACCAGGCAACACGATGGTCGCCAATTATCGGATCGATGAATTTGACGTCAATTTATCATTTCCGATTTGCCGGCCGTCGTCCAACCCCTGTTTGGATTTGCAGTGGGCGGACGCTGCTAGCTTTTGCCTGCCAGCCGATTCGTATCACAGCCAAGGCAAATATCCACGGCCCCGAGTCCGGCTCGATTGGGAGGAACGCGCGACGGACCGGGCAAGAAGTCACATGCTCAAATTAGTCAACGACGCCCCGGTCGCGGTTGAAGGCTTCGATGAACCAAGTTTGGAGGGCCGCCTCCTGCGTCCTTACGCGGTTCACCAGGGCTATGCCGTCAGTCTTGAGACGGTCGGTTTGCTGGCGGAGCTTTTGTTCGTCGGGCTCCGAGCTCGGAGCGTGGTGTGTGACGCGCGCCACTGTGCGACCAACACCGTCGCGTTGCTCGTCGATCGCTTGATCCTCAAGTTGAAGGTGTTCGATGCAGTTCAATAGCTCTGGATCTTGCGCAGCAATCTCCTGATATTGGCGCTCGTGGAATTCCGTCGTGTGATGATGGATTTGCTCGGATGCGTGACACCATACCTCGTCGACCCGTTTAATCCAATCGGGCAGTTCGCCGGGTACGACCGGTGCCGTCAAACTGGCCTCGAGTTCAGTCAGGCTTGACTGCAATTCAGCCGTGGGGTTACAGCCGTCCATAAGTCGATCCCTCCTGAGGTCCCGCGATGATAGGCCATGAGTGGAAGCACATATGGCAGCACGCTCGTCCCATGTCGTGGCTCTCGGCAAACCGGCTGCAAGTCGCGCATCCACGAATGAGCCCCCGTCGCCCTCGACCACTGAATTGCTGCAAGCGGTGTGCCTTCCTCGTCGCAAACATTGATTAGCATCGAATCCGAGCAAGTCTCCGGCCAGCTGGCTGGTCAGATTTCGCTCACTCTGGTCGAAAATAAATCAAGCTGAGTATTTCCGTCTCACTTGCAAGCACTCGATTCGTCGAGCCACTGGCAAATTTCGCGTTGAGGCTCAACCGGCCCGTAAATTGCGTTGCTGCGAAGCGTTGCGGTAGGCGGCGAAGTTGCGCACATCGCCGGGACGGTTTCAAAGGGGCTACGACGTAGCACCGATTCGACTCAAGTGAATCTTTTCGCCTAATTCAGATTGGGAGGCTCTGGCCATGGAAAGCGTTGCAGAACGCACGGAGAAGGGCATGGACTCGCGGCAACTCCTCGCGGCGCTCGACGCCTTTAAGAAAGGGGATTTCTCCGCACGATTGGATTTCGGCAGCGATGGCGTTGCCGCAAAAGTCGCGGCTGCGTTCAACGAAGTCTTGGATTTGAACGATCGGTTGGTTGGCGAACTGGAGCGGATCAGTCAGGTCGTCGGCAAGGCTGGAAAACTCAATCAACGGGCCACGCTCGGTGACGTGGGCGGGTCATGGGCTCATGCCATTACGTCGGTCAACACGCTCATCAGCAATCTCGTTCACCCGACAGTCGAGACCTCGCGCGTGATCGGCGCGGTCGCCAAGGGCGATCTCTCGCAAACGATGGCGCTCGAAATCAACAAACGCCCCCTGCAAGGCGAGTTTTTGCGGACCGCCAAGACGGTCAACCGCATGGTGAATCAGCTTGGCTCGTTCGCCTCGGAAGTGACGCGCGTGGCCCGTGAAGTGGGTACCGACGGAAAACTCGGTGGTCAGGCCAAGGTCAAGGGCGTGGCCGGCACGTGGAAGGATCTCACCGACAACGTGAATCTGATGGCCGGCAATCTGACTGGCCAGGTCCGTAACATCGCCGCAGTGACAACGGCCGTGGCCAACGGTGACCTAACCAAGAAGATCACGGTCGACGTCAAGGGTGAGTTCCTTGAGCTCAAAGACACAATCAATACGATGGTCGATCAGCTGCGGTCGTTTGCCTCCGAGGTGACCCGCGTGGCACGCGAAGTCGGCACCGACGGCAAGCTGGGCGGCCAGGCTATGGTCGAAGGCGTCTCGGGCACTTGGAAGGATCTGACCGACAGCGTGAACTTCATGGCCAGCAACCTCACGGGCCAGGTCCGCAACATCGCCGACGTGACGACCGCCGTGGCGACGGGCGACTTGTCGAAGAAGATTACGGTCGACGTCAAGGGCGAGATTCTGGAGCTCAAGAACACGATCAACACGATGGTCGATCAGCTTCGCTCATTCGCAGCGGAAGTGACGCGCGTGGCCCGCGAGGTGGGTACCGAAGGCAAGCTCGGCGGTCAGGCCGATGTTCGCGGGGTGGCCGGCACTTGGAAGGACCTCACTGACAGCGTGAATTTTATGGCCAGTAATCTTACCGGCCAGGTTCGCAACATCGCCGACGTGACGACGGCGGTGGCGACGGGCGACTTGTCGAAGAAGATTACGGTCGACGTGAAGGGCGAGATTCTTGAGCTCAAGAACACGATCAACACGATGGTCGATCAGCTTCGCTCATTTGCGTCGGAAGTGACTCGCGTGGCCCGCGAGGTCGGCACCGAAGGTAAGCTCGGTGGACAGGCGGACGTCCGCGGCGTGGCCGGCACTTGGAAGGATCTGACCGACAGCGTGAACTTCATGGCCAGCAACCTCACGGGCCAGGTTCGCAACATTGCCGAAGTGACGACCGCCGTGGCAAACGGCGACTTGTCGAAGAAAATCACGGTCGACGTGAAGGGCGAAATCCTGGAGCTCAAAGTCACGATCAATACGATGGTCGATCAGCTTCGCTCGTTCGCGGCGGAAGTGACGCGCGTCGCCCGCGAGGTCGGTACCGAAGGAAAGCTCGGCGGCCAGGCTGAAGTCCGCGGCGTTTCCGGCACTTGGAAAGACCTCACGGACAACGTCAATTCGATGGCCGGTAATCTTACGAGCCAGGTCCGCGGCATCGCCGAGGTGACGACCGCCGTAGCTACCGGCGACCTTTCCAAGAAGATTACCGTCGACGTGAAGGGCGAAATCCTCGAGCTCAAGAACACCATCAACACGATGGTCGATCAACTCAGCTCGTTTGCTTCGGAGGTGACGCGCGTCGCTCGCGAGGTGGGCACCGAAGGAAAACTCGGCGGACAGGCCGACGTCCGCGGCGTGGCCGGCACCTGGAAGGATCTGACCGACAGCGTGAATTTCATGGCCAGCAATCTCACCGGCCAGGTCCGTAATATTGCCGAGGTGACCACCGCCGTGGCCACCGGCGACCTCTCTAAGAAGATCACGGTCGACGTGAAGGGCGAAATTCTCGAGCTCAAGAACACGATCAACACGATGGTCGGTCAGCTCAGCTCGTTCGCCGCCGAGGTGACGCGCGTGGCCCGTGAAGTGGGCACCGAAGGAGAGCTAGGCGGCCAGGCCGAAGTCCGCGGCGTATCGGGTACGTGGAAAGACCTCACCGACAACGTGAACTCAATGGCTGGCAACCTCACGAGCCAGGTCCGCGGCATAGCCGAAGTGACGACGGCCGTAGCCAACGGCGACCTTTCGAAGAAAATCATCGTCGACGTGAAGGGCGAAATCCTCGAGCTCAAGAACACGATCAACACGATGGTCGATCAACTCAGCTCGTTCGCCTCGGAAGTCACGCGCGTGGCTCGCGAGGTGGGCACCGAAGGAAAGCTGGGCGGTCAGGCCGAGGTTCGCGGCGTGTCGGGCACTTGGAAGGACCTCACCGACAACGTCAATTCGATGGCCGGCAATCTCACCAGTCAGGTCCGCGGCATCGCGAAAGTCGTCACGGCAGTGGCTAACGGCGACTTGAAGCGGAAGTTGACCGTCGAGGCGAAGGGCGAAATCGCGGCACTCGCCGATACCATCAACGGCATGATCGAAACCCTGGCGACGTTCGCCGATCAAGTGACGACAGTCGCCCGCGAAGTCGGTGTGCAGGGCCGATTGGGCGGCCAGGCGAGTGTCCCCGGTGCGGCAGGCACCTGGAAGGCGCTCACCGACAACGTGAATCAGTTGGCTGCGAATTTGACCACGCAAGTCCGGGCGATCGCGGAAGTAGCCACCGCCGTCACCAAGGGCGATCTCACGCGATTCATCGCCGTTGAGGCCCAAGGCGAAGTCGCCGCGCTCAAGGACAACATCAACGAGATGATCCGCAATCTCAAAGACACCACGCTCAAAAACAGCGAGCAGGATTGGCTCAAGACAAACCTCGCCAAGTTCAGCCGCATGTTGCAGGGTCAAAAAGATTTGCTCACGGTCGGCCGACTGATTCTCTCAGAACTCGCCCCTGTGGTGAGCGCACAGCAGGCAATGTTCTACGTCCTCGATTCAACGCCGGAAGAGCCGCAATTGGTTCTTCTGGCCAGCTACGCGTACCAGCCGCCGCGGACCGTGGGCACAATGATTAAGCTTGGCGAAGGATTAGTCGGGCAGTGTGCGGTCGAGCGCGAACAAATTCTGCTCACCAATGTGCCGGGCGATTATCCCCACATTGGCTCCGGCCTGGGTAGCGCGCCGCCAAGAAGCATCATTGTCTTGCCTGTGCTCTTCGAAGGACAGGTGAAGGCTGTGATGGAACTGGCGTCATTCGAGCAGTTCAATCCCATGCAGCAAGCGCTATTGGAACAGTTGACCGAGAGCATCGGAATCGTGCTCAACACAATCGCGGCTAACATGCGGACCGAAGATTTGCTCAAACAGTCGCAATCTCTGGCGATGGAGTTGCAGAATCGCCAGCAAGAATTGCAGCAGACGAATCAAGAGCTCAAGGAGAAAGCTCGCCTGCTCGCCCACCAAAACGTCGAAGTGGAGCGCAAGAATAGCGAAGTGGAACAAGCGCGTCAGGCCCTTGAGGAAAAGGCCAAGCAGTTGGCGCTCACTTCCAAATACAAGTCCGAGTTCTTAGCCAATATGTCGCATGAATTGCGCACGCCTCTCAATAGCCTGTTGATTTTGTCCGATCAGCTTTCCAAGAATCCCGACGGCAATCTCACGCCGCGGCAAACAGAGTACGCGCAGACGATTCACTCCTCAGGCAACGACTTGCTGACGTTGATCAATGATATTTTGGACTTGTCAAAGATCGAATCCGGCACCGTGGTGCTCGATATCGGCGAGGTCCGGTTTATGGATCTCCACGATCTATTGGATCGGACATTCCGCCATGTGGCCGAAGCGAAAAACGTCGAGTTCTTGATCGACGTTGCCCCCGAATTGCCAGCGGTCATGCAAACAGATACGAAGCGACTGCAGCAAGTGCTCAAAAACCTCCTCTCCAACGCCTTCAAATTCACCCACCGTGGAACGGTGTCGCTCGACGCCCGATTGGTCCCCGAAGGATGGTCGGGCGACAACGATTCGCTCAATCAGGCCGACGCGGTGCTGGCTTTCTCGGTGACCGACACGGGGATCGGTATTCCAACGGACAAGCAACAAAGCATCTTTGAAGCATTTCAGCAGGCCGACGGCAGCACCAGTCGCAAATACGGCGGTACCGGCCTCGGGCTCGCGATCAGCCGTGAATTGGCTCGGCTCTTGGGCGGTGAAATCCGGCTTGCCAGCATCCTCGGGCGTGGCAGCACGTTCAGCCTTTATTTACCGCTCACCTATGCCGTCCCGAAGCCGGTTCGCCGGCTCCCGATCTCCGGGCCGGCCGTCGCACCGGCGCCAGAGCCAGCGGAGCAAGTTGATCTGCCGATCGATGAAGAGTCGATCGCCACCAATGAATTTGACGACGATCGCGATCTGATCCAGACTGGAGATCGCGTGGTGCTGATGGTGGAGAATGACGCGGCGTTCGCCCGTTTACTCCTCGAAATGGCACACGACGCGGGCTTAAAAGGATTGGCCACATCACGTGGGGCCGTGGCTTTGTCGCTGGCTCGCGAATACGCGGTCTGTGCCGCAACGCTCGACATTTGTTTGCCGGATATCAATGGTTGGCGAGTGCTTCGTCGTTTGAAGCAAGATTTAGATACACGGCACATCCCCGTTTATGTCGTATCGACGGAAGAGGAATGCGAACGAGCGCTGAGCCTGGGAGCAATTGGAACCGTGCTCAAACCGATCCAAAACAAGGATACAATCGATCAACTCTTTGCCGATATTAAAGCGTACGTCGATCGCTCAGCAAAAGATCTACTTGTGATTGAGCCCGACCGCGAGCGACGCGACGCAATATTGAATCTGATCGGCAATGGCGATGTCCGCGCCGTGACTGCCGACGAGGATGAAGAGGCGCTGCGGCTGCTCAAGGAACGTCGCTTCGATTGCATCGTGTGCGATCTTCACTCGCCAATCGGAGCGGTCGACCATCTCGTGGATCACATCAGCGCCGATGAATCGCTCCGAGACATTCCGCTAATCATGTATTCCGATGAACCCCTGCTTTTGGAAGAGGCGATGACCGACCGGTTGGCTCGCTCAGCTTGTGTGCGGCACGTCCAGACACCGGAAAGACTGCTCGACGAAATCAGCCTGTTGCTCCATCAACCGCTGGCGAACCTGCAGGAACCGCAACGACAGATGCTCGAAAAGTTGCACGAGGACGACGCCGTGTTGAGCGGGCGGCGGGTATTGATCGTCGACGACGACATTCGCAACATTTTCGCCCTCACCAGCGTCTTGGAGAGATATAATGTACGTATCCTTTCGGCCGAGACCGGCCGCGACGCGATTCAGCTCCTAAAGGACACGCCGGATATCGATGCGGTTTTGATGGACATCATGATGCCGGAATTTGACGGCTTGGACACGACGCGAGCAATCCGCGAAATGCCCCAATTCAAGGAGTTGCCGATCATCGCCGTGACGGCCAAAGCCATGAAGGGCGACCGCGAGAAGTGCATCGATGCCGGGGCCTGGGATTACCTGTCGAAGCCCGTCAATCCAGAGCAGATGCTGGCCGTGCTCCGAGCCTGGATTCGTGCCAAAGTGCCGGCCAACGGCGTCGGCGGTCGACAAACCAATGAAATGGTGGTGGCCGAAGCATGAAAACAAGCCAGGCCGTTAACATCTTGGTCGTCGACGATGTGCCCGAAAAGGCACTCGCGATCGAGGCGACTCTCAGTGACCTGGGCCAAAACATTGTGAAAGCCGGTTCTGGCCGCGAGGCGCTGCGTTGCCTGCTCAAAGATGACTTTGCCGTGATTTTGCTCGACGTCAACATGCCCGAGATGGATGGCTTCGAGACCGCCGCACTCATTCGCCAGCGCAAGCGGTCGGAACTCACGCCGATCATCTTCGTCACGGCGTTTAACGACGATTCGCATGTGGCCAAGGGATATTCGTTGGGAGCCGTGGATTTCATTTCGGCGCCTGCGGAACCCGATGTGCTGCGGACGAAGGTTGGCGTCTTCGTCGATCTCTATCAGAAGACCGAAACCATTCGCCAGCAAGCGGCCCATCGTGTCCAACTAGCGCGCGAGCAATCGGCCCGGCAAGCTGCCGAAAAGGCGATGCGTCGTTCAGCGCTGTTGGCCGAAGCAAGTCGGCTGGTGTCTCGATCGCTCGATTTTGATGAAACTTTAGCGACCCTCTGCGAAGCCGTCGTGCCTGCGCTGGCCGACGCTTGCCAGCTGGTGCTCCATGATCCGAATGGTGGGTATTGGTTTGCGCCGGCGGCATCGTCAACGCCCGCGGGAAAAGATTCCGCCAAGTCGTCCCACGCGCGGATTGCCACCGTGAGCGCCGCGCTCACCCAGGTTGTTAAGGATGCCATCGAATCCGGGCATGCGCAGCCGATCGACGCTGAGGCCGTCAGTGACGCGCCCGATCTCGATGCCAAGCGGAAATGGGCCAGTGTGATCGTCGTACCGCTCAATGCCCGAGACGTTCCGCTCGGAGCGATCGTGTGCTGCTTGCAGGGCGCCCGCCGTCAATTCGATCCCTCCGACGTGGCGCTCATTGAGAATCTCGTCAGCCGTGCCGCGACGGCGCTGGAAAACGCCCGGCTCTATCAGACCATTCGTGACGGCGAGCGACGGAAGGACGAATTCCTGGCGATGCTCGGCCACGAATTGCGCAATCCGCTCGCCGCCATCACCAATGCCGGCGAACTGACGAAGTTGCTCGATCCTTTGGATCCCACGTTCGATGAGGCGATCGATATCATCCGTCAACAGGCGTCATTGATGAAGCGGCTGGTGGACGACCTGCTCGACGTGTCGCGGATTACGAGCGGACGGATTGAGCTTAAAAAATCCGCCGTCTGTGTTGGCGACGTTCTGGAGCGGATGGCGGACTTGACGTCGACAGTGTTCAAATCACGTGGACACACATTGCATTTGTCGGTTCCCAAGGAAAAGATCGTTTTCGATGCGGATCCCTGTCGATTGGAACAGATTTTGACCAACTTGTTGGTAAACGCATCCAAGTACACGGACCCCGGCGGCGACGTGTGGCTCAGTGTCGTGCAAAGCGGTCCGGAAGTCATATTCCGCGTCCGCGATTCGGGGATCGGGATCGGCCCCGATCTGCTCCCCAACGTGTTTGATCTGTTCGCGCAGGCCAATCGCTCACTGCATCGCGCAGAAGGCGGCCTCGGAATCGGTTTAACGATTGTCCGTGGCCTGGCCGAACTACATGGCGGGCGCGTCTCGGCCACCAGCGAAGGATTCGGTCGTGGAGCCGAATTCGTCGTCAGCTTGCCGGCCCACAAAAAGTTGGCGGCGCTTGAGCCGTTAGTGCAGCCTCCCGAAATCGAAGCCGGCGGCGAGCCGCGACGCATCCTCGTCGTTGAGGACCAAGCCGCCCTTTCGCACGTCACTGTCGCGCTGTTGCGTAAGTTGGGGCATGAAGTTCGTGCGGCGGCAGACGGCGTCGAGGCTTTGACGGCCGTGCGAGAGTATCGACCGGACGTTGTGCTTCTCGACATCGGGCTGCCGGGCATGGATGGCTACGAGGTGGCGAGTAGCCTGCGGACGGAAATGGGTGACGCGGCCCCGCTTTTGGTGGCGATGACTGGTTACGGCCAGCACGAATTCAATCGTCATGCGTCGAATGCTCGATTCGACCATCACCTCGTCAAGCCGGCCGACGTCGGAGCCCTACGCGAGGTGCTGACTCACGCCAAATGACCGATTTGTCAGGTTTCACGATTCCCGAATCGAAATAGTGGATAGAGCGGACGCTTAAGTAGGAATGTGCGAAAGATAGCAATGGTAACAGCGAAGCTCCAAATTACCGGGCAATAATTGACGGCAGACGCCTTGTCCGCGGTCTTGCTAGCGGTGGAAAATTAACGTAGCCAAAACCAGCCACACCCAGAAACTCACTCGTTTACGTAGGAGAGTGATCGATGCCCAAAATACTCGTGATCGACGATGACCGTTCCGTCCGGCATGTGATCAGCAAAGCGTTTGAAGATACCGATGTTGAGGTGGCTGCCGCCGCCACGGCCGACGAAGCACAGCGGCTGTTGAGCGAGACGCGTCCCGACGCGGTGCTCCTGGACATCCTGCTGCCTGGCACGTCCGGGCTGGAGGTCTTCGAGCAGATCCGCAAGACCGACGCCAAACTGCCGGTCATCTTCATTACATCGCTGGCCAGCAGCGATACGGCCATCAAGGCGATGACGCTCGGCGCATTCGATTACCTGCTCAAGCCGCTCGACATCGCGCGAATTCAGGATCTGGTCCGTCAAGCGCTCGAAATTCGCCGGCTGATGAATACGCCGGTCGATGTGCCCGGCGAAACATCGCCGAACAGCAATGGCCAATCCAAGGCGTTCGGTGGAGACAGCTTGGTTGGGCAGAGCCGGCAAATGCAGGAAGTCTACAAGGCGATCGGCCGCGTAGCGCCGCAGGACGTGACCGTGCTCGTCCGCGGCGAAAGCGGCACGGGCAAGGAGCTCGTGGCTCGAGCGGTCTACCAGCATGGACCCCGCAGCAAAGGGCCGTTTCTCGCGGTTAATTGTGCCGCCATTCCCGATGCACTTTTGGAAAGCGAGCTCTTCGGCCACGAAAAGGGATCGTTCACGGGCGCAGATCAACGTCGCATCGGCAAATTCGAGCAATGTTCCGGCGGCACGCTATTCCTGGATGAGATCGGTGATATGTCGCCTCTTGTTCAAAGCAAGGTGCTGCGCGTGCTGCAATCTCAGGAATTTGAGCGCGTCGGCAGCAACACGACGATTAAAACCGACGTTCGAGTGATTGCCGCCACGAACCGAAATTTGGAAAAGATGGTGGAATCCGGCGACTTCCGCTCTGACCTCTATTACCGCTTGAGCGGGTTTACGATTCATCTAGCGCCACTCCGCGAGCGGCCGGATGACCTCGTACCCCTCTTGGACAAGTTTCTCAGCATTTTCAGCAGCGATCTCCATAAGGACGTGCAGGGGATTTCTCCCGAAGCGCTCGATTTGCTGATGAATTACTCTTGGCCAGGCAACGTTCGCGAGGTGCAGAACGTCTTGAAGCAAACGCTCCTGCGCTCGGCCGGCCCGGTCATCATTCCCGACTTTTTGCCAGAGAAAGTTCGACATCCGCAGCTCTCAGCGCCCCTGGGAGACGACGGTGAATCGTTCGCGACCGATCTACGACAATTCGTGGACGAACATCTTGATGACGACTCGAAGAACTTATACGCGGAGGCGCTTGAGTTCATGGAACGCTACGTGGTGACGCGCGTGCTCACGACTTGCGACGGCAATCAGTCGCAAGCCGCGCGGATCCTCGGCATCACTCGGGGCTGCTTGCGAAGCAAAGTCCGGGCTCTTAATATCTCGATCGGCACGCGAGTGAAGATCGAAGACGTGCCGGTCGAAGTTTAGGGCTTTCTATCAAAAGCCAGAGCGAGACTCCTGCTGAGCCCTGCGACGTTGTTTACCGATCGCGGACTGCGAGCAGCGCTTGCGTGAGCGCGTCGAGCTCCACTTGCAACGACTGAATGAGCGGCGCGAGGTCTGTCGACACGCCGGACTGCCCCGCCGTTTCTAATTGCTGTGCCACGCCCGCAGCGCGAATACCTCCGCAGCCGGCGACGAGGCCCTTGAGTGCGTGGGCCTTCACTCGCACGCCTGCCCTGTCTCCGACTTTCGCGGATTCGCGGAGCGCAACCATTAGTTCTGGCGCGTCCGCCACAAAGAACTCAATCAAGTCTCGAAATAGATCTTCGTCGCCGCCAAGTCTCGACAGCGTGCCCGAAACGTCAAGAATCGATGCCGAAACCAGGGAAACGTGATTCATGGCAATTTGCAGATTCACACAGTGTTTCGTGATTCGGATAGATAGGGATGACGACCTGCCTCAACCCTATTTTCAGGTGAACATGAACGTTCAACCGCCTTCATTATAGTGTTGCTCCGCGAGATTATCGCGGAGCGGGCGAGTCATTTTTTTATGACAAAATTTTAATCGCCCAAGGCCCGGCAGCGATGCCTCAGAATTGACCAATCTGGCCGATGGGCCGCCAGTCGGTAACTTCGCCTAGCTGGCTGCCACAAGTGCAAGAAGCCACGCAGCAGAAATCGATATTGCCTCTAATTGAGCATGTCTTCTGCCAGGATTTGAAGGGCTCGCCGTGTGACGAATTCTTGGCGCGAGAATTGCGAGCCAGTTTGTTGGTTTTGGATCGCCGTGCTCTGCTCTCGAGCGACCTCGTCGTCGATGAGCTGGAGTTTGGCGCGTGACAATTGTGAACGGGATGAATCATTAGTCCAGGAGAGACCTGCGCCAGCAACACGGTGAGATCGGTTATTTGCCGCAATCGACTCGCTAAGAGAGCCGCCGACGCCCGTAACATGTCGGCTCGTCTTAAGGCCTTAGGATCACTTCGCTGGAACGGAGATGTGAACATGAACGGGACAGTCCTACTTATTGAAGCAGATCAGCACGACGGAAAGACGGTCGCCGAGGCGCTGGGCCACGAGGGATTCCGTCTAGTCGTCTGCGCGCAACCCTTAGATGCGCTGAGATTTGTCGATGCGTCGGTTGATCTTGTCATTTGTGATTTGGCGACCAATCGAAATCGCGCTTTCGAACTGCTGCGGCTTTGGAGGCAGCGGTCGAAAAATCCGCCCTTCCTATTTTTGGTCGATGGCGGCGATGTGCAATCCGCCGTCGATGCCATGAAGGTAGGCGCGTCCGATTGCCTGACCAAACCAATTGAATCGGCGCGGCTGCATCAGTCGGTTGGGCAATTCCTCGGAAAGACCAACGCGGCCGAGCGATTTCGCCCGGCCGAAGCCGCTCA
>DASYDU010000147.1:0-1978 GCA_036499445.1 Lacipirellulaceae bacterium
GACTTGTACGGCTGCTGCTCGTGGGTCGGAGTCGGAGTTGTGATCGCTAGCGGCATAGAAAACCTGCGTTATTCAGGGTCGGCAAACTACCCAATTATACGGCCTGCTCAATTGCAATCACAGCATCGCCAAATGCTGGCACGACCGAGGCACCTTAGGCAAAGTTTGCCGCCAATCGCTGCCGATAATCGATACGTGTCTCCACCCGGCGGCCGCGCCATTGCGCTCTCCGCCCTCGTCTCCTTCAATTTGCGATTCCGCACGCATGGCTGATTTGACGCCGGAAATCGTCGGCGACGTGACCGCCGCCTGCCGAACTGCGGCAGACGAGATTGTCGCGTCGCTCAGTCGGGCCCTGGACGGTCAGTTCCTTGGCGTCACGATCGGTGAAGGGACCCTCTACGACGCCGCGCAGCCCCCAAAAGGCTTTGACGGCCCAGGGCTCGCCATCGTACTCAAATTTGGCGACGTCGGAGCCGCCGCCTTTTTGCCGGAGTCCAGCCAGCTACTGCCGACCTGGTACGGCGAGCCCGATCCGACTGGCCGCAGCCAACTTGACACGCTCGCCCAAGAACTGGGCATGCTGCTCGTGCCATCGACGCTGATGGCGGACGAATTCCACGCCGTTCAGGTCGGCAAACTGGCCAAGACTCTGGCCAAGGCAGAGCCCGCCGCGGGCGCGGCCCTCCTCCCGCTTGGCCTCAAGTCGGGCGATAAACAAGGCCAGCTGAGCTTCATTTGGCCGCTGGCGAAACCGGATGAATTGCTGATCAAGCCCGCCGAAGATCGTATCGGGTCGGCGGACGGTCGCTTCCAAGACGTCGAGGTGACCGAGAGCGAATGCCCCGATCTCTCAAAGCTGCCGCCGTACACCCGGAGCCTCTTCAAAATCAAAGTGCCCGTGTCGGTCCACCTGGCTTCGCACAAGCAATTGGTGCAAGAGATCATCGAGCTGGTGCCGGGGTCGATCATCAAGTTCGACAAATCGTGTGACGAGCTCCTCGAGCTGGTCGTCGGCGATCAGCCGATTGCCGAAGGCGAAGTGGTCAAAGTCGGCGATAAATTCGGCCTGCGCGTCGAAAACATGATCCTGCCCCAGGAACGATTCATCGCCATCAAAACGACGATGGCTTATTAATGCTAGATGTCGGATGCTGGATGTAGCAACCAGCATCCAGTATCTAGCATCCACAATCCTCACAAACGCCTGTCCTGCGTCTTGAGCCCCAGCAGCTTCTCCGGCGTGATTTTGAGCTTGTTCTTCTGCTTGTCGAGGGTGTGGTTGATCCGCTCGACCAGCTTCGGCCCATCGAGCTCATCTTCGACCACATGTTTTAAGCCGTCGCCCAAGTCATGAGCCAGTGCTCCTTTAATTTCGCCGATTCGCGTCAGGTTGAAATCGTCGAGCTTCACGCGTGCCGCCGATACGTGGGGCTTAATCTGAATGCCAGAGATGAGCGACGAAGGCGTCGTCTCCAGGCCAATCTCTCCGTCGATCGACAGGTCAATCACCGAGTCGCCTTCGGCCGTGTAGCTGCCTAGCGGAATTCCATCCTTATACACTCGGGCCTGCGCCCAACCGTGGACCTTGGCCGAGATATCGAGCGTAAACGCGACCTGGCCGGCCGCCACGCTCCGCAGATTCTCGATGCGGACGACGAGATTCTTTTCCGGCTCGACGAGCGTTACGCGGTAGTGCTTCCAGACGCCGTCGTTGACCTCGCTTTTGCGGCGATCGATCTTGGGGTCCCAGACGTGACCGTGGAAATCGAGGCCCGTCGTGATCCGCTTGGTGCTTCCCCAATCCTTGTACTTTTCATAATCGCGAGGAATCGCATCCGCGATCATGCCCGCCGCAATGTTGGCGATTGCCTCCGACGGCAGGCCGCCTACCGTCGGCGCCGGCTCATCCGCCCCCCAAACGTTGCCAACAACGAGCGATATGAAAAGGTTGGTGAAGAATAGTTTGGCGTTCATG
>DASYDU010000148.1:0-1921 GCA_036499445.1 Lacipirellulaceae bacterium
CCGAGCCGCTCCCGGCCACCGGCGGCACGCGCAGCCCGCAATTGAGCACATGATAGTAAATCGTTTCCGACCAGCGACCGTTGCCAGCCCGGCCGGGAAACAGCTTCAAGTCGCGCGGCCGGCCGTCATCCTCGTTGTCGACCACGCCTTCGCGAAGCTCGTGCTGATGAATCAACTGGATTGCGTCGAGCTGGCCGCTGGCGAGCCACACTGGCAGGTCCCACGCAAACGGCGTCCGCGCAACCGCGCGCGCCTCGATTTTTTTTACATTCTGCAAGACGCTGAGCGAAGATGGGTTCGTTGCCGTCGCTGCACTGAGATCAATCGGCTTCGACAGACCGAACAGCAGCAACCCGCCGCCCGTCCGCTGGTCCAGTTCAGCCCAAGGGCCAAAGACACGCGTATCAGGGTTCGAATTGCTGTCGTTCCTTTTAGTCTCGACCACTTCGTTCCACTTGCCATCGATGTTCTGCCGCGCCGTCGCCGCCACAACATTCAAGTTCTCGGCCGCCATCGCCAGCGGCAGCGCCGCCAGTGGCCGCGAAACGTCCAAATCGCCGCTCCACCAACCCTCCTTCGCCAGATCGGCAAAACGATGCATCTCGATCGTCTTCGAGTCGTCGGCATGGCGATCGATTTCAAAGTGACCGTTTTGCGTCTTGTACTCCGGCCCAGCCTCGAGCTCAAACGTGTACTGGCCGCGCATCAAGGGCAGCGCGACCCGTCCGTCGATGTAGAAATGGTCCGCATACTGAGGTGGCCCAGGCACCTTGGGTTTCACCGTTTGGCCGCGGTGATCCTTCAGGTGCATCCGAGCCGCGATCGGCTGCTGTGATTCGGCATCCACGACCTTGATCTCGAGCTCGCCGTCCGCGTGGGTCGCGGCAGACGCGTGCGGCACGGGCATCGGGCCGGCGCCCAGAGCAACCAACGATAAAAGCAACACGAGCGAGAACTTGGTCATGTTTTAGCGTTGCAACGATTATTGGCAGCAGCAACCGCGGTAATTCCGTGGGCCGCCGCGGTTCTTCAACTCTAGCATTTTGCGGGCTTCCGGCGGCCGCTCGGCCACAGTTCAAATCGGGCCGTTCACGCGGTAGAATACAGTGTTCCCCACGTTTGCCGCAGCATTTCCGCACGATCGACGATGCCTAAAGATCCTTACTCTACGCTCGGCGTCCAGCGTGATGCCTCCTCGGAGGACATCCAAAAGGCGTATCGCAAGCTCGCGCGGAAGTACCATCCGGACATGAACCCGGACGACGCCTCGGCGAAAAAGAAGTTTCAGGAAGTGCAGTCGGCGTTCGAGGTGCTCAGCGATCCGGAGAAGCGCCAGCGGTTCGACCAATTCGGGAACGCGGACGACACCATGCATCGCGGACCTGGCCAACAGAAGTGGACCTATTCCACAGGTCCGCAGACGTATCCGTTTGACCTGAACGACGTCTTCGGCGGAGGCGAAGGTGACGCCGAATCGGCCGGCGGCTTTGCCGATTTATTCAAGCAATTTCGCCGCGGCGCCGGCTCGCAGCGCCGTCCCGCGCCGCCCGCCCGCGGCGCGGACCTCAAGCATGAGCTCACAGTGCCGCTGGCCACGGCCGTCCTGGGGGGCGAAGCGGCGGTCTCGGTCCGCCGCGTCGATGGCCACGTCGAGACAATTCAACTGAAAATCCCCGCCGGCATCGACGACGGCAAAAAGATCCGCCTTCGCGGGCAAGGTGAGCCAGGCGAAGGAGGCGCCCCGCCCGGCGATATCCTCGTCACCATTCGCACCAGCCCACATCCCTTCTTTCGCCGCACCGGCAATCGGCTCGACGTTCGCGTCCCCGTGACGCTCGGCGAGGCCGCGCTGGGCGCCAAGATCGATGTGCCGACGCCACAGGGCACCATCAGCTTATCTGTGCCGCCCGGCACCTCCAGC
>DASYDU010000149.1:0-7292 GCA_036499445.1 Lacipirellulaceae bacterium
CTCTACGTGCGAAACGTCCAGGTGGGCCAAGTCGCCGATGCGGTGGTGAAGATTAATCTGCAATATGACCGCGATCGCGGCGACCATTATCCCACGGTCGAGAACGTCGTCATCGATGGTCTGCGCTGCGCGAAGGCCAAATATCCGCTTTACGTCGTCGGCCTCGACGAGGCAAAGATCCGCCACGTGCTCATCGAGAACTGCACGTGGGACAATGTGGAGAAGCCGAGCGTGCTCTCGAATGTCGAGGATATCGAGCTCCGCAACTTCCAAATGGTGCCGAAAGAAGGGCCCGATCACGACTGAATTACCGCGTGGCGTCACAATCCACGACGGAATGACGCAGCGTTCTGCCGCTCTGCGTATTTGCCCCCAAATTTTGCAAAAACGCCCGCTTTGCTGCAATTCCGTTGGCGACTAAGCTGAAGACGCAGCAAG
Source organism: Lacipirellulaceae bacterium (assembly GCA_036499445.1). Classification (GTDB taxonomy): domain Bacteria; phylum Planctomycetota; class Planctomycetia; order Pirellulales; family Lacipirellulaceae; genus DASYDU01. The sequence continues at coordinate 439 of DASYDU010000149.1, forward strand.
AGTGGGCACGCGGGATTGCAGGCGGATCTTCTTATGGCGTTTGGAGCACGATCGTACGTCTCGGATGAGACGACGCGTAACACGCCAATCTTCTGACCTGAGTCCGCCGCAAGCTCCGGATCGCGCGTCGCGGTCGAATTGTTCCATTTAATCCAAGTTGGATACCGCCAATGAAGGGGACGAGAGTCATGACTACGCGAATTTGGTACTGTCTCATTGCGCTCGCATCGGCGGGCATTGTGCTGGGACAAGCCGTCACGGTTCAGGCCGGCACGTACTACGTTGACGGAAATTACGCAGGCGTCGACGGGGCAGCGTTTGGCTCCTATACCGCCGCGTATAAAACGATCAATGCGGCTCTAGCGGCCGTGCCGGCCGGTGCATCGGCCACGAACCCGAATAAGGTGTACTTTGCACCAGGCGTCTACGACACGGCCAAGTCAACCGGAGTGTCGCTCCAATACAGCCGCGCAAACGTGGCGCTCATCGGACTGACGGGCAATCCCAACGATGTCGTGATCACGTCCTTCCTCGATTCCCTGTACAACCCTGGCTCTGGTGCTTTGGGGACGACTGGCAGCGCCTCGCTTCAGCTGAAGGGAAATAATCAGACCGCGGCGTTCATCACCTTCGCCAACAGCACAAACACGCCGTACATCGTAAATACTGGTCACAAGGCGGTTACTCCGACGGGCGACTACGTAAACGGCCCAACAGCTCAGACGAACAATCAACCGGCGGTGGCGCTCCTTCTCCAGGGCGATCAGCAAGCCCTTTATAACGACCGTTTCCTGGGCTATCAGGATACGCTCTACACCAAAGGCGGCCGCGCTTACTTCAAAAACTGCTATGTGAGCGGAGACATCGACTTCATTTTTGCGAATGGCACCTCGGTCTTTAATCATTCCACAATCAACTTCGACGGCGACCACCCCGGCGGCACAATCACGGCCGCCAGTACCGACAAGCGAACCTCCAACGGTTTGGTGTTCCTTAATAGCACGGTGACCGGAAATTCGGTAAAGGGCGATCCGAATATTGATCCGCAAAACGCCGCTAACGCCAGCGGACCGGGCGCCAACACGATGTATTTAGGTCGCCCCTGGGGCTGGCAGCAAACCGGAGGCGATGCCAGCACAGTATTCATCAATACCAAAATGACCCCCGCGGTGCGCGCCCTCGGCTGGCTCAATTGGAACGCCAACGAGCTCAATGCCGCCAATGCCAAGCAGGATGGTAATCCGGCCAAAGACTCGCGCTATGCTGAATTCAACAGTACCGACCTTGTGGGTAATCCGCTGGACACATCGTCGCGCGTGGCCTGGTCGCATCAATTGACGTCGAGCCAGGCAGCCGCATTTACGCCGACCAACCTGTTCTCGTTCGAGGGCTCGACGCAGTATCCTTGGTTTGGTCAGGGCTACCCGGCCGCCGATGCAACGCCCGGCGCGGGTTCAGCGAATCCCGCCGATCCGAACTTTAGCTGGCCTGCTTATTGGGGTGATCGCAACAGCAACAACGATACGGCGAATTCGCTCGTGTCGGCCGTCTATCCGTTGCCCGGCAATCCATCGGCGTACTCAAACCCGTCGTGGACGCTCACCAGCAATTGGAACCCCGAGTCGCAATTCGCGACGATTGGCGTGCCGGAGCCGAGTGCGATCGTGCTATTCGTGCTTGGCGCGGGTGCGATATTGCTGCCAGCCTCGCGCCGTCGCAATTCGCGGCTATAGGACGCGATGTCAGCCCACAATCGATTATCGGTTGACCGAAGCACTGTGTCGAAACGAGCGTTGCCGAAGCATTGTGAACCCAACGATGGCGGCCATGGCCAGCATCCATGTCGACGGTTCGGGTGCAGCCACAACGTCGAGAGACATTGTGCCGGCGCCCGGATCAAGCCGCCACATCAGGCCGGCCGCGAGTTGGGGCAGATCCAATTGGCTGAAAGCCCCGTCGGTCCCAGTTTGCGAAGCGAGAAACGTGAACTTGTCGCCGAGTTGCGGGGCGTAGATGCCCGTGCCTAGATCGACGAGCCTCACGTCGAGCGCGCCGCCGAGATGCGCCGCGCCGTCGATCAGCAGTCGGTCGTATTGACCGTCGGCCGCGCCGCCGATCTCGATCTCGAGCGCGCCCGCGGCGAGCAGCAGGCTTCCCATCACGTGGGTCAGCCCGGGGCTGTGGCCTGGGGCGATGATGCCTCCGTCATTGTCCAAGTCGAACGCGACGATGTCCGCGTGCAAGATGCCGCCCGTGAAGTTGAATGTGCCGCCCGCGCCTTTGGTCAACAGCGGCGTCGAGAGCTCGCCACCCGATAGATTTAGCGCGGCCGTGGCTGCGTCGTCGCCGCCAATGATCGTGGCCGTTTCGACGTGAAGCCAACCGGCCGCGATGCTTAGCGCGCCGTGGTCCCCGGCATGGGCGCCGATGCGGATCGTGCCGGCGTACTGGCCGACCGCGTCGACGACCGCCGTGCCGCTGTTGATCTGCGCCTCATCATATTTCGAGGGCTGCCATTGAATGTCCCAATTCGTGATCTGGGCGAAGCGGTTGTTCGTGGCGCCGTTGAAGACAATCGGTTGTGGCGCGGGCCATTCGGCCGTTTCATTGAGATATTCTTCCAGATTCGTGTAGCCGTCGCTGTCGAAGTCGCCATTGTTATCGGCGACGTTGGGGTTTAGTCCGTACCGTACTTCCCAAGCGTCGGGCATGCCATCGCCGTCGCTGTCGTAATTGGCGGGCCGATTGAAGGGAGCGACGCCATTGGTAGGTCGATTCGCGAGGAGCGAAAACCATTCTGCGCCATCATTCGGGTCGTGGGATTGTCGGCCCAGGCGATGATTTTGCCCGTGCCGGTGCGAACCTCATGGATGATCCGCTCGTCGACCGTGTTGATCACACTGTCGCGCGTCCACCAATTGGCGCCCACGTAGTTGAGCACGCGGTTGTAGGCCGCTGTCGCCGTGTCGGTAACGCCAAAGTAGGGAACCTGCGTATAAGGAGACGCCTGCACTGTGACTTGGCGAAAATCAAAGGAGCTGCTGTTCGCGGAGCTAGCCGTAGTTAGCACTCCGTCGTTGGCATCTCCGTCCTTGTTAATGTCCTTAAGATTTCCAGATTGGTAAACTCGGGTTGCCGCCACACTTGTGCCATTGAAGATCTGAGTTCCGCCAGCGGTTTGAACAATGGCAGTCCCGGCGCCGCCGGCCGGATTGTCGCCGCCCGGACCGGCGAGCCAAAAATTGTTGATGAAGTTGTTGAAGCTCGGCTGCCCAGTCGCCCCCGTTCCGCCAGTGCCGAGCTAATTGTAAAACACGTTATTACGGAAGTCGTTGTACGCGCCGGTGCCAACTTCGCTGCCCACCCGCGGCAACCGGCCTTTTTGCTGGGCACAGAGGTTATGCAGCACACTGATCTTCGCGTCGGTTCCCGCCTGCAGTAGAGATCCCCGCGCATGACCAGTAAATGTTCCACCATTTTCCGCATCCGCCTGTGGATAATTCTGGCCCTGTGAAATGTTGCTATATTGAACCGTGACGTTGTTGGCCACCTCGTCCATAGAAATCGTTTCATCGGTGGCAAAAAACGTTGAGAGATGATCGACCATCACGTTGTTGGCGTGAATGTTCATCGCATCGAATACATACGTATCGGGTAAGCCGTCGGCGCCTATGCTACGCGTGCCGTAACCAGGCGCAATCGTCAGATTGCGAACGACAATATTGGCGCCGTTCACTTTCAGCCCGCCGCCCATGATCGTGATGCCACCGGGAGCAGTTTGGCCGGCGATCGTGATGTTCGAAGTCTTCTTCTGAATTGAACCGGCGGAAAGCAGATCCTGCGAATCGTAGCCTTCGTTTTCGCCGACGCGGCCAAGCCAGATCGTGCCGCCGACGTCGAAGACGATCGTGCGGGGCTGGGCGTTGTTGTTGGCGTCGACGGGAAAGTTCGTATCATTCAAACCGTAGGCCAGCGTGCCGGGCAAGTTGCGATTGCCGTTCACTTCGCCATCCAGCCGCGTGACGTGGTAAACGATCCCGCCGCGGCCACCCGTGGCGCCCGCCCCGGCTCCATCGGCGCCGGGAAAGGTGGGGATCGCCTGCGCCGCCGCCCACGTGGAAACGCCGCAGCACCCGATGGCAATGACAAATTGCGACAGCCGTTAGAGATATAATTCACCATCGCAAGTCCCAAGGAACTCTACAGCGATTGACGCCGCGTCGTCCGGCGAAACGCGAGTATTGCAATAAGCCCCACCGTGGCTAGCCACAATGTCGCCGGCTCCGGCACCGTCACATTTGACCCCGCGCCGCTGCCTGGGCTATGTTCGCCGAAGTGCAGAACCCATTGATCGTAGTCGCCTTGGTCGACTGTGCCGCTGTTGTCGCCGTCCGCCGCCAATCCGCTGCCCGATTGTCCAAACGTGTCGCGCCAGACGGTGTAGTCCGCCGCATCGACGACGCCGTCCCCGTTGTAATCGCCGGCGAGCGGCGCCACGGAGCTGACAACGGTCAAGAATGTGGCGACGTTGCCAGGCGTGATCGCCCATGCTAGGCCGGCACTCAGGCTCGGCAGATCGAGCGTGCTAAACGCGCCACTCGTGCCCGCCGACGACAGGAACGCAAATGTATTTCCCAGCTCGGGCACGAACAACCCACCGCCCAAATCGATCAATTCCACGTGCAAAGTTCCGCCGAGCTGCGCGACGCCGTCCACCAGAATCCGGTCATACTGACCGTTGCCGGTGCCACCGATTTCGATATCGAGGACGCCGCTGTTGAGCGTGAGGTCACCCACCACGTGCGTGGTTCCGACGCTGTAGCCGGGCGAAATTGTGCCGCCGTCGTTCACCAGCGCGAAATTGACCGTGTCAGCATGCAGCGTGCCGCCGGTGAAATTGAACGAGCTGCCGACGCCTCCCTTGCTCAGTGTCGGAACGCTAAGTGTGCCTCCCGACATGTTCACAACGCCGGTCGCGGCCGGGTCGGCGCCGACAACCACTTCTGTGGCGACATCGAGCCAGCCGCTGGTGATGTTGAGCGTGCCCGTGGCGCCGGCCTGAGCCCCAATCTTGATCGTGCCGGCGTGTTGCCCGGCCGCGTCGACGACCGCCGTGCCGCTATTGATCCGGGCCTCGTCGAAACGTGTCGGTTCCCAATTGCTCCCCGCGGTCACGCCGTCGTTCGTCTTCCAATTCGTGATCTGCGCGAAGCGATTGTTGGTGGCACCGTTGAAGACGATGGGGGCTGGGGCAGGAAATGCACCTGCCTCGTCCAAGTACTCCTGAAGGTTTGTGTAACCATCGGTATCAAAATCGCCGGTGCCGTCCGTTGCCAAATGCGGATTGAGCCCGTATTTCGCTTCCCACACGTCGGGCATCCCGTCGCCGTCACTGTCGTAGCCGGCGCCGCGGGCGGTCGTCGGATTGTTGAGCACCGCGGTCAGTTCCGCCGGCACCGGTGCGGTCGCTGGAATGCCACCGGCCGGCTGCGTGTTGTTCTGCACATTGCCAATAATCCGCTGGTCGATCGAATCCCGCGACCACCAGTAATTGCCCACGTAGTTGAGCACCTGATTGTATGCGTCAGCGGCGCCCGTCGTTGTAATCGCCGGCGTTGCAAATGGAGTTGCCCGTTCATCCCCCACGGGAAACGCCGTTCCGTCGGAAACACGGAACGCGTTCCACCCCGTGTCGGTTCCATCTCGCACGGCATCATGGTTTGAATCGGTCAGGTTCAAGGCTTGATAAACTCCCAATTGGACCGCATTCGTGCCGCCGATATCTTTTGTAAATGTCGTCGTCGAGGTGCTTCCGGCCGGAGTGGCGGGGCCGGCAATGGCGTAGTTTCCCACCCAGTTCACATTGGCCTTCTCTGTGATTCCGCCGTCGCTGCCACCGCCCGCATACGCGGCCCGCCCGCTCCAGTTATAGATCACGTTGTCGACGAAATCGGCCGTCAGTTGATTGTTGTTGTAACTTCCGAACCGTGGATTCCGGCTTTCATCATTGCCATACAGATTGTGGTGGAACGAGATGCTCGAATTACTCCTGGGCTTGAGCAGGGAGCCGTATTGATGCCCTTTCGTTAGTGAATCGGTCATCATCGTGTACTGCACCGTGACGTTGGTATTGTTGTTGGCCACCGATAGCACTTCATCTTCTGACCAAGTTGCAGAGACATGATCGACAATCATGTTCGTGGCCGGGGCGCCCGTGCCGTCGGTCGATCCACCAGCAAAAGTAATCGCATCCGCGCCGTCGCCGGTTCCTTTTCGAAATGTCATGTAACGCAAGATGACGTTACTGTTTACGGTGTTCGAGCTGTGCGTGATCTGACTGGTATTCCCATAGACAACGACGGGACTCGGCGCGGTTTGCCCCGCAACATAGACGTTGTTAATCGTCTTCATGTCCAGGCTCCCCTGCGTGAGCTGAAATGTCCCGCCCACGTCGAATACGATGATTCTGTTAGTCGCCATCTGCTTCACAGAATTCGGGTTTGTATAGTCCTGGAATGCCCCGCGCAGTGTGCCGAACACCGGCTTGCCATTGCCGTCGAGCGTGTCCGCCGTCGTCGTGACGTGGTAAACGCTGGCATTGGAGAACCAACCGGCGGCGGGCGCAGAGCCGGTGAACGTCCCGCCAAAACCTTCCGCGCCATTAAAGAGCGGCAATTGTGCGGCGGCTACCGATGAAAATGCCGCGAACGCGATCAGCAAAATCCAATGTCCCACGCGGCACGCCGCGATCTGTACTTGCGAATTCATCATTCATTGTTCCTCGTGAAAACTTCCACCTCAGCTGCTATCCCAATCCGGGGTCCGGACCCGAACGAGATGCGAGAAGTACGGTG
>DASYDU010000150.1:0-7010 GCA_036499445.1 Lacipirellulaceae bacterium
CAGGCCGAGGTCCTTCCAGGGGATAAAGTAGTACTTGTACGCGCTGAGCTTCCAGGCGGTCGGCTTCTCCTCGGCGAGGACTTTGCTGACGGCTTCGTAGACCTTGTCGAGATCGGCTGTCTTAACGTACCGCTGCAGGCAGGAGATGTGCGGCTGATGCATCTTATCCAGGGCGAAGCCTTTGGGGAATTCCTTGAGCAGGCGTTCGTTGGCGGCCTGGGCGTGCTGGACCATCGTGGCGTTGGGCTCAAGCAGGATGTCGATGGCCGTGACCGGGTTCGGCTCATCGGCCGTCGCCGGGTGAGCAGATCCAAGCAGCAAGGCCAGCAGGCCGATGGTCAGCAAGACCTTCAGGTATCGATCCATGTGAACCTCCGATTGGTTGAGGCAGTTGGACACGACATTCATTGCTATCGGTTTAACATACGTCCAGCAGTGCGGTCCAGCCGCGCAGTGGAGTCGCTCTGAACCGGCCTCCCAGGATGCCCCAGGAATTGCGCCGAGGGGCTAGTGCTGCAGAGAAAATTTGACTGGGCCGTATGACACTGGTAGGCTGTGCGGCGGGATCATAGAGGGGCAACTTCTCGAAAGGACAGATCAGCAATCGCCCGCGATCGGTTTCGTTGTAGTTCCATCGTGAGCGACGACGCCATTCGGTGGCGATTTTGTTGTGCGATTTGTTCAATACCGTTCTGTTCCCTCTCGGAGTAGCGCTAATGTCAATGACAGGCCGTTTAGTTTTTGCGTTCTTCGTGGGACTAGTTGCACGGGCCGCCTGTGGTCAGTCGCCGGTCGTATTTCTGTCGGAAGCCAGTCGGATAATCCGGTTCGATGCGGGCGCTGAATCGTCATCGTCTGTGGTGCACGAAAACGCGTATTTTATGACGGCCCTCAATGGCAGTCTGATAGTGGCGGGCACCAACTATATCGAGACAGATAGCAAAGGAAATATCTATCTCGGACCACCGCGCGGACTTCGCCCCACGGCGGCCGTTCGTTTTACCGCGGATGGTTCTGTTACGCAGACTTTCAACGTTCCGTACGGAAGTGGGTTCAACGGGATTGACGCAGATGCTGATGGGAATGTGTACCTGCTTCAGTCGGGCTATCTCAATAACTACCTCTATAAGTTTGCTCCCGATGGGACATTTTTGAATCATACGCTACTTTCCTTCGTTGTCTCTGGCAACGACATTGCGATCGACGAAGTTGGAAAGCGGTTATTTGTCGCCGATGAGTTTGGTGGAAACCAAGGCATCAAAATATTCGACATCTCGGGCGCTACACCGACGTACATGAGCAGTATTACGACACCGGATAACAGCAATTATTTTGGTATCGACTATGCGGAGGAGTCTGGGGACGTCCTTGTGGCGGATTTGGGCTACTTGAGCCATGACCCGCGAGGAGTGGAGTACTCGCCGAATGGCACGTTATTGCGGGAGTATCGGGCTTTTAATCAGGGCACTGTTTTCGACATTGTCGCCATGCGAGTGCCCGAGCCCTCGACCGCCGCGCTGCTCGTCATCGGCTGCGCCGTTTTCGCGCGTCGCCTAGCCGGGCGGAGATGTTAGGCTAGCGGAGACAAGGAGCCTGGGAGAGAAGGAGCGGCCGGGATCGGCGTCGGAGACGCCTCCTACAGCGGGCTTTCGCCGCGCAACTCGCAGCGGTCGGTGCCGGCGCATACGTCGCAGGTATCGGCCTGCCCCTGGGCGTGGGCCAAGCAATGCTCGATTCGCGCGCGGATCACATCGTTCATCAGTGGGTGAAGGCCGAAGGGGGCCGTGACCAAAAATCGCACGCCCGGATGGGGTTGGGCGGCGGCGGCGGTAAGGCGTGGGATGTCGTCATGCCAGTGGCGGCCCGGCAGAAGGAAATAGGGAAAGACGACGACCGTTTTTGCGCCGCGCGCGACGCAGCGGTCAAAGGCCGTGGCAATCGACGGCTCGGCAAGCTCCATGTGGGCCGGCTCGACGATTGAAAAGCCGGTGGCCGCGGTGAAGTCGCGGACCACATCCAGCAGCATGTCGTTGCTTTCGTCGCGGCGCGAACCGTGGTCGACGAGGATGAGGCCCAACGACTCTGCCATTTAGGTGCGCCTCATACCAAGGCCCGGCCGGCGGCTGTGATGCTTGACAGCAATGATTTCGATCAAATCGTCGCCGCGCATTCGGTAGTAAACGCCGTACGGAAAACGATCCAACAGAAATCGTCGCATGCCTGGGCGAAACTGTTCGAATTGGTAAGGTGCAGCAGAAATTGCGGCGATCGCCGCGTCGATTTCGCTGAGGAATTCTTCACCGAGGTTCACTTGTTGCGCGCGATAATAGGCAGCGGCCTGCTCGATGTCACGCTGCGCAAGCCGGATGGTCTTAAGATTCATTGAGACGGGCGCGAATCTCGCGCATCGCTTGGTCAAAAGGAATCAATTCGGCTTTGCCCGAGTCGATGTCCGCGCAGCGACGATCAATTTCCGCAAATAGCTCTTCGTCTTCCTCGAGCTGCCCTTCCACGCTCGCCCACAAGCGCTGTGCGAGCTCCGCGCGCTGCTCGGGTGGCAGGGCTAATACCTGGGAAGTCAGTACATCAAAACTGAGCGCTGTCGACATGATTAGCTCCAATTGAGAACCGAGCTACGCTGGCGTTCGAACGGTCGATAGTGGCCTTGAGACGACCATTATTATACCAAGTGTCGACTGCAAGGTTCTATGAAGCTTGTCGCACGTTTTCTAGCGGGCCGACGGTGATCGTCGAATAGGCGGTGAGCGGATAGCGCTTCAGCACCGCGTGGATGTCGTCCGTGGTGACGCGGTCGAGCGCGTCGATGTCGTCGGCGACGGTGCGATATTCGTGGCGCTGCAGCCAGTTGCCGCCGAGGTTGAAGAGCCGGCTTCGTGGGCGCTCGCTGCTTAAGACGACTCGGGCCTTCACTTTATTCTTGGCCTGCTTCAGTTCATCGGCGGTGACGCCCGCCGCTTCCGCTTGGCGATAAATGGCAGCGAGCCGCCGCAGATTTTCCTCGGCTTGTTCCGGCTCGCACGAGAGCCAAGTGTAGAACATGCCGAGGCCCTGATATTCGTAATGACCGAGGCTCGCGCTCTCGGCTAGCCCCGGATCGGTCAATTCCCAATACATGCGGCTACCGGAGTCGTCGCCGAGAATCGTGGCGAGTAGCTTGGCGGCATATCGGTCGTCATCTTCACTGGCGGGTGCATCGGACAGTTGCAGCACATACTGTTGCGTGGCCGACGGGCGGTGGACGACTTCAAAGCGTGGCTTTGGCGCCGCACGCGGGACGTCGCGCGGCGCCGATTGCGGCTGCCAATCGTTACAACGAGCGGCGATCTGTTCGACGAGCGCCGGGAAGTCGACGCGACCGGCCGCCGCCACGAAGACGTTGCTGGGACTGTAGCGGGAGGCGAAGTAGGTGTGCATCTGATCGCGGGCCAGGTCTGTGATGCTCACGCTCGTACCGAGCACGCTCCGGGCGAGAGGGTGCTTGCCGAGGTGGAGCTCTTTGATGCGGTCGTCCATGCCGAATGGCGGTTGGTCGAGATACATCTGGATTTCTTCCAGGATGACTTTCTTTTCCATGTCGAAGTCTTCCTGGCGTAGGCTCGGCCGCATGATGTCGGCCAAGATGTCGATCGCTCCCTCTTGATACTCCGGCAACACCGAAGCGTAGTAAACGGTACACTCTTCGCTAGTGAACGCGTTGTAATGGGCTCCGATCTCGTCGAATTCGCGGTTGACATCGTCGGCCGAGCGGCGCGGAGTGCCCTTGAAGCACATGTGCTCAAGAAAATGGCTCACGCCGGCGACTTCGTCGGTTTCGTCACGCGAACCAGTGCGGACGAAGAAACCGACGCTGGCGGAATGAGCATCGTCGTTCGGCTCGGCCAGGACGTCGAGGCCGTTCGGCAATGTATGTCTATGAAACTCCAACGGGCACCTCCAGCGGCTCGGGGCCGAGAGTCACGACGAGTAAATCTTGCGGCGGATTTTTTTCAAGAAAGCCGTTGATGCTCTCCGCGGTGAGCGCATCGATCAGGCCGCCGATCTCGTCAAGCGACCGGGCGCGACCGAGGTGATACCATTCGCGAGCGATCGCGCCGCTGCGGGCCGACGACGATTCCTGCTGCATGATCAGCGAGCTTTTGATGCGGGCCTTGAGCCGATCTAATTCGGCTGCTTCGATGCCATCCCGCAGCCGCATCAATTCACTGATCGTGACATCCAGCGTTTCCTGGGCCCGCTCGGCAGTTGTTCCGGCGTAGCAGAACACGGCGGCCCGATCACGCTGCGTGTGGAGCGAGGCGTAGACGGTATAGCAGAGGCCGCGCTTCTCGCGGACCTCGGTGAAGAGTCGCGAGCTGGAGCCGCTCGAGAGGACGCCGACGGCCGCCCAGGCCTGGAAGTAATCCGGGTGCCTGTAGGGAATCGACGGGTAGGCGATGCCAACGTGCGATTGCGTTGATTCAAAGGCAATGTGGCTCAACGGCGGCTTGCCGTTGACGGACGTGGGGACCGCATCTTCGCGTGATTGCCAATCGCCGAAGAGGCGCTCAACGTTTTCGCAAAGCCGCGGCCAATCGAAGTTGCCGGCCACGGCCATGATCGTGTCATTGGGACGGTAACGTTGCGAATGAAACTTGCGGACGTCGTCAATGGTGATCGCCCGAAGCGATTGCTCGTCGCCATGACTCGAACGACCCCAAGGATCCGGGTAGCGCCGGCGGCGCAGTTCGATCATCAGCTTCTGACTCGGTTCGTCGTCGATGGCTCGCAATTCCTGGAGGCTGGCGCTGCGGCCTGCCTCGAGCTGATCGGCCGGAAGCAGCGGCCGACGAATCAGGTCGGCAAATAGTTCGAGTGCCGCGGGCAGATTGTCGCGGAGCGTTGCGCCGCTGAACGTGGCTTGGGTCGTGCCGACCGATTCACCGCGCTCGACTCCGAGGTTCTCTAATTCGCTGACCCACGCCCGGCTGTCGCGAGAGCCGGCGCCGCGGAGCATCATTTCGCAAGTCAACGAAGCCAGACCAGAGCGGGCGGCCGGATCGTACGAGCAACCACAGGGGAGCAAAAAGGTGAATGCGGCAGACTCCAGCGACCGCGTCGGTTCGCCGACGAGCACCAAGCCATTGGCCAAGCGATGGGAAAGGATTTCTACGGACACAAGCGTCAATTCAATGAGGTGTGAGCAAACGATCGCCAAAGGGCGAGAAGTCGATCGCCAAGAGTTAAACCAAGCAGCCTAATGGTCCAGCCGAGAATCGGCAACCCAAGCGGTAACAGGCCATGGAAGGCCGCGACGCTGTCATGCCGGGCAAGAGATCAGCTATACGCCAATTCGACGGCCTTGTAGAGCGTTTTGGTGCGCTGGAAGCCGAGGTGCTTGTAGAGCCGCACGGCGGGATCGTTTTGTGCCGTGACCTCTAAATAGACCCTCGGCAAGCCGACCTGCTGGAAGCCGGCCAGCGCCGCGGTGATCAGCGCGGTTCCGACGCCGCGCCGTCGATGGGACGGTGTAATCCCGATGTTTTGGATGCCGGCCAGTCGACTGGAAACCTGGATGCCCTGAATCGTGCCGCAGAACTCGACGCGCTCTGGTCCATCGCCGACATAGGCCGCGAGCCACGTCGCTTCGGGCACGAAGCCCTCCTTCTCGCTGATTTCCTCCATCAGCTTGTGGCAACCAATCTCATCGCCCAAGCAAGTGAACAGCTCGGCATCGATCTCGTGTCGGAAGCTGAAATACTTTGCTTCGGCATGATCGGCGAGCCGATCGGGATGCCAGGCTAACAAGCGATAGCCGGGCGGCACCGGCAGCGGATCAAAGCGTCGGCCGCGGAGGTCAATTTCCATCCGAAAGCGTTTGAAATAGTTGACGCTCATAGGACGTAGTCACGCCGACGTTGAGTGAAGCCGTCGCCTGGAACCAACCCACTTTGAATGTACCGCTGGAGCAGCAGGGGGTCAAATTCTCGGACAGAATTGGCTGAATTTATTCCGAGCTGCCGGACCACATTGGGACACTCCAGCTGGCCCGTGGCATCCACATCAAAAATCGGGCAGTGCAGCGCGCCGCTCGGCCGGCACATCGATCGACGCCCGAAGTGGTGGTCGGAAGGTTTCTCCCATTGTCAAACCCGCTACGACCGTTACTAGATGCACTTCTGACGCGATTTTTTGACTTCTCGCGGGGCAGAGCGCCCGTCGAAGCTGACTGAAGCTCGATTTCACGCGCCTGCGGGGGAGGCAATCCATGCAACAGCGGCGGTGGTCTCTATTTTGGACGTTCTTTGCCGCTCTAATCTTGCCGCTGGCGAATTCGGCGATTTCGGCGTCGCTGGCCCAATGTTGCGGCGGTCCCGACACGCTTTGTCTTTGGTGCCAGGGAGAAGACTCCGGCGACAGCGGGGGTTCCAAGTGGGACGACCCGCTGCAAAGTGATCGGCCGGGGTTCGGCGACTGCCCTACCACGGTGGGCTGCGGCATCTGCCAGCTTGAAATGGGTTATCAATATACCTACGACCGTGACGACAACTCTTCGCATATCAATCACAGTTCTCCGCAGTCGCTGCTGCGCGTCGGCACGCTTGCCAATTGGTTCGAGTTACGGGTGGGGTGGTCGATGGAGCAGGAGACGGATCACGTCTTTGGCGTGTCGAGCCAAACCGCCGTCGGCAGCGACGACATGAACGTCGGCTGCAAGATTGCGCTCACGCCGCAGGACGGCTGCTTGCCTCAGACCGCGATTGTGGCCGACATGTTCTTGCCTACGGGCTCCTCCGCGTTCACGGCCGGCGAGGTGCTGCCCGAGATCGAGTTCATCTACTCGTGGGCACTAAACAAGAAGCTGTCGGTGATCGGCGTGACCTTTCTATCGGATGCGGTGGATGACGAGACGAATCACACGTATCTCGAATTCTCTGAAGGGGTCGAAACCGATCTGGCGATTTCGGATAAATTTGGCGCCTACACCGATTGGCATGTATCTTCGCCGGTCG
>DASYDU010000151.1:0-15156 GCA_036499445.1 Lacipirellulaceae bacterium
CGCGGGCCCGGGAGCAAAGCAGCCGATCGCCCAATTCCAAAGCCGACATTTCCAAGCTGACAAAGAGCACCGGCTTGACGGGCCCGCGCTCGTCGATGGCGATGTGCTCGACGATGTTGAGTGCCAGCGCCGTTTTGCCCATGCTGGGCCGAGCTGCCAGGATCACGAGCTCCGAATCGTGCAGTCCGCCAGTGAGATCGTCGTAATCGATGTAACCAGTTTCGATGCCGCCGTAGGCGTGTTGATGCTGCATGCGGGCATCGATCCGCGCGAGCGACTCGTGCAGCACGTCGCGAATCGAGGTGACCTGATTGTCCCCTTTCGAGTCGAGGATGCGAAACACACGTTCTTCGGCCCGGGCGAGCATCGCGCGGGCCTCGACCGTGGGATCGCTCGCCCCTTGGATAATGTCGGTGCCGGCGTGGATCAACGAACGCAGCACGGCCTTATCGCGGACGATGCGAGCATAGTGCTCGGCGTGAGCTGCTGTGGCCACCTCCTGGCTCATCTCTAAGAGATACGCTGCGCCGCCAACGACTTCATACTCGCCTGCATCCTTAAGCTGTTGCAGAAGAAGCGACAGCTCGACCGGTCGACCGCCCTCGTGCATGGCGAGGATGTGATGATAAATCCGGGCGTGGGCCTGGTCGTAGAAATCGTCCGGGCGAAGGATGAGCGCAACTTCGTCGCACACCTCGGGCAAGAGCAACAGACTGCCCAATACGGCCCGCTCGGCTTCATTGCTGCGCGGCGGCTGGCGATCGAGCAGTTCGCCGAGTTCCGCCTGGGGAGCGCTGCGCGGTTTGCGATCTACCGTGGCCACGGGCGTCGATCCATCGTTGAATGACAAACCCTCTTCCGAGCCTTCACCTTCCGTGAGGGCCTGGAAGAGGGTATTGAATTAACCCAACCTACGTTGCTTCGGCCGCCACCGCGGGCACGACCCACACCTTCACCTCGCCCTCGACCTCGCTCGACAAACGGAATTTGACGGTATACAGGCCGAGCTCTTTGAGTGGCCCATCGAGCCGGATCTGATCGGTCGAAAGCGAAATCTCGTTGGCTTTGAGGGCGGCTACAATCTCGGGAGCCCCGACGCTGCCATAGAGATGACCGTCTTCGGTGGCGTTGGCCTCGATCGTAATACTCTGCTTGGCGATTTCGAGTGCCAGCTTACGGAGCTCCGCCTGACGCGCGAGCTCGATCTGTTGCAGCTTCACCTTGTGCTTATCGACCATCCGCTTGTGATGGTCCGAGGCAAGGGTGGCCAAGCCCTGCGGAATTAGATAGTTGTAGGCGTAGCCGGGCCGCACCTCGACGACCTGGCCCTGCTTGCCCAGGCTTTCGACCGAGTGGACGAGCAGCAATTCAATCCCGCCGTGTTCTCCCTTAGGTAGCGGCCGGAACGGAAAATTTCGGGTCCGCTGGAGCTTCTTGATTCGTGTCGACATAGCAAACTTTCTTAACGCTGATTTTTGATTGCTAATTTTTGATTTTCGGATCAGCTGTCAACAATCCAAAATCATCGATCGCTTAAAATGGAATGTCTTCGCTTGGGGGCGGCCCGCCCGCTGGCGTGTATTGCTCCGGTTCGTCATACGATCCGGACGATTCTCCCCCACCCGAACCTCCACGACCGCCGCCGCCAGACTTGCCGCCAAGCATCTGCAGCCGTTCGCCGACGACCTTTAATTTTGAATGCTTCTGACCTTCCTTCTCCCAACGATCCAGCTTCAGCCGGCCCTCGATCAACACGGGGGCACCCTTACTTAGATACTCGTTGGCGATTTCGGCGGTGCGTCCCCACAGCGTCACGTCGACAAACGTGGCTTCCTCAACCCATTGATCGCCGCGCTTGACGCGATCGTTCACGGCGAGGCCGATGTCGGTCAC
The DNA here is from genome assembly GCA_036499445.1 of Lacipirellulaceae bacterium. Classification (GTDB taxonomy): domain Bacteria; phylum Planctomycetota; class Planctomycetia; order Pirellulales; family Lacipirellulaceae; genus DASYDU01. The sequence continues at coordinate 1,894 of DASYDU010000151.1, forward strand.
GGCCGTGCCGCTGGGGATGTAGCGCAATTCCGGATCGCGAGTCAAGTTTCCCACTAGGATCACACGATTGTAGCTGGCCATGGCATTCGTTCCTTACAAGTAATCGTGCCAACAACAAACTGAGCTGCGAAATTACGTGCCGAGACGCTCACTACGGCTCAATTCAATTCCTCATCCGGCATGGGAACGTCGATCGCCGGAACCGTGGCCGCCACTGGCGTTGGGGCCGGCGGGGCCGGACCGGCCTTGGCGTGCTCGAGCACGGCTTCAACCAGATGCGGATGAATTTTTAGCACCAAGTGCCGCAAAATCGAATCCTGGAGATCGAGTTGCCGATTCAGCGGGGCAATTGCCGAACTGGGCGACCGGAAGTACATCAGCCAATAAGTCCCCTTGCGATGCGTCCCGATCGCATAGGCCAATCGGCGCTCTTCCCAAAGTCGAGTGACAAGCACTTCGCCGCCGGCGGCTTTGATCAGTTTTTCGACCTCAGCCGGCAGGCCGGCCCGCTCGCGCGCAAAACGATTCGAGTCGAACAAGAACATCGCTTCGTAAACATTCACGTTGGTTGCCAAGTCTTGGCTCCTAACTATCGATTCCAAACGACTAATTGAATCTATTCATGCTAACGGCAATGCCGCTGGCCGCCCAGCACTCTACGCCCTCTATGGCCCGGTCGACGGCCTGATCGATCTCGTCTCGTTCAGCCGATTTAAATCGGCCCAAGACATAATCGGCCGCATCCCACTCCTCCGGCACTGGCCCGATGCCAAGCCGCAATCTGCCGAAATCCTCCGTGCCAAGCCGGCGAATGATGTCGGCAAGGCCCTTTTGGCCGCCGGCCGACCCCTCGCGGCGAAACCGCAATTTGCCCAGCGGCAAATTGAAGTCATCACACACGACCAACACATCCCCCAATTCGAACTTATAAAACTCAAACGCCGGTCCAACGCTCTCACCGCTGAGGTTCATCAGCGTCTGAGGCCACAACAACAATGCCCGCTCGCCGGCGATCGTCGCTTCCATCAGGCGGCCGGCGAATTTGTCCTTGATGGCTCCGTCGCCGAAGCGCGCTGCCAACCGGTCTACGACCGCAAATCCAACGTTGTGCCTCGTCTGTTCGTATTTCTTCCCAGGGTTGCCCAGACCCACGATCAATTTCATCGATCTTGTCGTCCGTACGATCCTATCGCTGCGGACGGCTCGGCGGTTCTAGTCGCCAACGAGCAACAGCAGCCCTGTTACCCCTTTTCTTCCGCTTCGCCCTCTTCCTCTTCTTCCTTGCCCTTGCTGATCACTTCGGGTTCCGCGGCACCGACTGCTTCTTCGGCCGCTGCTTCTTCTTCCGCCACCGGCAATTCGCAATGTACAACCACTTCGTCGGGATCGACCGCAATGGTCGCGCCGGCCGGCAGGTCGATGATGTCCTTGATCAGTAGCGAGCCGCCCACTTGCAAATTCTTGACGCTTATGTGGAGCTTTTCAGGCACCAAATCGAGCGGCACCTCGATCTCCACCGAATGAATCAACTGCTCGACAACGCCGCCCTCATTCGCGCCTGGCGATTCGCCGCGCAGCTCGATGGGCACCTCAACCGTCACTTTTTCTCCCGCTCGCACGCGCAACAGATCGACGTGCAGCACGTGATGGAAAAAGGTGTCCCATTGGACGTCTTGCAGCAGGGCTTTGCCGCTCGCCGCGCCCGATAGCTCGACAACTTTCGCCCCGTGACGCACCGTGTTTTCCAACTCGTCGGACGAGAGTGATAGACTGACCACTTCTTCGCCGTGTCCATACAACACCGCGGGCAGCTTGCCGTCGTACCGCATGCGGCGGTTATGCCGCTTGCCAAATTGTTTGCGCTGTTCGACCTTCAGTAAATTTGCCATGAATTCTATCCAGCCAATCGATCAATACTTGGACCAGCCGCCGCCTACAGAACATTAGCAATGGCGGCGAGCCGTCTGCGGTTTTCTCACACCACCTCGCCGGACCGCGGGCCGGGGGGAACCACTTATTGTGGCGTTGCCCGGCCTGGTCTTCAAGCCCAAGTTAGCCACGGTGATTCGCCATATTTTGGCGATCGCGAATCGCGGCCCGAGTCGATTCTCAGCGGCTGATCCGTTTCGACCGTTGGCTCTGCGGTTTAACTTGCGTTAGATTGAGAGGACTCCTTGCGACCTTCTCTAGATTATTCAATGCACGCGGTTGCAGTCCCTATGTCCGTCGTCGACAAACCCGGCTCATTTTATCTCGGCCGCCCTTACGACTTGGCCAAGAGTCAGGTCGGCAATGAACCTTTGCTCTATGACAGTAAGGACCTCACAACCCACGCCGTCTGCGTTGGCATGACTGGCAGCGGCAAGACCGGGCTCTGCCTGGCCCTGCTGGAAGAGGCCGCGCTGAACGGTATTCCGGCAATCGCGATCGATCCGAAGGGCGATTTGGGTAATCTGCTTTTGGCGTTCCCCAATCTGCAGGCGAGTGATTTCCGACCGTGGATCGAGAGCGACGAGGCGGCCCGCGAAAAGGTCTCGCCCGATGACTTCGCCGCTAGCCAGGCAAAGCTCTGGAAGGATGGATTGGCGAAGTGGGGCCAGGGCCCCGACCGCATCCGTCGCTATTGCGACGCCACCGAGCGCGTAATTTACACGCCTGGTTCGAGCACCGGTATCCCGATCACGGTACTTAAGTCGTTCGCCGCGCCGCCAAAGGAGCTAATTGACGACGGCGAGGCCTTTCGCGATCGGATCGCGTCGGCCGCCTCGGGGCTGCTCGCGCTCTTAGGCATCGATGCCGACCCTGTCCGCAGCCGTGAGCACATTCTGCTTTCCAATTTACTGGAAACATCCTGGCAGAATGGCCGCGACCTCGATCTCCAGCAATTGATCCGCCAGATTCAGCAGCCGCCCTTCGGCAAAATTGGCGCGGTCGACCTGGAGTCATTTTTTCCGGCGGCGCAGCGTACCAAGCTCTCAATGAGCTTGAACAATCTGCTCGCGTCGCCATCGTTCGCCGGATGGCTCGAAGGCGAGTCACTCGACATTGGGAAGATTCTCTACACGCCCGCCGGCAAGCCTCGACTGGCCGTGATCTCGATCGCCCATCTTGAAGATGCGCAGCGAATGTTTTTCGTGACAATCCTGCTCAACGAGATTCTGGCCTGGATCCGTACGCAGTCCGGCACGAGCAATCTCCGCGCTCTGCTCTACATGGACGAGGTGTTCGGTTACTTTCCGCCGCTCGGCAATCCCCCCTCGAAGCGGCCGATGCTCACGTTGCTTAAGCAAGCCCGCGCGTTTGGTCTCGGCTGTATGCTCGCCACGCAAAATCCGGTCGATCTCGACTATAAGGGGCTTTCCAACGCAGGCACTTGGTTCCTAGGCCGGTTGCAGACCGAGCGCGACAAGGCACGTGTGCTCGAAGGACTCGAAGGCGCCTCGGCCGAAGCCGGCTCGACCTTCAATCGCCGCGACATGGAGGCCAAGCTCGCGGCGCTCGGCAACCGCGTGTTTCTGATGAACAACGTCCACAGCAACAAGCCGATCGTGTTCCAATCGCGCTGGGCGATGTCGTATCTCCGCGGCCCCTTGACCCGCGACCAGGTCAAATCACTGATGGACCCGTTGCGAAAGGAATTCGCCTCGTCAGCGACCGGTTCTGACCGCGTAGCTGCGAGCGAGGGACCAAATACAGAGAGCGCTGCTACAGCATCGCACAGCGCACACGCGGCGTCGCCTTCGAAAGGCAGTAGTGGGATGGCCGGATCGTCAAACCGTCCGATCCTTCCCGCCGCAATCCGCGAGCAATTCGCGTCGGTCAGCGAACGTGTGCCCGATGGATATCAGCTGCAATATCGACCAGGCCTGTTGGGCACTGGGAAGCTGCACTACATGCAAGCATCGAGCGGCATCGATTTGTGGCAAGATTGCGTCCTCGTGCAGCCGGTCCGCGATACGCCGCCGGACGACATTTGGGACGGCGCCGCGATGATTGCCGCGGCGCCGATCACCGACCCCGCTCCCGACGACAGCGCAACCTTTGCCGCGCTGCCGACTGAGCTCGCCCGCGATAAGAGCTATCCGATTTTTCAGCGGCAATTGTCGGACCATCTCTATCGCACGGCGTCGCTCGTGCTCTGGGCGTGTGAGCCGCTCGAACAGTTTTCCAAACCGGGCGAGAAGCAAGAAGATTTCCGTAATCGCCTTGCCTCACAAGCAGGCCAGCGTCGCGACGCAGAGCGGTCAAAGGTGACGGCAACATATGCTTCGAAATTGAGCGCGGCCGATGCGGAAGTGGCTAAGCAGCAAGCGAAGGCGAGTAGCGAGAAATGGCAGTTTTTTGCAAAGCTCGGTAGCGTGGCGATGGTGGCGGCGGATATGGTCCTGCGTGCTAAGGGAATGGGATCGCGCGGCCGGCCGCGTTCGGCCAGCACTGCGTTTAGCCAGGCGGCGAAGGAGCACGGCGATCAGGCGATCGTGCAAGCCGATCTTGCCAAGGTCCTCGAAGACAAAGAGCGCCTGGAGCAAGCTCACGATCAGGCGCTCGCCGACATTGATGCCAAGTACAGCGCCAACAGCCTGCCGCTTACGCAATCCGAGATCAAGCCGCGAAAGGGCGACATCACGGTCGACCACGTGACATTGCTTTGGCTGCCTTTCCGAATCGACGCCGCCGGCAAAGCGGACGCCGTCTATCAATTGCCGCCCGTACCTACCCCCGACCCCTGACCTCTCCACCACCATGACTGAACGCGAACGTTGGATCGTCTACCCGCTGTTGTTCCTCGCGCTCGGCGCCGGTCTGCGCGACAAACTATTCGACCAAACGAGATCGAAGAGCATCGAGTGCCAGGATCTCACGGTTTCGGCGGAAGAGCGGGCTGGGCATCCGGCGATACCGCTGGCGAGAATTAGTGCGATCGAGCGTTCCGCGACCGACAAGACGCCGGCCGCTCAAATGCTGCTCAATGGGCAGATCGTCGTGGACAGTATCCGCGCTTCGGCGGTCTATGCCGACCGAGTCTTCGCCGACAACTACGTCTATCACGGCATCCCCTTTGCGCCGACGATCTTGCGGGCAATGCCGGGAACAGTGTCGCCCGCGACGCCCGCTACGAAGCCTATCGATGCGCCACCGGCCAAATCCGGTAAGTGATATTTGATGCATTCCATCAATGCGACGCCGCTGGCCGCGTCGCGCGAAAAACGATAGGATGCAACGGAGCGAGATCGCTAGCCAACATAAACCAAAGTGGAGTATTGAGCCATGAACCGATGGACGCGGAGTCACCCGGCCTGGATGGCGGCCGGCTTGCTATTGGGGTTGGTTGCGGGGCTCAACATGGCGGGACTTTGGCCGAGCGTTCCGCTCCACGCCTCCGCCACCGAAGGACTTGATAAATTCGCGTTCGCCACAGGCTTGGTGGACCAAGAAGTCGAGGCGCTCTATTTTCTCGATTTCCTGACTGGTGATCTGACGGCGACCGTGATCAATCCCAAGACTGGCAAGTTCAACTCGAAGTTTACTCGTAACATCGCGGCTGATTTTGGCGCCGCCGGCAAAGGCACCCGCTATATGATGGTCACGGGTACAGCCGACATGCCCCGCGGCCGCAACAATTTTCAATATGCCAAGAGCATCCTGTATGTAGCCGAGGCTACTACCGGGCAAGTCGCAGCCTACACTGTTCCGTGGAATTCGACCCTTCAGGCCGCAGGCAAGCCCCAGGTGGATGTAATCCAGTTTCTCGACAGCGCCCAATTCCGCACCGCTTTCGTTCGTGATCCGCAATGACCGTTGGGATATGTCTCGGCCGGGGTTCACATGCAGATTGAAATCAACGGGCAACCACGTGACGTGGCCAAGGGCACTTCGATCGCCACACTCCTGCGTGAGCTGGACGTGGCCCAGCCCCATGTTGCCGTTGAAGTGAATCTTGAAGTTGTGCCGCGAGCACGGCATGCGGAAACTGTGTTGCGGGCTGGTGACCGTCTGGAAGTCGTGACGCTGGTCGGCGGCGGATAGTTTTTTGGTTCGCACTTCAGGAAACGCATGGCATTCGAAACGGCTACGAGCGACATACTTCAGATTGGTACACACACTTTGTCCAGCCGGCTGATCGTCGGCACCGGCAAGTACTCCGATTACGAGACGATGCGCGAGGCGCTGGCTCGTAGCGGCACCGATTGCATCACCGTCGCCGTGCGCCGCGAACGGCTCTACGACGCTGCTGGAAACAACTTGCTCGATTTCGTCGACACCAACCGCTACACGCTGCTGCCGAACACGGCCGGTTGCTTCACGGCTGACGATGCGGTTCGCGTCGCCCGGCTTGGCCGCGAACTTCTGCTCGGCCTCGAAAACCCCGGCGCGGATTGGGTCAAGCTGGAGGTGCTCGCAGACAAACGAACGCTTCTTCCCGATCCTGTCGCGACGCTTGAAGCGACCGAGCGCCTCGTTGCCGACGGCTTTCAAGTTCTTTGCTACTCGACGGATGATCCGATCGTCGCCCGCCGACTCAAGCAGGCCGGCGCCGCCAGCGTGATGCCGGCCGGCAGCCCAATCGGCTCTGGCCAGGGCGTGCTGAACCCGAACAATATCCGGATTTGTCTGGAGTACCTCAAGGAGAACGACCCGGAGTATCCGGTCATTGTCGACGCTGGTGTCGGCACGGCGAGCGACGTGACGATTGCGATGGAGCTGGGCGTCGATGGCGTGCTGCTGAACACAGGCATTGCACACGCCAAAGACCCGCTTCGCATGGCTGACGCGATGCGGCACGCCACCGAAGCCGGCCGCCTTGCATATCTCTCTGGCCGCATCCCCAAGCGGCTCTACGCTACGGCCAGCAGCCCGGACGAAGGCGTGATCTCGACGAAGCCGAGATAGCATGCAATGCCACCTCGTCGAATGCATCGCGCTCAGGTGCTTGTTGACTTCCCTTTCTCTCAAGCCTCATTCTCCGAAGGTCGATAACCGTAGCGCACGTGTGTCTATCCACGCGCACGTTTTTGCTAGCAGGGGGGCTAGGAACACGTTGGCAGCTTGCCGATGTTTCGCAGCCACCGCCCTTGCCGGCTTCTCTTCGCCGCTGTGCTTGCTGGCGCTGCGCTCGAGGGCCTTCCTGGCTGCCGCCTCATCTTTCCCGATATTAGCCGTCAGCCGGTTGTCCATAATCCGTTTCCACAGTTGAGCCGCGTAGCGGTCGCGCCGTTCTTCAATCAGAGCGATGAGAAGACCGTCGACGGCCGCGATTTTGCGATGGCCTACTACGCCGAATTGCAATCCGTGCCCGGATTTGAAGTGGTACCGCTCGGCGTTGTGGAAGAAGCGATCGTGCGGAACCATATCAATTTGTCGAGTCCGGCCGAGGCCCGTCGGCTGGCGCAGGTGCTGAACGTCGACGCGGTGGTGATCGGCGCGGTGACCGATTATTCGCCGTATTATCCGCCCCGCTGCGGCCTGCGGGTGGAATGGTACTCGGCGAATCCTGGCTACCATGAAATCCCGCCGGGATACGGCTTGCCGTGGGGTACGCCGCAGGAGGAATACATCCCGGCACCGCTCGTCTTTGAAGCCGAGATGGCGCTGGCTCGTGCGCAACTCGCGACGCAATCGCCGGCCTGCGACGGGCCGGCTTCGGCCCAGCCCGGCGAGCTCCTTCAGGTACCCGGACCAAACGGCCAGCAGCTTGAGCAGACGCCCTCCTCCGGCGGAGCCGATTCGATGGAAGGCAAACAACCGGACCAAAACAAGCAGGATGAAATGCTTCCTGCGCCAAAGACGGGCGCTCGCCGCGGATCGAGGAAAGACGTCCGTCTCGTATCGCACGACGCAAATGCCAGTGGTGCCAACACCGCCAGCGGCGCTAATAATCCGAACGCGGCCGACGCCGATCCGGCGCCGATGATGCCACCGGGCATGCCACCAACCGCTATGCCGGTTATGTCGGGAATTCCTGGTGCATCTGGCACTACCGGCGCTATCGTTGCAGGCGGCGCGTTGCCACCGAATTGGCCTGACGAACGCGGCTTCATCCCTCCGGGACCGAGCCCGACGCGTCCGCCGTGCGTGCCGAATAATGGTCCGATTATGACGCACACGCGGCTTTATCAGGGCAACGACAGCGAGTTTACTGAAGCGCTGGCCAGTTACGTCAACTTTCGCGACGAAGCGCGGTTCGGAGGCTGGCAAGACTACCTCAAACGCAGCGATGATTTCATTCGCTTCTGCTGTCACATGCACATCTCGGAAATGCTTTCGGCGCGCGGTGGAGCTGGTGAAACGCGAGTAGTGTGGCAGTGGCCTGAAAGCCGATAACGTCCCGTAGAGTCGATCATTTTTCGCGGTGAAGCGATCCGGCCAACTTTGCCAATCCGCGGGACGCAGCAAATCGACTCGCCGTCGCCCTGCCGACCAGCCATGCTATCGCAGCACCCGTCGGTCATCCCCCCGCCCGCTGCCCGATGGAGCCCACTTACGTGAACGACGACATCAATGTCCTCGCTCTGGTCAAAGGCAAGGAGCGCTACATCTTTCTGTATGACGACGCCCATCGCGCCGACGCGCTGCGAATGCTTGGCCGTCATGCATCGAACCCGGAGCTGAGCTTCTCCTGGTACGACGCGGCTGTGCTCAGCCAAAAGATTCGCCAGGAAGAACGGGCCCAGCGGAAGCAAGCGAATCGGCTCAGCATGCCTCAGGTGACGGATAGCGAAGAGCTGTTCTAGCGCAGTCGAGAGCGGAGAGTCTAGAGTCAAGTGCCGGACGCGGACTTCTGACTCTCGACTCTCGACTCTCGATACTTGACTGTCACTCTCATGCGCAAGCAAGTTGGCCGCTTTCTGCAATATCTCCGCGTCGAGCGCGGCGCTTCGCCCCACACGCTCAAGAGCTACCGCGAAGACTTGATGGCGCTGGCCGAATATCTGGCGGGTGAGGACGGCAGCGCGCCGGAGCCGGCGGGGATCACGATCGGCGAGCTGCGTGGCTTTGTGTCGGCGCTGCACGAAGCGGGCTATGCCAAGGCTTCGATCGCGCGGCGGATGGCGAGCGTGCGGAGCTTCTTTCGCTTCGGGCAGCGGGAAGGATGGGTTAAGACTAATCCGGCCAAGCCGCTCCGCAATCCGCGAAAGTCGCAGAAGCTGCCTCACTTTCTTACGACGGACGAGGTCGGCAAACTGCTCACGGCGCCACCGGGCGATGAGCCGCAGGAAGTCCGCGACCGGGCGATTCTGGAGACGCTCTATTCGGCCGGGTTGCGGGTGAGTGAGCTGGTCGGGCTTAACGACGGCGATCTCGATTTCTCGGCGGGCATCGTGCGAATTCGCGGTAAGGGGAAGCGGGAACGGCTCTCGCCGATCGGCTCGCACGCCGCGCGGGCGCTCAAGAGCTGGCTGGCCAAGCGTACGCTCTCGCCGCGCGAGCCCAAGGGACGGGAGGCGCCGGTCTTCGTCAATCGCTTTGGCACTCGGCTCACGACCCGCAGCGTAGCGCGGATGCTGGAGAAATACCTCCGCGAAACAGGCCTCGATCAGCGGACTTCGCCTCACACGTTGCGACATAGCTTTGCCACGCATCTTCTCGACCGCGGTGCCGATATCCGCAGCGTGCAGGAGCTCTTGGGCCATAAGAGCCTGGTGACGACGCAAATCTACACGCATGTCAGCACGAGCAATCTCAAGGCGGCGTACGAGAAAGCCCATCCGCGAGCCCGGTAGCGGGCCGAAGGGGACGGATTTCTTCGAAGGGGACCGGTTGTGTGTGGGTGGCCTCGTCGCTCTCTCCTCGCTCTTTTTTTGACGGGATGGTTCTAAGGCGGAAGGTGGAAGGGGGAGGGCGGAAGGCATTTTTTCACCGCGAAGGCACGAAGGACGCGAAGATTGAATGACGAAATCTGAATGACGAATGTTGGGACCGGGACAGGGAACAGAGGACAGGGGTCGGGGGTCAGGGATGGACCTTTGAGCTATTTGTTCTTAATCGCCGCGCGGAGCGCGATCCGGCACGTTTCGTTCGGCCGCCCTGTGCGTACTTACCTGACACACGGCAGAGGCGCGCGGCAATGCAGTGCGTGAGCACGGGTTGTCTCCACCTGTGTCGCGCAGCGACAGGAAGCTTCGTTGCCGGCCACGATGCTTCTGGCGGCTACGCCGCACCGGTTGTGGGCAACCGGTGCTACCCCAGTCTGCGACGCACGTTTCTACAGCGGCACCTGTGAACGTTCGTTGCGTGAATCACCCTAACAGAAGAGGTGGCCCAATTTCGACAAAAAAAGCCGTCGGTCAGAAGCAGATTTCTGGCTGAAAGCTGACGGCTGTGAGCTGAGAGCTTTCTACAGGTGGCCAGGAGTTGGGGATTGACGCGTGCAAAGGGGAAGGGGGAGGGTGGAAGGCGGAAGGCGCATTGGGGAAGCAAGTAGAGCAAGAGAAAATGGAGGGCGGCGGATTCATAGTTCTGCCCTCTGCTTTTAGGACGCTAGCCGGCCCCATTATTACTGGCGTTTGAGTCCGTCGCGCCAGGCGATGGCTTCGAGCTCGACGCGGACTGCGTCCATGACGGGAACCACGGGCCGTGCTTGGAATTCAAAGGCCGGCAAGGTCGAGCAGAACTTATGAACGGCGAGCGGATCGTCGCAGTCCGCGAGCAGGTATCCGCCCCAGTCGCCAACTCGCACGACGAAGAACTCGATCTTGAAGTTGTCGGGCGCCTTCCATTGCTTAAATACCTCAAGGATCCGCTTTTGGGCGTTCTCGTATTCGGCAGGCGAACCTTGCGGACGCTCGGACCAAGTGATCATGTATTTCATAGGTATGTTTTGTGCTATTGGGTTTATGTTGTCGAACTGATGGCCACTTAATAGCTCAATTGGCTGGGCGGCGCTCTGGGAAGAAACCAGTCTCTATGCTGCGGTCGTTGATGTCAACTCGTGGCCAAGAGCTGGGGAGGACGCGTGCGAGGGAAAGGGGGACGGCGGAAGGTGGAGGGCAGACTGGCGATTGGGAAAACAAACAGAGCAGGCGGTAACGAAGGTTACACGCAGTGACGCGGAGGCGCGGAGAAGACGGCAAATCGGTGTTACGATGCCTCGACGATGACGTAACTTCCTGCAGGGGCGCCGTAAACTGCTGCGGCAACTCGCACGCCAAGCGGTTCCAAGATCGGCCAACGATTAGTCGGTAATTCGACGATCGTGAGTCCGCGTCCCGCGAGATTTTGCTGGTAACGTAGATTCTTGTCGGCAAGAATGAGCACGTCAAATTCGGCTTCGGCGCGGGAGATGAGCTCGCCGTTTTCAATGCCCGACCAACCGAGTTGTTGCACCGTGGCGACCTGACCGTGAGGAAAAAACTGACGGAGCGTCAACGGCACGTTTTCGTCGAACAGGATTCTCAAGAAGATCGCCGTCCTACGAGTCTGAGAAACTCCTCAGCATCCTCGCGGCGAACCGAGGGGAACAAGCCGACGAATTCTTCGATCGAGAAACCGTCGTCCACGTAATCCAGGAGCGATTGCACGGGAACTCGCGTGCCGTGAAACACGACGACGCCTCCCATGACATTCGGGTGTGACGAAATCGGACTGGCAACAGTGCTCATGCCTCAATTCTAGGGCGCCCGACGGCTCCGTGCAAATATTGGAAAACAGCAGAGCCAGCCAGCGGGCGAGGAGCGAGTCGGAGAATGAAGGAGTCCGAATGCCTTGCCTAATGACGAATGGTGGATGAGGGCGGGGGAAGAGGTTTCACGCAGAGATGCGGAGAACGAGGAATAAGGAGCGAACTGCGAGGTGCATGATCATAATCTTGGCGTGGTTTTCGGGGGGGTGTTATACTGGGAGCACTTGTCTGGGCAGAAGTGAGCATGCGGGGGGGATGGGTGCGGGTCGACGCGTGGGCCAACGTGGAAGTCGGAAAGGCTGTTCCGCACGCGGAGCGTGCGGGCAACGGTGTTGCCGACACGCTCCGCGTGTCGAAGAGCCGATTGAGCCGATAAGCGTCGTGTTTGCTAACAAGCAGACGTGGAAAGAGCCGCTTCATGATTGAGCTGTTCGACCCCAAGCAAGACTACGTCGTTCGCCAGGCCCAGCTTCCGCACTGGTTTCAGCCGGGCGTGACCTACTTTGTCACTTTTCGCACAGCCGATTCGATGCCGGCGTCGCGACTGCGGCTGTGGCACGCCCAGCGCGACGACTGGCTGCGGCGGCATGGCATCGATCCGGCGCGATCGGATTGGCAGGCGCGGCTGCGAATGATGCCCGGCGAGGCAGTTCCGCACGCGGCGTTTCCGCACACGGCGTGTGCGGGCAACGGTGTTGCCGGCACGCTCCGCGTGTCGACGCTGGAGACCGAGTTCCACCGCAAGTTCACGCAAGAGTTTATGGAATACTTGGATCAGGGGCACGGCGCGTGCCTGCTGCGCAATTCCGCGGCGGCGGCCGAGGTGGCCAGCGCGCTAGGCCATTTCGATGGCGACCGCTACGTGCTGACAGACTACGTGGTCATGCCGAATCACGTGCACGTACTGGTGTGTTTATTGGGCGAGACGGAGCTGACGGCCCAGTGCGAATCGTGGAAGAAGTATTCGGCGGGGCAGATCAACGCATTGTCCGGTCGCCGCGGCCGGTTCTGGCAGGCGGAAAGCTTCGACCACTTGGTGCGAACGCCCGAACACTTCGACTACTTCCGCCAATACATTGCCGATAACCCGCGGCGGGCTAAACTGAAGGCTGCCGAGTATCTGCACTGGAGTCGGGAGCTGAAGTAAGAGGTGTTTTGGCGATTCCCCACAGGAAATGTGGCGAGTGGGTTTATCGCTTTTCGGCACACAGCGTGTGCCGGCAACTGCAACGTTGCCGACACGATCCGCGTGTCGAAAGCGAAGTCTCGGGTAAGAAGCTGGGGAGGACGTGGTGATGGGCTGGAGAATGCGGCTGAGGAGAAGTCAGAAAGGCAATTCCGCACGCGGAGCGTGCGGGCAACATTTTCGGCGGCTGGGGTTTGAGGCGCTCGAGGATCGGCGGATGCTGTCGGGGACGATTGGTAGCACGTTTGGGCAGGTTTCGCGGATCGTGGGATCGGAAGCGACCTTTCTCACAATCGACGAGTCGAGCAACTGGCGAATCTTCTATCACCCGAACGATGAGCTGGGGTACGTCGACCCCGAAACGGGTGACCTGCTCACGGCCGATTATGTGCCGGGCACTTCGAGCGTGCTGGTGCTGGAAGCGTTTCCTAGCGGCAACCTGAGCCAGCTTGTCGGC
>DASYDU010000152.1:0-13092 GCA_036499445.1 Lacipirellulaceae bacterium
TGCCGAGCAACTCGACCGGCCCGCCTTTCCCAATTGCTACCGATCGGCTGAACCTGTTCAACCTTGAGAACAATCTGATTGGATTCCAGGTTGGTGCACATCGGACCAGCCTGCGTTTGACACAGCGGCTCCGTCTGGAGGGGACCTGCAACGCCGGCGTATACTACAACCAAATTCACCGCCAGAATCTAATGACCGTGACGGCGACGCAAACCATCGCCGACAACACGGCGACGTTGGCCCCCGGGCGAACCGACATAGCGATTACGTCGAACAACGACGTCGTAGAATTGGGCGAGGTTGCCTATGCAGCTGAAGCGTCGCTGAGTGCGGTTTGCCAGCTGAATAAATGCGTTGCGCTCACGGGCGGCTACCAGTTCTTGTGGCTCGACAATCTTCGGCTCGCCGACAAAGCGTACTTCGAGCGAAATACGGAAGGCGACAACCTCTTGTTCCAAGGCTGGCACGTGGGCGTTGAGTGCCGGCGGTAAGGGTCAGGGTTTAGGGTGCAGGGTTCGAGCGAGCGACGCTCGCATGGTCAGGACCGCGTCGACCAGCTCATCCGGGCCGTCACGAATAACGTCGCAAGCCGGCAGACCCAACTCGCCACGAACACGGTCGCGCTCGGCCGCCGCATCGGCGGCGGAGAGTCGGCGGCTGTTGATGCCCACGCCGATCACTCGCGACGGTTGCATCACGCTCGCCATCGTCTCGTACAGCTCGCGGAGTTTGGCGAGGGGCGTAAGTAGCATTTGTTCCATGCCACGGACTTGCGTGCGGCCCGCCTCGTAGCACAGGAACATGCCGTGGGGCATTGCGCCGTGCACCAGTCCGAGCGTCACCGGTGAGTAGCGCGGATGAGTAATGCTCCCCTGCCCTTCGATGAGCAAAATGTCGTGGTGCTGATTCGTCAGCACCAACTTTTCTGCCGCGCCATTGAGAAAATCGGAGACGACGCAATCGACCGGACAGCCTTCGCCTTCGATGAGGATGCCGGTCTGGCCAGTGGCAACGAACTTGGCATCGTGGCCGCGGCCAACCAGCGCGCGGGCTAGTTCGACCGATACGACCATCTTGCCAACACTACAGTCCTGCCCAACTGTGAGAATTCGCAGGCAATCGGCACGGATTCCCACGCGGTTGGCGACATCGCGCTCGGTGTTCTTGCGGACATCAATCAAGCGAACGCCGCGACGGCGGGCGGCGACGGCAAACTCTGGGTCGTCGCTCAAGAAATCGTGCATGCCTGAGATAACGTCGAGGCCGCGCTCGATTGCGGCGAGCACAATCGGCCGCCATGTAGGCGGAATTTGACCGCCGGCCGGTGCAATGCCGATGACGAGTGTGTTGGCCGTCGGCGCATCTTCGAGCCGCGCCACCACGGGGATCGGGCCGCCAACACCAAGCAACTCTCGAGCCGTGTTGCCGGCCTGCGTCGAATCCAGGAGAGCCACGACCTCATCTTGACCGTAGCGAATGACACAAGCGGCGGTCTTGGCTGCGATCGGCTCAGTCTGTCCTTCGGTAAGAATGAGCAGCTGGCGTGGCCGCGCAGGTATTGCCATGTTGCAGCAGCCCGGGATCAGAGTGCATGTCGTAAGCACCATCGTAGACACTTCGAGGCATCGGCGAAAGACTCCGCCCGTCGCTCACGATCAGCGGCCGAGCGACCGAACACTTCGTCTGACGAAAAGGCTTGGGGCAAGTCGTCGAGGCGTGTCGCCGACTAATCAGCGCGCCTTATACCGTCGCGTACGCCGCCGACTTCATGATATCGGCAATAACATGGTAGGCTTCCGTCCACGCGGCCTCAACTTCCAGGTTAAAGGCATCGCCGAGCGCCTGATCGAGCGTCCAGAGCAGCGCATTTCCAACCGTATTGTATTGAAGCTCCGTAACGCGATACTCTTCGAGATGACGCCGCCCGAGGTTCTCGATCTCCGGCCGGACGAGTTCCAGGTGAGGCAAACCATTGACAGCGACGTTGATCATTTCCATGAGCTTACGGCCTTGCTCCGAGACGTCGTGCGCAAACATGCCGCGCAAGCTTGGATCGATCTCGAAGAGCCGATTGTAGAATGCTTCGCCGACTTGCAGCGAGTTCGGCGCCACGATCTGCCAAGTGCGTTGCACGAGGTCAATTTGTTTTGGCGTCATGTGGAACCTTTGGTCGGTAGCGACTTGTTCCGGGCGACCGAAATGAAGCGCGCGGAACCTTTCACTCAACAATAGGCCAAAAAGGGCAACAATGGGTTGGCGTATTCCTTACGCCCGTTACCATCCTCACTCGGCAGGAAGCGGTTTGGCCGCGGAACGCGGTCAGAGAGGCATGCGGCGCGCTCGACGACATTGATTTGCCGTTATTTGCCGATCAGCTTCAGAAAGAAATCTTGGGCGATGGGATCGATGCCGCGGGTGTCCCAGACGTGCTCGCCCCAACCGAGTTGGCCGAGCGCATATTGGCCATAGACAATTTGCCCGATAGCAATCTTTCCCACACAGATTTGCCCCACGGCAAATATCATTGAGACCGCGAACTGACCAATGCAAATGGCGCCTGTCGCTGCTTGGCCCAAACCAAATACTAAGCCAATTGCTAACTGTCCGACGGCCACGAGTCCGATGCAAACTTGCCCGATGGCGACAAACCCGCGAGCAAAGCGACCAACGGCAACTACTCCTCGGGCCGTGATCCGTTTGCCGGTTTCGGGACAGATGCCGAACGTGTAGTGGAGCAGCGGCATGCCACCCCAGCTGCGATGCGTCTTGAATTCAGCAAAGCGATTGCCGGTCGGATAGACAAAGCGCCGCCACGTGCCCCAGGCAGTTTCCTCGACCTGGTATTGAATTTCCTGGAGCAGGAGATTGACTGGCGCGGCGCTCATGCCGAGCAGGATACAGGGTTCAGCGTACAGGGGACAGGGAAGACTCAATACGTCGACGATCGATCTCCCTTCCGCCTTGCTTATTGCCACCACCAGTTGGTCGACGGGCTCGTCGCCGTTGGTCGAGCGGCGGCGACATCGGCTGTCACCTCGGAGTGGTCGGCCACCCGCCAGGGGAATATTTGTACGCCGCCGGAAACACTGATTACCCAGCCGGTGCCCTTTTTGAGCAAACTCGCCTGCGATGCGACATGCCGCGGCGCCGGATATTCATCGAGCGATTGACCGCCCAAGAGTTGTGGAATTTGCAGCCCGGCAAATTGGCTAAGCCCCTCCTTCGTCATCAGAGCGGACACAACCGCCAGATCCATCACGTTGCGGAGCTGGCCAAACGTCGAATCCTCGCGGGCGAGGTCTTCAAATTTGGTGGTAAAATTCTCCGCCCATTTTTGGGCGATGGGATCACTTTTGCCCGTGTGCTGATCGCGTCCACCACCGGCGGTCATCATGTCCTGCTCCGACATACATTTGACGCCTTGGCCGCGGATTTCCCAAACCATTGAATCCTTGTCGCGGCGCAGCGGCTCATAATTCGGCGCCAGCCACCAACGCGGCATGACACTCTGTAAGCCCCGGCCATGTCCGAGCATCGTCAGGTAGCTGGGAAGTCCATCGACGGGTGCCGGCTCGAAATTCATGCCGAGCCGCTTCATGCGAAAGTCGGCGGCCACGAGCACGCGAGCAAAATGGCTCGTCTCGGGCACGCCTTGGACCGTGATCGTTTGCAGGCCGAGGGCCTCTTCGTCTTCTCGGGCCGCGACTTGTGGATTGTGCTCGTTGGCAACCTGAGCGGCGATTTGCTGGACGCGCTGCAGACCTTCCGGCGTCGGGTCGATCGAGCAACTGATGCCGGTCGTGTTCGAGGTCTCGGCCGCGCGGAGGGCGACCATTAGGTCTTCCAGCATCAGTACGGGACGGCGGCTATTGGCGCCGACAACATTGCCGACCGCATCGGCACGCCAGCCTTCCGCCGGCCCGGCCAGCACAATATCGTGTTGCTCCGGATAGACCAAGACGTAACGGACCCGCTGCAAGCCGGCCAGGTAGCGGACCGCGTCGGGCAGCGGCTTGCCTTCTTGATTGGCACGAGCAATTTCAGCGTCCAATCGACGGAGCGAGACAAACCGCAGATCGGCTGGCTGCTGGAGGTCGGCAGGAATTTCCTGCAACCCGGCCTGCCAAGCGGCCTGCAACTCTTTGGCCTCCGATACGTCGGGATTCGAGAGCACGCCGTCGACGTCGACCTTCACGCCGCCGACCGACGAGCGGAAACCTAATCCCAATTGGGCCTGGGCACGTTCGGCGAGGAAGCAAGTTGCGATCACCGCAAGTACAATCGAGAGGAAGAACGTGCACCGATTCGTGCGATGTGTAAAGATCATGGCAATTTGACTCCAAGGCCGTCTGCTGGGCGGCCAGATTTTGTCGCCGCTCCCAATATCCAAAATAGTCGCTAAAGCGTTTGGTTTCAACAAAATTGGCTTGTTGGGCGAGGTGTCGCCGGCCGCTGGCGGGCAGGATTTACGTGGATTGCCCGGGATTTTGTAGCGCAATTCAATTCCGTCGCCTTGGGAACCGTGGTCGTCGGGTTGCAAATCGCCATAACCTATGATACGGCGGTTGGTTCTGTCCCGTCCGCTCCGACTTGAATATATCCTGGTGCCGGGAATAAGTTGTAGTGGGGGAGTCAGTTGGCAGATCTGCGCTCGGCGAGCGTATTCAGCCTAGACGGCGGAGCGGTTAATCGCCCGGGGGCCGACATTCGCAACACCTGCGGAGGGAGCCACGCTTCTCGGCAATTGTCTATTCGATGACAGCATACCTGGTTATTCGCGAAGGCTCAAAATGGACCGATGTCTTCCGTCTAGTGGACGGCGAATCGATCACGATCGGCCGTGCGCCGACCAATGCGATCTGCGTCAAAGACGAGCGTTGCAGCCGCAACCATGCCGAGGTGTTCCAATCGCAAGGGCAATGGACGCTCCGCGACCTGGACAGCCGCAACGGCACGATGGTCGACGGCAAGCGCCTCCAAGTCGACTATCTCTTGCAGGCCGGCGACGTCATTCGCATCGGCAATACGCAGCTTGCGTTTGTTCACGATTTGTCGCAGGCGTTTCCCGATTCGCACACGCTCTTGCGCACAGCTCAAGCCGTCGACAATGGTGCGCCGAAGCGCGGCGTCGCCGAAACCGACGACGAAAGCGTCCTCGAAACCTACGAGCCGACGACAATCACCCACCGCCGCGGCCAGAGCCGATTGCTCGAGCCGCCCGACGAAGAAGAGGCCGACGTGTCGCTGCCCAAGGTCGGGCGGGCGGCCGCCAATTTGTGCCGACTGGCGTTTGAATTGGCGAAGGCATCCGACGTTGTAACACTGGCGCGAGTGGCGCTCGATGGGTTATTCGAAGGTTCACAAGTGGACGCCGGGGCCGTGCTATTGCGCCCCCGCACGCTAACCGGAAAGCAAGCGCCCGATAGCCTCGAAGTCTGCTCCTCCCGTAGCGATTCGCCCCATCGGTACCATCGCGTATCGCAGTTCTTGGCCTCCACCGTGATGCGTGACGGTCAGGCGGTCTTGGCACGCAACGTGATGGACGACAGCCAGTTGGGCAGCCGCGACAGCAAAGGCGACATCCTGGCCACAAGCGTGATCTGCGCCCCGATCCGTAGCGAAGGGAAAGTTCTGGGCGTGATCCATCTGTATTCAACCGATCCGGCTCGAATGATTGATCCCGATGATTTGGAGTTCACGCTCGCCGTCGCCGATACCGTGGCCGTGGCGATCGAGAACCTGGCCCGGCAACAAGAGCTAGCAGAGAATCTCAACCAAATCCGCGATGAAAACTTGTAGCTGCGCGAGCGGCTCGGTGTCCAGAGTGAGATTATCGGCACGAGCGAGCTGATGAAGCACGTCGAGCAGGAGATCGCCCGCGCGTCACCGAGTCGAGCCACTGTGTTGATCCGGGGCGAGAGCGGCGTGGGAAAGGAGCTGGTGGCGCGGGCCGTCCATTATTCAAGCCCGCGGCGCAAGGGGCCGTTCGTCTGCCTGAACTGTGCGGCTCTGTCGGAAACGCTGCTGGAAAGCGAGCTGTTTGGCCATGAGAAGGGCGCGTTCACCGGCGCGACGGAACGGAAGATCGGAAAATTTGAGGCGGCCGACAAAGGGACGCTGATGCTCGACGAGATCGGCGAAATGAATCCCACGACCCAGGCCAAGTTTCTTCGCGTGCTGGAAGGACATCCCTTCGAGCGCGTTGGCGGCAGTGAAGCGATCAAGGTCGACGTGCGGGCGATCGCGGCCACGAACCGCGACCTGGAAAAGGACGTGGCCGAAGGAAAATTTCGCCGCGACCTCTATTTCCGTCTGCACGTGCTCGAAATCGTCGTGCCGGCGCTGCGAAAACGGCCCGAAGACATCCCCGTGCTGGCCGAGTATTTCCTCAGGCGCTACGTAGTCGAGACCGGAAATAAAATTACCGCCTTTACGCCGCGGGCAATGGAAGAGCTGTTGCGATACCGCTGGCCCGGCAATGTCCGCGAGATGAAAAACGTGATCGAGCGGGCTGTCGTGCTGACGCGAGGCGAGTACATTGACGCGGATGATTTGTTGCTCTCGCAGCTCAAGACGGCGGGCGACACGGAGAGTGGCTTGAGCGACGGCCGCAGCGCGCCCGCGGAACCGACATCGCTGGCCGACATGGAGCGGCAGCATATTCTGGCCACGCTGTCCATGACCGGCTGGAACAAGAGCCGCACCGCCACCATTCTGGGCATCGAGCGGTCGACGCTGGATCGCAAGATCCGCCGCTATGGTTTAGTCGACGTCCGCGGCAACGATCACGATTGATCTTTTCTGCTGCCGCGTAGAGAGGCCGACTGTTTGGTGGTAGGGGCCGAACCGGTTTTGCCGTCTGGGCGGCCGCTTTCCGCTGACGTTCATCGTGCGAGGCAACTCATTAGCCGACGCGGTGACCCATAATTTCGCGACAAAACTTTGCTGTCGCCGAGCGTCGATTTCCCAACCACCGGTCGAAGGACACGTCCATGCCCGCTGTTGCCGAGCCGATTGCAGCCAGCCAAATTCCCGTGAACACTACATTGCTTGCCGCGACCATCGACGCCCTCGAAGGCGCATTTACGATGTGTGGCATTACGGCGCGGTGCGTCGGCGTGTCGACCGTGCCGGTCCGCGAGCAAGGCACCGTGACCGGATTGATTGGGGTGCACGGCAAAGTATCGGGCTTCGTCACGGTAAATTTGACGGAGCGTGTCGCGATCCGGGCCGTCGGCGGTTTGTTGCAGGAACAGTTCAAGGAGCTCAATTCTCAAGTAGTCGACGGTGCTGGCGAGATCGCCAACCTGGTCGTCGGCGGAATTAAGGCAAGCCTGGCCAATAGCAAGTGGGCTTTCACGCAAATCACCGTGCCCTCGGTGATCGTCGGGCACGGTTACTCGATCGCCTACGCCCGCGGCCTGGAATTCCTCAGCGTCACCTTCGAGCACGACGACCGAGAAGCCGTGCTACTCGAGGACCGGCTGGTTCAGATCAGCATGTCGCTCCTAACTCTGTAGGTGCCCGGGCGGCCATCACTTCGGCAAAAACAGGCCAGCCACCGAGGCATTGAGCAGCGTGGCCGTGAAGCCCACGAAGAGTGCTCTCAGCCCCAGCCGCGCCAGATCATGCCGGCGATTGGGCGCCATGCCACCGATGCCGCCCAACTGGATGCCGACCGACGAGAAGTTGGCGAAGCCGGTTAGCGCGTACGAAGCGAGTCGGTACGAACGCTCGGTCATGAAATCGGCCGTCGTTTTCCAATCCTTCATCTGCAAAAACGCCACGTGCTCGTTGAGGGCCAGCTTGATGCCTAGCAGCGTGCCGACGTGTTCCTGATCGACGTGGCTCACCCCCATCAACATCGCCACGGGTTTAAACATCTTGCCAAACATCCATTGCAGCGAAAGTTGATCGGGCATCTCCCAGCCGGTCCACGCGCCAATCTTCGCCAGCGGTATCACGCCGAGGATGCCGTTAAACATCGCCACAAAGGCCACAAACGCAATCAGCATCGCCGCGACGTTCAGCGCCAACTGAAGTCCGTCGCTTGTACCGGCGGCCGCCGCATCGATCGCGTTCACGTACGGCGACTTCATATCGCCAGCGTGCGCCGTGCCACTGGTTTCCGGTTTGCTCACTTCGGGCAGAAACAGTTTGGACAAGTACAAGCTGCATGGGCAGGCCATGACGCATGTGGCAAGCACCGCCACGGGATCGGCGCCGTAGCTAATGTAAACTGCCATGAGACCGCCCGAGATGTGGGCCATTCCGCTCGCCATCAGCACAAACAACTCCGAGTTCGTCATCCGCGGCACGTAAGGTCGAATGATCAGCGGCGCTTCCGTCTGACCCATGAACACGTTGGCAGCCACCGAGAGCGTTTCCGCACCGCTGGTGCCCATCAAATGCACCATCACTCGCGCAAACAGCCGGACAATGAATTGCAGAATTCCGAAGTGATACAAGACAGTAAAGAACGCGGAAATAAAGATGATGGGCGGCAGCGCAATAAAGGCAAATTGAAATGCGTATCCGGTCGGAAAGAGCCGAGTCCAGGTACCTCCCGCCGACTCCGGACGAGAATCCGCCAGGTTCCCGAACACGAAACTGGCCCCTTCATGGGAGAAATCGATGAATTTGTTGACGACCGCGCCGGCGCCTTCAAATAACCTGTGGACGAACGGCACATCGAGAACCAAGAACGCCAACACAACCTGGATCGCGATACCCCAAAAGATCGTCCGCCAATTGACGGCTCGCAGGTTGGCTGAAAACGCCGCGACAATACCAAAGAAAAAGAAGATCCCCAACAGCGCCTGCCCGCGAACGCCGATCGTTTCTTGCATTAGATAGGCCAGCAGCATTAAGCCGGCAAGCCCGCAGAGGATCGCCAGTCGCCAGCGCAGCGGCGTTGGGGGATGGGTGGTGATCGGCGGCGGTGCGTCTACGGGTTCAACGGGCGTTTCCAGCGATTCGGGAGGTTTCATACAACAGCTTTCGAAGAGAGGAAAAGGTGCATAGCAAAGTCATCTTAACTACCGGCTTAGAGCCACACTAGCAGTTCAACGGAATCTTCTCGCGACGCAGTTCGCTTGGCACCGACTCCGTGGCATTTTCGAAAAACAATTTGCGGTCGCCCGGTCATTTCCGATTGAGTAAGATTAGGACTGGCATCTCCCTCCTGTCTGGCGAATCAGCTCGCTCCCCATGCCGGACGAATTTGACCCACCAGCAACGACAATGGCGGAACAACCATTCGAGAGCTCACCTCACTCGGCGACGACCGAAGGGCTCACGGTGTCGCCGGCCCTCGACTTCGTGGCAGAAGCAGCCCACGTGCCGGCTGAAGTTGCGCTCGTGGATCGCCGGGTGTTGCGATTGGCGTGGTTGTCGATCGCTCTGGGTGCGATGGCCGCTGGCGCCGCGATCGTTCTACTGCGCCTGATCGCGCTCATTACGAATGTCGCTTTCTTTCAGCATTTCTCGTTGGCCTCGGTTCCGCCTGCCGCAAATCAACTTGGTGTTTGGGTGGTAGTGGTGCCGATCATTGGCGCGCTCATCGTCGGGTTTATCGCCCGCTATGGTTCGGCGGCCATCCGTGGTCATGGCATCCCCGAGGCCATGGAACAGGTGTTGACCAATGAGAGCCGCATTCCCGCGCGAGTCACATTTCTGAAGCCCATTTCGGCCGCAATCGCGATCGGCACGGGGGGGCCTTTCGGGGCCGAGGGACCGATCATCGCCACCGGTGGAGCGCTGGGATCGATGTTGGGCCAGTTCCTCAGCGTCACCGCGGCCGAAAGAAAGACTTTGCTTGCCGCTGGCGCAGCAGCTGGCATGGCGGCGACCTTCGACAGCCCGGTGTCCGCAGTTCTCTTGGCGGTCGAGCTTTTGTTGTTTGAGTATCGCGCGCGGTCCATCATTCCCGTGGCGCTCGCCAGCGCCACGGCCGCGGGTGTGCACATGGCTGTCGAAGGGTCCGGCGCCATCTTCACCATGGCGAATGTTCCTACACCCACACTGGGAGCGATTGCATTCTACGCAGTCTTGGGGCTTGCGATGGGAATCGTGGCCGTCCTCGTCACGCGATTGCTGTACGCGATTGAGGATGGTTTCGAACGTCTCCCCGTCCACTGGATGTGGTGGCCGGCAATCGGCGCGGTCGCAGTCGGCGTCTGCGGTTACTTCGCTCCCGACACCTTGGGCGTAGGTTACTACAATATTTCGGCTCTGCTTTCGGGCAAGATGGCGACGCAGGCCCTGCTGTTTCTGTTTGGGATGAAGTTGATTTCCTGGTCGATCGCGCTGGGAAGTGGTACGTCTGGCGGCACACTCGCACCGTTGTTCACAATCGGCGGCGCGATCGGCGCGTTGGCCGGATCGGCCGCAACGTGGGCGTGGCCAGCACTGGCGACGGACGTGAGTGTGGCGGCATTGGTCGGCATGGCCGCGATGTTCGGCGGCGCGTCGCGGGCCTTCCTCGCATCCGCCGTATTTGCTTTTGAAACCACGCAGCAGCCGCTCTGTTTGCTGCCGCTTTTGGCCGGTTGTACGACGTCCTACCTGGTGTCGTGCCTTCTGATGCGGCACACGATCATGACCGAGAAAATCGCCCGCCGCGGCGTGCGTACCCCGGCCGAGTATGTCGCCGATGCACTCGACCAAGTGCTCGTTGCCGACGTGGCCGCCAAATCTGTCGTCGCCCTCAAAGCTGATGACCGCGTCGAGCAAGTCCGGCAATGGCTGAGCGCGGGCAGTTCGGGCAGTCACCACCAGGGATTTCCTGTCCTTGATTCCAATCAAACGCTGATCGGCGTGCTGACGCGGCGCGATATCATCGACGATGGCACTTCTCAAACTGCCACGATTCGCGACTTGGTGAAACGGCCGCCCAAGTTCGTCTACGAGAATTCGACCGTACGGCAAGCGGCCGATCACATGGCCAATCACGACATTGGCCGCTTGCCCGTCCTCACGCGCGAGTCGCCTCCCAAGCTGGTGGCAATCATCACTCGGAGCGACATCGTGAGCTGCTTCCGTCGCAACGCGGACGACAACCGCCGGGCCGCCCCGACGATCAAGTTTGCAATCCCGCGACGACGTAATGGGAAGAAAACGGCGCAGGCAGCAAAGGACTAGAGTTCTCCTCGACCGGGCTCCTGAAGCCGATGGTTTGCGGCGAGAGGACGCGGGACAAGAGGACATCTGATCGCCGCTATCTTCGCCAGATTCTTGCGCAGGATGTCGCGCGTGACACTTTCCCAGGTCAAACGGCCTATATGGACGGGTCGAGGCTGATTGACTATCGTCCGCACCGATTGGGAAAGCGAGCAAATGATGCTGTCGAATCTCTGGAGGGTTTTGGCAACAGCCGGAATTGCGGTCTTGGCGGCCTATTCGGCGGCGGCCGCGGACGAGCATCCGCCAATCCTGTTGAAACTCAATCCACCACTCGGGCCGGTAATCGCATTGCCGCTGCCGGTCGACGGCGGCCCGATCGGCAATCCAGTAGACATTTCGCCAATCACCGGACCCGTGAACAGGCCGCCATCTCAAGGAGACATTCTTCCACCGACCGTGCGGGCCGAACTTTCGCCGGACGTTGCCACGTTGGTCGCCGGCAACAATCAATTTGCGTTCAACATCTTCCAGCGGATCGCAGCGAGCGCCGATGCCGACAAGAACTTGCTCGTTTCGCCATTCAGCATTTCGTCGGCGCTGGCGATGACGTACGCCGGGGCGCGGGGACGGACGGCTCAACAAATGGCGGGCGTACTCGGCTTCAACTTGCCTGACGAGCAGCTCCACGGCGCCTACGGAGAATTGCTGAGCGATCTCACCGCGCCGCGTGATGCCTATCAACTGAACATCGCCAATCGGTTGTTCGTGCAGTCCGACTATCCCTTTAAACAGCCTTTCTTGGATATTACCACGAATAGCTATCAGGCGCCGCTCGAGTCGACCAATTTCATCGGCGATCCGGAAGGTTCTCGGCAGCACATCAACCAGTGGGTGGCGGATCGGACGCACGACAAGATTCTCAACTTGCTGCCCAGCGGAAGTGTCACGCCCGACACGCGACTGGTGCTCACCAACGCAATCTATTTCAACGGCAAATGGGATTCGAAGTTCGATGAGCAGAATACCGTCGACCGTCCGTTCTACGCGGCCGACGGCGCTGCGGCACCAACTCAGACCATGTTTCAAGAGAATAGGTTTCGCTATGGCCAATTTAACGGATACCAAATGTTGGAGATCCCGTACGCCGGCCAGGACCTTTCGATGGTGCTGATGTTGCCCGATGCGCGCAACGGAATCAGCTCGCTTGAGTCCTCGATTAGTTCCGAGAAGGTCTCGTCCGACCTTTCCGCGGTGAGCCAAACGAAAGTGGACGTCTACCTGCCCAAGTTTAAATTCGATGCGTCGTTCCAACTGGGGGACACTTTCCAGTCGATGGGGATGTCCGATGCATTTAGCGAGCGGGCGGATTTCAGCGGCATATCCGGCCAGGGCCCAAAGCTTAGTGATGTAATTCACAAAGCATTTATCGACGTGAACGAGGCTGGGACGGAGGCGGCCGCAGCCACGGCGGTCATCTCGATTACTGCGGTGGGATGTTACGGCTGCGGAATCGGACAGCCTCCCGTGTTTGACGCCGACCATCCATTCCTCTTCGCGCTGCGCGATATGCATTCGGGCAGCCTGCTTTTCATGGGCCGCGTGATGCAGACGGGTGAGGCCTCGATCTCGTCGCTCGCCGGCCCGGCAGCGCCGGAGCCAACGACTTCTTTTCTACTGTTCGTCGGTGTCAGCATGATTGTAAGCGGTAGGCTTCGATCGCCGTTTCGCCTAAAACGCGGGCCTGCTCGCTGGCGGAAAGTTTCGAACTAAAACGGGCGACCAGGTCGTGCCAGCCGCGATACTTGATTGCCAGCAGGCAGACCGGCCAGTCGCTGCCGAACATCAGTCGCCGCGGGCCGAAGGCTTCGAGAACGGTTTCCATGTAGGGCATCAATTGCGGCTCCGTCCATTTTTGCCAATCGGCCTCGGTCGCCAGGCCCGAAAGTTTGCAGTACACATTCGGGCGTT
>DASYDU010000153.1:0-8719 GCA_036499445.1 Lacipirellulaceae bacterium
TGTCCTTGGTGCCCTCGTGGTGAAAATGACCACCCATCCTGTAGATCCCGCCGATCCTGTTTCCCAGTCTAAAAAGAAAGGAGAGAACCGGCCGCCTACCCAAGAACAACCGGTCCCCTTCGAACAAAACACGTCCCCTTCGCCATTCGAACGCCCGAACCCTGAACCCCGAACCGTTCCCGCCCCCAATCGCTAGTAGTGTACAAGCCAATAGACCACAATTTGCCAGTTTTCTGTCCCTCCCTCTTGAACCACGACATGAACACCGATACAGTAATCATACGTACACTACTTCAAGGACGTTTTCGCCGGCCGCCCGGCCACAAACGCCAGCCAGTTGCCAGGTCAAATCTGACTTGCCTTTCAGCCAAGCCTATTAGATAAAGGGTCCATCGCATGGTCACTGCTATCGCCACCAACCACCGCCCAGCCTCCGGCTCCGCCGCCTCCGCTAGCAGCCGCCCAGCCCCATCAGCCACCACCAACGTCGCGAGCCAGCGCATGGCCAAGCCCGAGAGCAAACCGCCCCAAAAGACGTCCGACAAGTCCGCCCAAGATAAAGCGGTCAAGAAGGCCGGCAAAGGCGACCGCCCCACGAGCATGCTCCAAACCAGCCCCGAGCTCCGTCACACCCTCGCTGCGATCGAGAAGCAATTCGGCGAAGGCTCGATCATGCCGCTCGGCGTCGATAGCATCGTGCCGATCAAGGGCATCTCGACCGGCAGCCTCTCGCTCGATATCGCGCTGGGTGGCCAGGGCATTCCGCAGGGCCGGATCATCGAAGTCTTCGGCCCCGAATCGAGCGGCAAAACTACCCTCGCTCTCCATGTCATTGCCGAGGCGCAACGCGCCGGCGGCATCGCCGCCTTCATCGATGCCGAACACGCCCTCGACCCTAGTTGGGCCAAGAAGCTCGGCGTCGATCTCGAGATGCTGCTGGTGAGCCAGCCCAGCTTCGGTGAAGAAGCCATGCAAATCGCCGAGATGCTCATTAAATCAAACGCGGTCGACGTCATCGTCATCGACTCCGTCGCCGCCCTGGTTCCCAAGAAGGAGCTTGATGGCGAGATCGGCGATGCCCACGTCGGCCTCCAGGCCCGCCTCATGAGCCAGTCTCTCCGGAAGCTCACCGCCGCGATCGCCCGGTCGAAAACGGCGGTGATCTTCATTAACCAGATTCGCGAGAAGATCGGCGTCATGTTTGGCAGCCCCGAGACGACCCCCGGTGGCCGAGCCCTCAAGTTTTACGCTTCCTGCCGGATCGATGTCCGTCGCATCGGCCAGCTCAAGGAAGGCGAAATGGTCATGGGCCAGCGGGTCCGGGCAAAGGTCGTCAAGAACAAGGTCGCTCCGCCCTTCCGCCAGGCCGAGTTCGACATGATGCACGCCGACGGCATCAGCTTCGAGGGCGATGTGATCGACATGGGCATTGAGCAGAAGATCATTGCCCGCACCGGCGCCTGGTTCCGCTACGGCGACCTGCAGCTTGGCCAGGGCAAGGAAAAGACCCGCCTCTATCTCAAAGAAAATCCGCAGCTCGCCCAAGAGATCAAAGCGAAAATCATGGCCGCCGGCGGTGGCAAAGCATTATTAACCGCCAAGCCCAGCCTGGCCGACACCGGTGCCGAAGCTGACAACCTGGACGAATAGCACGAAGCCGCTTAAAACGACGGAGTGATACTGCGCACCGCAATCTTCGTTCTGATCTCGACGATATTGACGACGGCGAGCCCACTTCAGCGGGCGGGAGCGCAACCAAGTGCCCCGAGCGCTCCAAACAACCCCGCCGCCGACCAAGCAACCGTCGCCGCCATTGAACGAACGCTGGTCGAAGTCATTCACCATGCCGAGCCGAGCGTCGTCGCTGTCGCCCGCTCGGCCCCCCAACAACAATCGCTCTTAGCGCCGCATGCAGATGACATATTTACTGATCTCCGCCAACAGCCTGTAACGGGCGAACCCAGTACCGTCGCCGCCGGCGTCATCATCGACGCCGCCGGCCTGGTCCTCACAGAATACCTGGCTGTCCGCGAAGGCGAACAAAATACGATCACCACGATCGATGGAAAAACCTACGCCGCTACGATCAAGGCCGCCGATCCTCGTAGCGGCCTTGCCGTGCTATCGATTGTCGCCGCAGCCGACAACAAACGTTTTCACGCCATCACCTTTGGCGATGCTTCACAGCTCCGCAAGGGGCAGTTCGTCATTGCGATCGGCAATCCTTACGCGATCCGTAGCGACGGCGAACCCACGGCCAGTTGGGGCATCGTCACGAACCTCGCCCGCAAAGCGCCCCCTGGAATCAATCTCAACGACGCCCCTGGCCCGAACAACGACTACCGAACGACACTTCATCACCTCGGCACACTCATCCAAACCGACGCCAAGCTAGGCTGGAGCGCCGGCGGCGGGGCACTCGTCAATCTTCGCGGTGAACTCGTTGGTCTCACTACGACCGTCGCCACGATCGCGGGTCACGAGCAACCGGCCGGCTATGCCATCCCAATGGACGAAACAATCCGCCGGATCATCGACACGCTCAAACAAGGCCAAGAAGTCGAATACGGCTTGCTCGGCATTGGCTTTCAAACGGGAAATACCGCGGCGACTGGCACGGCGACCGCCGGCGCAGTTGTCCAACAAGTCTATCCCGGTAGCCCCGCTGCTCGCGCCGGTCTTCAGGCCGGCGACGTGATCACTCAGATTGCCGGGCAGCCGGTGAACGACGTGGATCGTCTCCAATTGTTAGTCAGTCGACTTTTGCCGTCACAACAAGTGACGATCGATTACTTGAGAGGCAATCACCCGGCAACTGCACAAGCTTCGCTCTCCAAGCTTGCCGTTCCGGGTAAGAAAGTCGTGACCGATCGGCCGCCCAGCTGGCGCGGCATCCGCGTCGACTACGCGCTGGCGCTCGACGCGGCGACGTTGGCCGAGCAGTTGGCCGCCGGCGCGCTCGATCCCGCTGGATGCGTCGTCGTCAGCGACGTCGCCCAGAATAGCTCGGCGTGGAACGCTGGAGTGCGGCCCGGAATGTTCATCAGTCACGTCGGCGACCAACGTGTGACAACGCCGGGCGAATTTCGGGACGCTGTTCAGAACGCCGACGAGAATGTCAATCTGCGATTGACGCAGCCGATTCGTTCGCCCAATGACGGCGGTGGCAGAGACTTAGAAATCCCGCCGACCCAACCATGAAAGATCGAGAGTCAGCAGCCGAGATTCTGACGAGCGCGAGCCCGCCAACCAAGTGCGCCGGCGGCCAGAAGTGCGAGTATCGCGCTGCTCGGTTCGGGTACTCCCGCAGCCGAAAGTGCGCCAGCTCCATTCCCTTGGCCCAGCGAAAAGCCCGTCAGCGACTGCCCCAGATGGTCGCGCCAAATCGTGTAATCTGCAATGTCCACGATTCCATTGTGGTTGCCGTCTGTAGACGGGGAATCGGTTTGTCCAAACCGCATAATCCAAGCCAAGTAGTCAAATTGATTGACGACGCCATTGGCCGTGTAGTCGCCATCCAAGACAAGATCTTTCACTACGGTGGCATCGGTTCCGTCAGGAAGTTTGACGATCGGCGTCCCAAGGTAGTCGATGGGCACAGTATTGCTTTTCCATATTCGCCCGAGACTGATCGACCGAAATGGCGGCAACGTTCCAAGAGACCCCGGGGCAATTGCTGTTTCAACCAGCTGCGACGTAGTTCCAGGTACCGCATTCCAAGCGTGCGTTGGATCGATGAACCCGTTGCCATTGACATCATAATTGCCGGCGATCGGGATCCATTTTGTTGGATCGAGTGCCATGTTAGACGAATCGATCTCGTAGAAAATAAAAGAAAAAGGTGTCGCGGTCAGATTCGCCAATCTCACTTCACCGGTGAGCGGGTAGAGCTGCAGGTCGACGGTCGCCGCGTGCGACTGCAAGTTGGTGAGCACCTGCAAACAGAAACAGGTAATTCCGACAAACAACCGCTTGGACACTGCTCAATACCTGGGGAAAAATGCGTGAACAGAGCCGTCGCCCCGATCGGAGACGGGTCCGGCAATTGGCCTCATCATCAAGAGCAAATGAATAGCCTGCCGCGGCGAGACAAGATACCTTCAGGTGGGTCGCCGCTTGCGGGCCACTGCGTTCCAATGCCATTTTAACATGGGGCAACAACCAACACCACGAAAACGCCCCTTTACGGCGGATTTGCCGATTATTCAGGTTCGGCAATTGGGATACTCAACTGGATGAATCGCGTAATTTACCTTCACGATTTACTTGCCAGATTTGGCCGTTCGCGGCGTTCAAAGCCGTCAGCCAGCCGCCACCGTAACAATAGGTATCAATGCAAATCAAATAGCCGTAGTCGAGGACTTCGCCAGACTTTTGCGAGGTATGCCCAACAATCGCCGTCTTGCCAGACACGTGGGCTGCAGGCAACATGTCGCGGAGCGAGTGCCAGCGCCACAATGACCATTTCTGTGATGAAAGCGGTTGTTCCGGATGATACGCGCCGTGAACAAAAAAATGCGTGTCAGTTTCAAAAAAGTCCCCCCAGGAGCGGATGTATTCGACGTGATCGTTCGGTACGAACGAGTCGTCAGCCGATTGACTGTACGACTGCACTGTGGCGTCGCCCCCACACAGGAGCCAATTATCCGGCTGGGGACGGCCCCCGAGATGTGCCAGCATCATCTCCTCGTGATTGCCCAAAAGCGGCACGAGACGGCAATGTTCGCGGAGGTCCAAGAGCTGCTCGATAACGCCACAACTGTCCGGACCGCGATCGACACAATCGCCGAGCGTCACGATCGTGTCGTCCGGCTGCGGCTTGATCAAGTCCAGCATCGCGCGAAGCGCGACCGCGCAGCCATGGATATCGCCGATAGCAATCACTCGTGGCGGCATGGACGTCCGGCGGCTGGGGAGGGGCGTAGCCTATTGATTGTGGCTCGGAGAGTGGACCAGGGCAATGCCGCTCCGGAGACGTCGCGACGTTCGTTGACAACCTGTCCCACAGCGATAGGATGGAGCGAAATACCCTTGAACACGGAGGTGATTTGAGAATTATGCCTGAGCCGATTACGCAACTCGAAATGGCCCGCGCGGGCGTCACTTCGCCGGAGATGGAATACGTAGCCCGCCGCGAGCAGATCGCGCCGGAGCTCGTGCGCAGCGAAGTGGCCGCGGGGCGAATGGTCATTCCCGCCAACAAGGTTCACTTGGCCGGCCGGCTCGAACCGATGGGCATTGGCATCGCGGCCCGCTGCAAGGTGAACGCCAACATCGGCAACTCGGCCGTCACAAGCGACTTGGACGGCGAGCTGGAAAAACTTCACACCGCGGTCCACTTCGGTGCAGACACCGTGATGGACCTCTCCACCGGTCGCGACATCGACAACATCCGCGAGCAGTTGATTGCCGCATCGCCCGTGCCGATCGGCACTGTGCCGATCTATCAGATGCTTGAGGAGCTTGGCGGCGAAATCGAGGACATGAAGCCGCAGCATTTCCTTGACATGGTCGAGCACCAAGCGAAGCAAGGCGTCGACTATATGACGGTCCACTGCGGCGTCATGCTCGAGCACCTGCATCTGACGATGAACCGCGTGACCGGCATCGTTAGTCGTGGCGGATCGCTGATCGCCAAGTGGATGATGACGCATCGCCAACAGAATCCGCTCTATACGAGTTTCGACGACCTGTGCGACATCATGCGGCAGTACGACGTCACGTGGAGCTTGGGCGACGGCTTGCGGCCCGGCTCGATCGCCGACGCCAGCGACGCGGCCCAATTCGCCGAACTCGACGTGCTGGGCGAGCTCACGGCGCGCGGTCAGGCCCGTGGCACACAAGTCATGGTTGAGGGCCCGGGCCACATTCCGATGGATCAGATCCAGATGAACATCGAGAGGCAGATCGAAATCTGCAACGGCGCTCCGTTCTACGTGCTTGGCCCACTGGTGACCGACTTCGCTCCTGGCTACGACCACATTACCAGTTGCATCGGCGCGGCTCTGGCCGGCTGGCATGGGGCGGCGATGTTGTGTTACGTCACGCCGAAGGAACATCTGGGCTTGCCGGAACGCGAGGACGTCAAGCAGGGCATGATCGCGTACAAGATCGCGGCCCACGCGGCCGACATTGCTCGCAAGCGGCCGGGCGCTCAAGATCGGGACGACGCTTTGTCGCGGGCGCGCTTTGCTTTTGATTGGAATGAGCAGTTCCGGCTGGCGCTCGATCCGGAGACGGCACGCGCCTATCACGACACAACGCTGCCACAAGACACTTTCAAGAGCGCCCACTTCTGCAGCATGTGCGGACCAAAGTATTGTTCGATGAAGATCACGGAAGAGATTCGAGCGATGGCGGCCGAGAGTCCGCTGGAGTTGCCGGTGGCCGCGAAGGCGTAGGTTCAGGGAATCGAGGAGGTTGTGATGATCCGTTTTGCTCGGCTGGCGATTGTTGTGGCGGTCTTGTCGGGCTGCATCCGCGGGAGCGGCGATGTCAAGGAAATCGGAGTCGCGGGCACGCCGGTGGCATTCAACGTGGACGGCGCGCCGACGGTCGAATTCAATGTCCCGGACATGATGTGCCCGACGAGTTGCGTCGCGAAAACGCGAGAAATCCTTTCGCAGCAGCCGGGAGCGAAAGAAGTGCTGGTCGACTTCGACACGAAGACGGCCGTCGTGGCCATTGAAGCGGATCAGTTCGACGCGAGCCAAGCTATTGCGGCGCTCGTGGATCACGGCTTCGATCATTCGACCGTCAAATCCGAGGTAAGCAAGTCCAAATCGGCCGCAGCAATCGCAACGCCCGGCGACGGGGCGGAAGAGGCCGCGACCAGCCGCCACTCCGGCTAGTCGATCGCTTTCGGGTCCTTGTATCGCCTCATTCATCGGCCGGCGCCGTTTCTGGCAGCTGTTCATCTTTCGGCCGATAGAGGATTGCCACCGGCAGCATCAGGACGGCCGTAACTCCAAAGATCGTGCTCCGCGGCCAGCCGGTTTTGTCGAGCAAAATGAGGCACAGCTCATAGACGATCGCGCCGAGGATGATGCCGATCCAACTGAATTGGTTCATCGTGGCGATCATGCGGCCCTTTTCTTCGCGCGGGGGCCGCGACTGCAGGGCCACTTGCACCGGCACAATGAACATGCCGGTAAACGCCCCCATGATCACGAGCACTGGCAGGCTGCCATAGTATCCGAGCAGATGTTGGTGGACGCCGCCCGGCAAGGCCATGAGCACCAGCGTGAACACGAGTCCGGCAGCTCCGGTGGTGACCACCGTGCGATTGACGCGTCCTTGTGAGAGGTAGCCGCCGAGTACGCAGCCGCCGGCGATTCCCAGTCCGATCGCGGCATTCAAAAGGCTAGTTTGTTGCTCGCTCACTCCTAGCTGCGAACGGCCGAGCGCATTGACGGTCTGCTGGACGATGCCGCCGACCATCCAAAAGATGGAGACGACGACGATCGCCCACATCAGTTCGCGGTCGCGGCGTAGTAGCTGCCAGATTTCGCTGGGTATACCCCAGGAAGACCAGTGATGCTTGAGTTCAGGCTGAGCGGGTGGCAACTTTCGCACGGCGAGCGAGGTGAGCGTGCCGATGACGGCGATGGCGATGCAGACGAGCGAGCCGAGCCAAACGCGGCCGCCGGAATAGGTGAGCAACCAGCCGGCCGCTGCCGTGCCAAAGATGATTGCGAGAAAGGTGAGCATCAAGAAGATACCGTTCGCGCGGGGGAGATCGGCTCCGCGGAGCATCTCCGGCAGGATGCCGTACTTGGCGGGTCCGAAGAACGCGCTGTGCGTTCCCATCAGAAACAGCACGACGAACATGCCCGAAAGGCCGATCGAGTCGTACCAGAGAAAGCCGAGGAAGCCGAGAGACGCAATGACGATCTCAGCGAGCTTAGCGATCACGACCACCGAGCGCTTGCTGACGCGATCGGAGACAAAACCGGCAAAGCCGGAGAAGAGCAGGAACGCGGCGGCAAAGATAACCTGCGCCTGGGCCTGGCGATCGGCGCCTTTGTGGGCGGCGAGCTCGATGGCGGTCGGCGTCGCGAGCAGCAGGATCAGCTGCTTGAAGAGGTTGTCGTTAAACGCGCCGAGGAACTGCGTGGTGGCCATGCCCCAGAAGCTTGGATCTTGGTCGAGCGGCGGTAGGGAATCGTGATCGAGCGGCGCGACGATCGCGGCGGCGCGCGGCGAGGCAGCGTGCGCCGCACCGTTTTTGGCGGCGGCGGGCAGCGGGGTAGTATCCACTTGTTTCGCTCGTGAGGTTGTCATGGTCGGGATTATCGTGGACTGGCGAGATGAATCACAAGATCAACCAGGTTGTCGGGGCCTGAGTTCCGCCTGCGGAAGCGGGCTCGCCGGCGGGTTTTGCGCGCGTGCTGGGGGATCCTAGTTTGTGGCGTAATACTCGAGGGTTTTGCACCGCGCTGCTGGGAACGAGATCGGTGAAAGATGGTCCTTTCATGGTGTGGCTGTTGCAGAAGTGGATGGGTTTTGGGTTGGAAGGCAGTGGTTTTTTTACGGGACGGTTCCAAGGCGGAGGGCGGAAGGGGGAAGGCGGAAGGCGGAAGGCATATCAGCGTCGAGTTCACCAAGGGAAATGACGAAGCTCGAATGACGAATGGTCGATTGTGTCGTGGGGTGTGGGACGTTGGTCGTTGGGTGTTGGTAAGTAAAAAAAGAGGCGGCCGCCTCGGGGACGGATTTC
>DASYDU010000154.1:0-8104 GCA_036499445.1 Lacipirellulaceae bacterium
CACGACGATCTCGGCATGCGCCCAATCCGGCTGCGCCAGCTTCGTGCGTACGACCTTATATTTCGGCGCGCCAGCATGCGTAATGGCGTAGACATAGTCGCCCTGCGGCGCGATACCGCGCACCAGATTGTCCGACAAGCGAGACAGCTCTTTCCAGTGAATCGTCGGCCCGTTTAAGTCAGTAGTCGGCGCGTAATACAGCCGCAGCTCATTCTGCACCGTGCCAGCATCGCCGAGCAGGTACTCAGGAAACGATGCTTCCACGGCGGCGCTCGGAATCTCCTTCGGCGCGAGGTTCAATTCGGGATCGCTCTCGCTGCTGAAGATGTCGCGGTCTGTTTCGATCGCCGTCCCCAGTCGATGCACGCGGGTCTGGCGATTCAGTTCAATCTCCGCGCTCTTGATGTCGGTCGTGTTGCCGCTGTCGTACAGGAAGGATTGGTTGTCCGCCGTCCAACTGTGAGGCCCAAACGATGGATACATCTTCTCCGGAAGCAGGCTGCGATCCGAGATCTTCAGCACGCGTAGCTCCGACCACTCTGCCCCCGCTGCCGACAAGCCCAACACCACGTGCTCGCCATCCCAAGATGGTAGAAAACTTTGGACGACCGTTTTGCCGCCCGGCTTGTACGTCGTCGGGTCGAACAGCAGTTGCTCCGCTCCGTCCCAACCCTCGCGATAGTAAATCTTGCCGACGTTCTCACCGCCTAGCGTTTTTTTGTAAAACACGCGGCCGTTTTCGAAATGGATCGAGCTGTAGGTCGCCGCCTTGAGTTTATCGAGCTCCATCCACTCCGCAGCCAAGGTGTCGCGTGCCGGTATTTTCGCCAACAGAACGTCCGTGAAATTGGCCTGCGCTTTGTACCAGTCCTCCACTTCTTTGTCCTGCGTGTTCTCCAACCAACGATAGGGATCCGGGTAAGTCTTTCCAAAGTAAATGTCGGAGGCATCGACAGTCTTCGTAGCCGGGTAATTCCATTGCGCCAAGCACGGCCCGGCGGCCAGGAAAAACGAAGTTAGGAAAAAGACGGGCGTTTTCATGGCGGCACAGATCGTTGTGAAGTCATCCACAGAAGTTTATTTCCAACGCAACTTGCTACGACCGATAGGATCATAGCTACCCTTCGAGCCCTAAATATAGTTTTGCCTTAGTCAACCCGCAACGCAGTTGCATAACTTCGCCCATGCCGGCTCGGCGGCGTATCTCGTCGAAGCGAGGCCGCGAGCTAGACTGAGCAAATTCCCCGTTCACGCCATCGGCCAAGCAAAAAGCGCAACGTCTCCGTGGCTTTCCCTTTGCCCTGGTCTACATGGATCGTCGCACGTCGAATTTTTTTGGGGACGGAGGTCCGTTATACGTGGCGACGAAAGACAGAGCTCAATGCGGTGAATCGGATTTCAAAAACGCTCGCATGGCTTGCACGACTTCTTCTGGCCGCTGCGTAAAGCACATGTGATCGGTATCCGTAATTTCCACGATCGTCGCATTCTTTGTGCGATCGCGAAACCTCTGCACCTGCTCGCGCTGAAATGCATCAAACTCCTGGACAAGCGGCGTGGCTTTTTTTGTCGTGGCCTCGTCCAATCCGGCTAGAATCGCGTTCAGTCGATGATCGGCAAAAATGGCCAACGCCGGCGCCGCCACCTTAGCAAAGTCCGGGCCCGACTTCATCACATCGTCCATCACCGCCGTAAAGACAAAGCCAGGTGTGGAACCATCCAAAGAAATTCCCTGGTCCGACCGCACGCGAGTCTCGCGAAAATCGCCCTCGCAAGCGTCGTTCCAGCCGGTTTTGTGCTTCCGATACCATTGCATCAAACTCTCAATGTTCGCGCCATCTGCCGGGCCAGGACTGGGCTGGAAGGAGTCAAGTCGTTCATTGAGCTCGATGATCCTCGGCGAAAACTTGTAAGCTCCATCTAAATAGACCACTTTCGACACCCGCTCCGGAAAAGCGCTGGCCAGCGCGGCAACTTCTTGTGCGCCAAACGAATGTCCAACCAGTATCGCCCGATCGATGCCTAACGCGTCAAGCGCCCCGAGAACGTCCTTCGTCAACGACGCGACCTCATAGCCGCTCGTCGGCTTGTCCGAGGCTCCGGTACCGCGCCGCGTGAGCGCAATCACCCGAAAGTCGTTCGTAAACTGCGGAGCGATCTCGTCGTAGATGTGACCGGTGCATCCCAAACCCGCCAAAAACACCAGCGGCTCGCCCGATCCGCCCCAATCGAGATACTCGATTCGAGTGCCGTTCGTCGTGAGAAATCCTTGCTGGTGGGGCGACTGATCGAGCCAGTTATTTGGCTCAAACACGGGCGAGTCCTGCCGGCAACCCAATACAAGTGAGAGCAGGATACAGCCAACGATTTGAAGTCGAGTCGTCATCCGCCCGCCCTGAACCTTTGCGAGTTCCGGCAACCGTAATTAGGCCACGCTGTCCTGCGCCTGGAGGACCCGCTTGCGGTAGCGAATCCTTCCCACCGGTGGGCATGCCGCAAATTTCCATCCGTGCCCGATCGTAATCTAGTGTCCTTGCGAGAGTGTCGATAGTGTCTCGAATTACGAGGAGATTGTTGCCGGCCGAGTTTCACTTACCATTTGCTACGCCCGATCCTTGCGAATGCCCTCCAGCGCCTGCCGCCGGCCCCGACCGCCTCCAAATCGTCAGCTCGTTCGGACAAGGCTTCGTCAATATTTGCATCGACAGAACCCGCGCGCGGTCAATTGAGGCGGCCCAATCCGTAGGCTAGAATTAACTTGGGGAAGACCGCCGGCGTTCGCGGCCGAATTTTCAGATCAGGAGACCTTCTCAAATGCTGAAGTCGTTCGAGGGCATTTACCGGCACGGAAAAGTTGAATTGATTGAGTCGCCCCCAGCCGACGTCGAAGGCAAGGTCATCGTAACGTTTCTTGCCCCCGGTGCAGTCGATTTGGCGGAGCGCGGGATCGACGAGCAGCAAGCCGCCGACCTGCAACATCGCTTGAGGCCTTTCGCCGACGATTGGGACTGCCCCGAAATGGATGTTTACGATGCAGTATAAACGCGGCGACGTGGTACTCGTGCTCTATCCCGATTCAAATCTACGCACCGCGAAGCGCCGACCTGCCATTGTTGTCCAAGCCGACAATCTGCAATCCGGTTTGCCTCAACTCATTCTGGCAATGATTTCGAGCAATCCGGCCCGGGCTAGCCATCCAAGTCGCGTCACTGTTTCCAAGTCTTCTCCCGAAGGCCGCCTGATGGGACTGAAGATCGATTCGATTGTGATGACAACCTGGCCACGGTGCTGGACGTCGAAATCGACCGGCGGATCGGAGCGCTCGCTGACATGACCGATGTCGATTCCTCGCTTCGACACACGCTTGGCTTGGCCTAAGGCGATCCTTTCAGGCCAACGATTGCCTTGCATTCGCGTCCCCTTTGCGCCTTGGCGTCTTTGCGTGAGACCTCTTCCTTCGGGTGTCGAAAAACGAATTCCTTTCTCGCACTCAACCGTCGACCTCCTGGGATGAGCTTGCCGAATGCTCAACTCTCGACTCCGCCGTCAATCCCCAACTCTTGGCCGCGCACATATTTCGCGTCCGAAGTCCTGACCGGCGTTCGGCTAACAGCTAAAAACTAATTGCCAACCGCTTTTTCCATAGAAATTGGGCCACTCCTTCTGCTAGGGTGAATCCGCACGATCGCCGAACAAGGAGCGTCGTGTTCCGCACGTTTCTGATGGGCCCGCGTTCGAGCTGCAGCCCCGCTAACGGTAGCCGCAGTGGTTCGCCAACTTCGAAGATCGGAAACCAGCGGAAACCTGGAATGTCGAAGAATGAGTACGGAGAAGATTCCGCACTCTCGATTCCCCATTCCACACGCGCTCCTACCGGTGGATCGTGCGCGCTAGCGCTCCCCGAGGAAACAGTCCGGTGGTCAATCCTGATCCCTGTCCCCTGAATCCTCAACGCTTTGCCCGAGGCGGCCGCCTCACTTTTTAAGAATTAGCCACAGAGAACACCGAGATCACAGAGCAAGCACCGCGAGAGTCCATCGAATGAAAATCAACAATCATCGATCATCAATCAACGATTCTTGCTTTCGTGTCCTTGGCGCCACGATGGTGAAAATTTGCCGTCCATCCAGTCGATCCGCTTTCGATCCCGTGATCCTGTAAAAAAAAGGGAGCGGAGAATGGCAAGGCTAGTCCCAAAAAACCGGTCCCCTTCGAAGAAAACGTGTCCCCTTCCCGGAAGTCGAGCGATTGCCGATAACAAGCTTATCCCCTTCCGAGAATCCGAACGTTTTGCACAAGCCGCTTGGAATCACGCGCGGAATTCACGCGTCCTCGTTTGCCCTCCCCTCTCCGCCTTCCACCTTCCGCCCTTGCTCGTCCTCCGTATCGATCCACAGCGTCACCGGCCCGTCGTTCACAAGCCGGACGAGCATGTGCGCGCGAAACCGCCCTGTTGCCAGTTCGATCCCCTGCCCTCGCACCCGCGCGGCAAATGCCTCATACAGCCGTTCGGCAAGCTCCGGCGGCGCGGCATCGGTAAAACTCGGCCGCCGGCCTTTCCTCGCATCGCCATACAGCGTGAACTGGCTCACCACCAGCATGGCCCCGCCGACTTCCGCGAGCGACCGATTCATCTTCCCCACATCATCCTCAAAGATCCGCAAGCCGACGATTTTCTCCGCCAGCCAATCAACTTGCACCTCGCCGTCGTTCACGCCAACACCCAACAGCACAACCAAGCCGCGACCAATCCGGCCAATGACGTCGCCATCGACCGTCACTTGCGCCTCGCTCACCCGCTGTATACAAGCCCGCATGATGAACCCTCTGCCGTTGCCGCCCCCGCGCCACTCAACGATACTTATGTTTCTGGCTCTCGACCCTCGGCTCTTGACTCTCGACTCTTCGATGCCCCACTTCGTCCTGCTCACCTATTATTGTGCCTTCATCCTGCTGGCGTCGATCAGCGGCGGGATGATTCCGCTCTGGATTCGGCTGACCCATCGCCGGATGCAGTTCGCGGTGAGCTTCGTCTCGGGCGTGATGCTCGGCGTCGGCGTGCTCCACATGCTGCCCCACGCCGTCGCCGACGCGGTGGCTGCCGACCCGACCGGCTCCGGCAAAACCGTGATGACCACAATGTGGTGGCTCTTGGCCGGCATCATGGCCATGTTCTTCATCGAGCGATTCTTCTGTTATCACCATCACGATATTCCCGAGGATGTAAGCATCGGCGCCGACGACCTGGACCACGACGTCGCCGTCGCCGCGCAAGCCTGCCACGATCCGTCGCACGATCATTCGCATATCCACGACGATCACGTTCACGATTTATCCTGGAGCGGCGCGGCACTCGGGCTGGCGCTCCATAGCGTTCTGAATGGCGTCGCGCTGGCGGCCAGTGTGCAGCACGGCGGCGAAGACGGCACTTGGCTCGTCGGCCTGGGCACATTCCTCGTGATCTTCCTCCATAAGCCGTTCGACGCCATGACGATCGGCATGCTGATGGCCCGGGGCGGCTGGTCGCTCGCCTGGCGTCACACGGTGAATGCCCTCTTTGCGCTCGCCATTCCCGTCGGCGTGCTGATCTTCTACTACGGTCTGATGCCGCCCGAAGGAAGCGCCAACGCCTCGTCCACCCGCTTGATTTCGGCCTACGCGATGTCGTTCTCGGCCGGCACCTTCCTCTGCATCTCGCTCAGC
The DNA here is from genome assembly GCA_036499445.1 of Lacipirellulaceae bacterium. Classification (GTDB taxonomy): domain Bacteria; phylum Planctomycetota; class Planctomycetia; order Pirellulales; family Lacipirellulaceae; genus DASYDU01. The sequence goes on from DASYDU010000154.1 coordinate 5,704, forward strand.
GACCTCTTGCCCGAGCTGCAATTTCATCAGCACGACCGCGGCAAGTTGTCGGCCGCGCTCATGCTCGGGCTGGCCGTGGCGCTGGTCGTCGCGCAAATGGAAGCCGCCGTCCACGGGCCACATTCCCACCCGGCACCCCCAGTAGTCACCGCGCCGCCGCCGCAATAGCCCAGCACAACCGAACTTCGCCGCAAACCTTAACGTCACCCGACCGTCGTGCGCCACACAAAGCCGAATTATCGCCCGCATTGCCCAACCGTCGCTAGCGTCGTTTCCGTCGAGTCCGCGCCGCAGCGTGTCCGAATGGATGGAATAGATCGCGACCCAGACCGCGATCGAGTGGCCCCTCTGCGAGGATCGATTATGAGCTTGGCGAGCGGTTCTGCGAGGCACAAGTTCCAGTTCGGACGTGTCCACCTGACGATCGAAACGGAACCGGTAGACATCGACCGCAACCTGGAGCGACATCGCCGTCTGGCGGAAGTGACCCGAGAGCTCGTTGAGTTGCTCGATTCACATCGGCTGGCGGCCGCTTGGGCCGTCGGCGACCCGGCCCACTCGGCAACGACCGCGCTACTCACACTCTCCGAAATCCAGCACGAGGTGGCGCTCTTAGGCGACCATCATTGGCTCGGCCCAAACGCCGGCCGCAAACGATTCGCCCACGAGCTGGCCCGCCGAGTCTCGCAAGCCCGCGCCGCCGGTATCGCCGTCAGCACCTTGGTGCCGCGCGTGGCCCCGATTGCCGAGCATGTCGATCTGATCGTCAAGCACGGGCTGCACGCCGTGGTTGGCTCGAATGGCGTAATGGAAGGCCGCTTCCGGACAACGGTTCCACGCGCCCTGCACTACGGCGTATGGGAGTTTGCCACAACGAGTCGATTGCCGCTCCACGGGACGTGGTGGTCCGGCGCGTCGAGAAAACTCATTCGCCAAATTCGCAGGGCCGCCGAAGAGCGAGCGACGATCCATCTGCTCGTCGATGCGCCGGCTTTGGAACAGGAAGGCGTGCAAGCGATGAGGAGCATCCGGCGATTGATCCGCGAAATCGGACAGTTGCACGAGCGGGGGCTGCTGCGGGCGGAAACATTGGGCGCGGCCGCGGCGCGGCTTTCCGACCTACCGGTCGCCACGCCGCAACGCTCAATCCTCCGGCTGGCGGCTTAACTGGACCGGCTTCGAAACGACGCAGCTATCGGCTGTCGCGAAACGCGTTCCAACTCAAATAGCCCAAGATCGCGGCGCTGACCAGAAAGCCGGCGTCGGTAAGTTTTTCCGCGCCATTGAAGGGGATTCCGAGTCCGGGGATCAAATCCAGGCCGAACGTGAGCGCAAGCAATCCGGCCACGATCATGCCGGCGATCGACATTGCTTTTGCCATCGGTCCCGAACCCCATCCCGCAGATATCGATTGAAAACCTGCCATCGCAATCTATTTAGTATAATTGCCCGCCGTCGGCTGTCACGGTACGCTTTTGCCCCGGCCAGATAGGTCCGTTTTGGCGTTTTCCAGCGGCGAATTCGCCATTTCGAGCGGCTTATTCAACGCTGCTGCACCGTCGTCCAAGCCGCGTTCCCGGCGGATGCGTGCCACCTCGGACGCAATTACCGCGATCACCTGCTGGTTCGCGCAGATCAGATTCCAGGCGGCGAAATAAGTCCACGCCACGAATGCCAGCCCGCCAATTGCTCCGGCCAGGTGATAATCCGTCCAGAACTGCGTGTTGGGTCGCCCCGTCGCCGGATCGGCGGCGGCCCCCAGCGAAATCACGCCAACGATCACCAGCATTCCCAGCAGGGACCAGGCAAACGCCCGGCGCTTGAGCCGATTGCTCGTTCTTACCGGTGCGCGGTCGAGTCCGTACGTGTCGGAAACTTCCTTGCACCAACGACTGGTGCCGATGAAATAGGTCGCGATCACGCTCTCGACGAATACCACGCCCAAGGCCGCCGCCATGCCCGTGAGCCGGTGGACGGTTGCCGAATGCAACGTGGCCTGCGTCGGATCGTGGTACAAGTCGCCGATCGAGAGCCCAACTACAAGCGCCGCCGCCAGCAGCAGAAGCGATAGCAAAGCGAGCGTGAGCAGGATGCGATTCATAGATTACGAGTGGCCCAAAACCGGCGGCTATGTCGGGGCAATGCGGCAGGATAGAATCCAACCAGCGTAGCTAGAACCGCTGTCCGATGCACCCCCCTGCTCTGCTCCACAGGTAATGTTCGCTGCAAACATACCACGTATTGCCGTAACGATGGGCGACCCGGCCGGGATTGGACCGGAGGTGATTGTTGCGGCCTGGGGCAACCCTTCTGTCCATGCGCAGATGCTCCCAGTGGTGCTCGGACACCCGGAGATCCTGCGGCGTGCTGTCAAATTGCTAAAGTCCCGTATCGAAATTAC
>DASYDU010000155.1:0-5332 GCA_036499445.1 Lacipirellulaceae bacterium
AGCGATCGCGCCATCCGAGCCAGATGCTGCTCGAGCCGGAAAACTTCGCCGCGAAAAGTGCGGAGCTTCTCCGTGATTGTGGTGCCCAGCAGAAAGCCGGCATCCTCCACGTCGATCGCCAGCTCGGCGCGCGGAATCCACTTGCCGTTCAAATAAGCCCAAGGCTCGGTCATGCCCTTAGTATGACCGCACCCAGTCTTGTGTGGGAGGCCCGCCGCGGCGGGCCGATTCCGCTTCGGGCGCCTATGCTACCGCCTGCGTTCAAGCGCGATTCCAACGCCGGCTCAGTTATTGGCCGGCATCGGCGTGGGGCTTGCGTTCGGGCTGACACTTGCGCTCGCGCTCTGGTCGGCATGCGAATACTGCCAGAAGTCAGCCGGCACGCCCGGAGCGCAGATGTAGCACATCAGGTCGTGCTGATCGACCCACCGGCTCAAATCCCGCTGCCGGATCTTGGCAGCGCCGGCCGCGTCCATGCAAGTCGGGCCACACAGGCCGAGCGCCTGCGGGTTGCCGCACGTCGCCGAGAAGCGATAGTACTCCATCGCCATGTCGTTGCAGTTGTTGAGCAGCATCATGCGATCGACCTGCGTCATTGCCTGGCCGTGATAATGCCCTGGGCAAAGCCAATCCGAATTCAGCGCCGCGGCAAACAGCACGACGTTCATCGGCTGGCGATCCGGATGCTGCCGAGCGGCCAGCGTGAGCCCGCCCAAATCGCCACCACCCAAGATGTGCAGCGCGCCGGTGATGATTCTCGCACCGAAGCTGAAACCGATCAGCTCAACCGGCGTCTCGCCCGGCAATTGGTCAATCACCCACGCCAACTGGCAACCGGCCGGTCGCGTCCGCAGCGCCTTCACGCGCACGTCGCGCAACAGCCCCGAAATCTTCGACGACGGCCAGGAAAAGATCACGTACCGAATCGGCGTCGGCGAATCGGCCGCCCAAACCATCCGACGGTAGAGCGCCACGCCTTCCTGCTTCGCATCGCCGGGCGAGATCTGATTGCCGTGCACGAAGATCACAGTCGGCACCGATGGATTCGCGCTCGTCAGGCCGCCCATGTCGGCCGATTGCCAACACCGCCTGCCGCCATCGCCAGTCGCGACGTAGCTTTCCACCTGTATATTTTTGGCGAGCATCTCAGGTTCGCAGCAACCACACAGCGGACGCACGTTTACGAGCCAAATCTCGTCCTGCTGACGAATGCCGTTGCAGAAGACATTTGCGGCCGGCGCATCGGCCGACATCAGCTCGGCAGCCCGTGCCATCGGAGCTCGCAGTCCAATCGCAGCCAGGCTGACCACCAACACCGTCAAGGTTGCTTGGCACGACACGCTCGTCGTCCGTGCCGCTGTTGCCCGCAAAATCGCTCTCATCGCTACGATCCTTCTCTTCGCCCCGGGAACGATCCACTCAAACCCGTCGCAACGGTTCTACTAAGAGATCGACCGAAGCGGTTGCGGAATTTGCGGAAAGTGTACCACGTTTTCACCACCGGTACGCGCGGTATGTTGAAAAATTTCACCCGCTGCGTTTGCACATCACGCCCGGTGATGTACAGTTCCTTGACCCACCAGCTCGACCGCCCGGTACGAGCCAGAAACCGGTCAATTTCGGAACAGCTTGGCTGCTCGGCCGCCGCGGCCTCCCCGCAGCCTAGGCTGTTTCCGCACAATTGACACCCCGCCTATGGATGTCTGAATCGGACGTCCGACGGAACGACCCTAAGCAGTAATCCACCCTGCTGCTTTCAGAGGAGACAAGATCATGAGGAAATTGCTGATTCTGCTGGCCTTAACGATGGTGACGGCCAATTCGGTCGGCTGCTGCTGCTGTCGCGGCTTGCGCGACTATTTGTTCCAAGGCGGCTCGTGCTGCCCGTTGCTTAGCGGTCCGACGACCTACGCCCCAGCGACCTACGCAGTCGCACCGACATGTGCGCCGACTTGTGCCCCCGTCACATATGCACCCACTGCGACGTATGGGGCGCCAGCTTATGCGGCGGCTCCGATGGCGACGACCATGGCCGCGCCGCAATACATGATGCCGCAATACACGATGGCCGCCCCGATGGCCACCACTTGCGGTGATCCCTGCTCCGGTTCCTGTTCGCAATGCTCCGGCTCGTGTTCGCAATGTACGGGCGGATGCTCGAGTTGCTCGTCGGGCTGCTCGACTTGCGGCATGCCCGAGACAAGCTGCGGCACTCCGGTCATGGGGACTGCCTATGTCGGCACGCCCTATGTCGCTGAGCCAAGCTGCAGCTACTCGGACGGTGCGACACCCGCTCCGACCGCCGTATACCCTAGCCCAGCCGCTGAGTGATTGAACGCAGCAAGTTCGCGGAACAGTCGATCGTTCGACACGCTGAAGTAAACAGGTCATGCCCGCGCTAACAGCGGGGTGATCCAAAAACCAAAGGGCTGCTCTCGCCGGCGCCGGTTCCCCGCCCTCCCAATCCGGCGAAGCGAGAGCATGCCGCGTGGGTTGAAGTCGTCCGGGACGTCAGCCCGCATAAATGCTCCGCTCGGCTGTGCCATCCTGAAGGCAGCCGAGCGGGGCTGATTTTATTGAGGAGCGACGTGTCAAAATGCAGCACATGGATGTTGTGCCTAAATCCACGTCGCGAAGTACAATGGAGGTATGAGCACCAGTTGCCAATCGCAAATATCTAGATACCGCTCGGTTTCGCTCAGCATGCTGGCGTGCGTCTTGGCGCTTTTTGCGCGCATTGCATCGGCCCAAGTTGCTGATGAGAAGCCGGCGATAGAGCCCGACCGCGTCACCTATGGGCCGGCCAGTACGATCCGCTTTCGCGTTGGGGCTGAGGTGAGCGCCACACAAGGTGCCGCCCGCGACGTCCATCTGTTCGTTGCCGTGCCGCTGGATTGTCCGGAGCAAGAGGTGAAATCCGTCGACGAAGATTTCACGAGCGAAGTGACCAATGTCGAGTATCGCATGATTCAAGGCGGTGCGCGCCAGATGATGATTACCATCGCGCGGCTTGCCGACGGCGCCAAAGCGCACGCCCTCGTGACATTTGAAGTTTCGACCCGCCCGATCTTGCCGCCGGAAAAAACCGACGACCTCAAGATCCCCGAGCATCCGCCGGCCGGAGTTCGCCAATTTCTCGGCGGCAGCCCGTTTATCGAGGTTCAACACCACGCGATCAAGGCGCTGGCCAAGGAGATCGCCTCCGGCATCGAGACCTCGGCTACCGATTGGCAAAAGATCGAAGCAATTTACGACTATGTACTCGACCACATTGAGTACGTCGAGGGAGACGACAAGACGGCCTTGGAAACTCTGCACGATAAACAAGCGGACTGCGAAGGCCGGAGCGCGCTATTCATTGCACTTTGTCGGGCGAACAAGATCCCAGCCCGCATGGTTTGGGTCGAGCATCACGCTTATCCGGAGTTTTACCTCGAAAATGCCCAAGGCGAAGGCGCCTGGTATCCGTGCGAGTCGGCGGGTACACGGGCGTTTGGCGAGATGCCGCTCGCGCGTACGATCCTGCAAAAGGGAGATAACTTCCGCGTCCCGGAAAAGAAGGAGCACGTGCGCTACGTATCCCACTACGGTGCGTCGCTACCAGTCAACGGCAGCGGCAAACCGTCGGTGCTCTTCGTTCAAGACCAGGTGGGGAAATAGTCGAGGGCGAAAGGTCCACAGTCAAGAGCCTGACGCGGTTCAGCGGTTCTTACTCTGGCTCTCGACGCTTGACCCTTGGCCGTCACCTGCCCCCGCCGCCAGCGCCGCCACCGCCGCATCGTCCAGGCCGATGAGGTTGTGACCGTTCCAGACGCTCCGGCCCGATCGGTCAAACAGGATCAGCGTCGGGAATGCATGGACGCCCAGCATCTCTAGCGGAATGTCGGCACCGTAGCCAATCGGCCAATCCAGGCCCGGCACGGTCGCAATGTACGATTTCACGTCGGCCACCTCCGCACCTGACTCCGGCGTCAGCCCCACCAGCACCAGCCCTTGGTCGCGAAATTGCTTGTAGAAATTGACGACGTGCGGCATCTCCTCGCGGCACGGCCCGCACCAACTGGCCCAGCACTCGACGAGAACCACATGGCCGCGCAGGTGGTCGGCCTTCGGCGGGCCGTCCGCATTGAACCAGCCCGCGGCGGCCAGCATCGGTAACGGCTGAGCCAGAAGCTGGCGCTCGGGTTCGGCCCGCGGCCTCGTCAGCCGCATCAAGATGAGTGCCGCCAACGCCAGCGCAATGAGAATCCACGCCGCGCTCCACGACCCAGAGACGAGTCGCTCGTCCGAACTCGAATTGCTGGTCGTTGGGCGTTGGTCGTTGGGCATGAGGCGTTAGACGTCAGGCGCTAGGCAATATGCATCGTCATTCGATTCGCCAATTGTTTCCGGCTCTCGATTCTCCGCCCTCGACTACTCTATCCGACGGCGGACCTTGATCGCCCGATCGTCGTTCAAGTCCTCTCCCGGTTTGAATCCGACCGGGATCGTGCGGTCGATGATGTAAAAACCACGCTGCCGCTTGGTGTTGCCCGTGTCGCTGCCGACCTCCTGGGCGAGCGCGTAACCCTCGGGATAGACGCGGTCGTAGAGTGCGCGGGCGGCGACGGACTGTGCATCGGGCGTCGGGTTCGCGGCCGTGCCGGCACCGGAACCGCCGAATCGCTGCTGCACATTATTCGTGTTTGCGTTCCAATCGGGGGCGGGCTCGACCTCGAAATAGCCGACCGTGACCCAGACGGCAAACACGCCCGAGTGCTCGGACACCAGATTCCCGAGCCGCGTCATCGGCTGGTACATCATGTAGGGGTTGCGCGTGGTATCGATCGCCGGATCGTTGCGCAGCTCGCTGAAGAGCGGAAATATGTCCCGACGCGCAAAGTTAACATCCGGAATCGCTCCTCCCGTACCAGGAATCGCATTTGCCGGGTTATTTGGATCCTGCTTTTGGAGACGGATGCTAAGAACATCGTCACCGAATCCGGCATCGCGCGCGTCGCCAAAGTTTGGCGACGACGGCCCCCACTTCAGATCCGAACCACGGGCATACGGATGCACGCGTAAGAGCGATGCGTCCACTCCATATTGCATCATTTTATCCAAGGGTACTAAATCGCCAGCGTCCGCTGAACGGAATGGATTTGAGAAAAAGGACGGAAAGTCCTTATTTAATCCGAAGCACAACGTATCTGGATTGCCGGTCAATTTCTCCACAGGCTGCGGGGGCAGATCGCCGAATTTGTTCGTCCAGGCAACATCTGCATTGAACTGAAAATAGCCTCGGCGGCTTAGTTCTACATCCCGGAAGGCCGGACCTGGCTGACCGAGTTGT
>DASYDU010000156.1:0-18556 GCA_036499445.1 Lacipirellulaceae bacterium
AGGCGACTCCGACTGGCATTCGGATCGATCATGCCACCGAGATTGGGGAGAGTAACTTGCTAACTCTCGCCGGGAACGCCGGCGCTAGCGTCACGTGGGCTTCGAGTTACTTCGATTTGAGTAGTTCATTTGTCGGCCACCTCACCGGCTTCTCGCATGAAATTTCCGTATTTGCACCGCCAGCCGGCGGAATTCTCGCTGGCCTGCCCGACTCCGGAGTAATCGCCCAGGCGGCCCCCGAACCATCGACGGCGATACTGCTCGTCATCGGCTGCGCCGTGGCCTGGGTCGCACGGCGTCGCTAATCGAGGATCTGGCATGAACATTTCAGCCTTTAAACACCCTAGTGCGCTAATCCCACTGGCAATGTCGTTCGCGGCCCTGGCCCTGGTACTTGTTCACACCGCTGTGTACGGCATTGTTCGTGAGGCCGACGAGGGGACGCCCGCCCATATCTTTCAGCTACTCTTGGTTGCACAATTGCCCTTCGTGGCGTTCTTCGCCATCGAATGGTTGCCACGAAACCCACGGTCGGCAATGTTGGTTCTCGCGCTGCAAGCCGCCGCTGCACTTGCAGCACTTGCACCCGTTTTTATTCTCAACCTTTAGCGCCCAAAGACATCGGCCGGGAAACTCCCGTGCCAACGAGCGCGCCCGCCGAACTGAAAAAGACCAACGACCTTCGGCCCGAGTTCATTTCGCGCGTTCGAGCAAGATGCCGAGACCGACCGCGCAATTTCGCCGAGCCTGAAGCGGGCATGTGCGCATGGCTCGGCGGGAGCTCGCCCTCCCTTTCGAGACAGATCCTGCCTCTCGAATCTTTCTTCTTCGCGTTCTTGGCTACTTTGCGCCTTGGCGCGCAACATTCTTGTAGGTGGCCAAAACTGCAGGCTATGAATACGGTCGACACTCGGTAACATGGACCACGAATCATCGTTCGAACTTCGTCCTTTCCCCAGATCATCAATCACCGATCAACAATCACCGATTCTTTCTTCGTGCCCCTGGTGCCTTGGTGGTGAAAATCTGCCGTCCATCCTGTCGATCCGCTTCCGATCCTGTGATCCGATCAAAAACAGCGAAGGGGAGCCGACGAGACTACCCACAAAAAATCGGTCCCCTTCGAAGACAACACGTCCCCTTCACGTCCACGAATGGCAAAATCACGCCAAAATCGCTCCCTTGGCTCAGAATCAGCGCAAAATCCGTCATATCTGCCTCGCTTAGGGTGAATCTATTAATGGTCCACATTTCGGGCACTTCTCGGGGACATCGGCCGGCGGCCGCGTTTCTGCCCCGGACTTCCTACAACTTGAAGCGGAGCATCTCGATGGGTCGATGGCTTGGGCGGCGCGGACGGTTACTGGTCTCGATGATTTATCTGGCAATGCTGGCCGCCGCGGGCATCGGCTTCGCGCCGCAGCTCCGCGCCCAGGTGATGGGCCAGTTCGTCGACGTCAGCCAGGATTTCCAGAACTCCGACTCGACTTACTTCGTCGGCGCGGAACTGACTGACTTCGACGCCGCCACCGGTGCGGGCCGCCTGCGCTGGGACCGTTATCGCCGCCAGGCCAATTTCTCGTTCAACAAAGTCGATGTCGCCTTCGCCCGTGCCGAGTCGAGCGAGTTTCCCGGCACCGAGTACGATCGTGATCCGGCGCTCCCGTTCTCGCTCACGTTCGTCAGCCCGCGCACGATCCGGCTCCGCTGCTCGGCCCGCGACGTGTCGCTGGGCGATGGCCAATCGCTGATGCTCGCCGGCCCGCTGCCCAGCGACAAATCTTGGAAGGTCGACGAATCGGGCAACACTGTCACGTACACCAGCCAATTCGGCCAAGTGAAGCTGTCCAAGAAGCCCTGGCGCGTCGAGTTCTACGACGCCGCCGGCAAGCTCCTCACGCGAACCCGCCAAATCAACGAGCCGGCTTCCTATTCTGATCGCATTCCATTCTCATTCGTCCGCCGGGCTGCCGACATGGGCCGCAGCACTTGCGCCGCCTTCGAGCTGGCATACAACGAAAAGATCTTCGGCTGCGGTGAGTCGTTCACCCGCCTCAACAAACGCGGCCAGAAAGTGATTCTCTATCTCCGCGACGGCATGGGTGTTCAAAGTCAGAAAATGTACAAGCCGATCCCGTTTTTTCTCTCGAGTAGCGGCTACGGCATGTTCGTCCACACTAGCACGCCCGTCACGCTCGACATCGGTAGTTCCTACGACCAAACGAACGAAATTTTCACCGGCGACGACATGCTCGACATCTTCGTCTTCCTTGGCGAGCCGAAAGACATTCTCTCGGAATACACGGCCATCACCGGCCGCAGCCCCGTGCCGCCCCTCTGGTCTTTCGGCCTCTGGATGAGTCGCATCACGTACAAATCGGAGGCCGAAGTCCGCGACGTCGCTGCCAAGCTTCGCGAGTACAAAATCCCCTGCGACGTGATTCATCTCGACACCGGCTGGTTCGAGACCGATTGGCAGTGCAATTACAAATTCGCGCCCTCGCGATTCAACGATCCCAAGCAAATGCTGGCCGACCTCCTCAAGATGGGCTTTCACATTAGTCTCTGGCAGCTGCCCTATTTCACTACAAAGAATGAGCTTTATGACACGATCGTCAAAAATGGCTACGAGGTGAAAAATGAGGGTGGCCAGCAGCCCTACCTGGACGCCATCCTCGACTTCAGCAATCCCGAGACGGTGAAGTGGTATCAGGGCAAGCTCGCCGACCTGCTGAAGCTTGGCGTTGGCGCGATCAAGGTCGACTTCGGCGAAGATTCGCCGCTCCACGGCGTTTACGCCTCGGGCCGCACCGGCTGGTATGAGCACAATCTCTACCCGCTCCGCTACAACAAGGCCGTCGCGGATATCACCAAAGAAGTCACCGGCGAAAACATCATCTGGGCTCGCAGCGCCTGGGCCGGCAGCCAGCGCTACCCGCTCCACTGGGGCGGCGACGCCGAGAACACCGATTCCGCAATGGCGGCGGAGCTTCGCGGTGGGCTGTCGTTCGGTCTGTCCGGCTTCACCTATTGGAGCCATGACGCCGGCGGCTTCGTCGAGAAGGCGCCGCGCGCACTGTATCGCCGGTGGTTCCCGTTTGCCGCGCTCACGTCGCAGACTCGCTGCCACGGCGCACCCCCACGCGAGCCTTGGGGTTACGACGACGCCTTTGTCGACGACTTCCGCCGCGCAATCGAACTCAAGTACACGCTGATGCCCTATATTTACGCGCAAGCCAAGGACTCGTCGGCCCATGGACATCCTATGCTGCGAACACTGTTCTTCGAGTTTCCGCACGATTCGACGTCTTGGCTGATCGACGACGAATATATGTTCGGGGCCAACTTGCTCGTTGCCCCGCTCTTCGCCGAGGCCGACCATCGCCAGGTGTATCTACCGCCCGGCAAGTGGATCGATTATCAGACCGGCGAGCGCTACGACGGCGGCCAATGGCATGAGATAACGGTGGGCAAGATCCCCATCGTCCTTTTGGTGAAAGATGGTTCGGTCATCCCGCAGGCTACGGTCGCCCAGAGCACGGCCGACATCGATTGGTCGAACATCGAGCTGCGCGTTTTCAGCACGGGCCGGGGGCCGCTAACGGCCCAGTTCTCGCTGCCCAGTGGCGAGCTGCAAACGCTTCAACTCGCTCCCAAAGAGGACAGCTACGCGCTGGCAAACGACCCGCTGGCAAGCAAGGTGAAATGGCAGATCACGGCTTCCAAAGCTCCCTAGGACCTGGACCCGCGCCAATTGAACTGTTGAATTGTGCGCACAGGTTACCGGAAGCTAAGCGCGGTTTGCAGATTGAGCTTGGCGGCACGATCGGCGGGGAACCAAGCGGCGGCTCCAATGACGATCAGCCCAGCTACAAAACTGCCCGCCATCAGATCGGGGTGGATGTTGAACGCGACCATGTGACCAATTACGTGCACAGTCGCCAGGCTGATCAAGTAAGCAATCACAACGCCGGCAAATATGCCCGGCACCAGTGCCAACAGCGCGATCATCAGCGCTTGCGAGAAAATCGTCTTGCGGACTTGAGCGCGGGTCATGGCCAGAATCCGCAACAGGCCGATCTCGCGGGTCTGTTCCAGCACATTCATCGAAAGCGTGTTCGCCACGCCGAACGCGGCAACCAGCAGTCCCAGCACAACTAACGCCCAGAGGGCGGCCACCACGCCGGAAATCATCTTGTCGATCGAACGTTGAATATCGGAAAACGAATTCAGCAAGATACCGTTTTCCTCGCAGAGTTTCTCGAGCGCCTCCCGGACCTGCATAATTTTCTGATGATCGGCCTGAATGATGTAACCGTCAACTCCCTCGATGCCGAGCACCTTGCGGGCTACGTCGCGCTCCAGGTACATGGTTAGTCCGCCAGCCAGATAATCGTTGGCGATTGCGGCGACGCGAAATTGCTGCGTGCCGTCCTCGGTCTCAAATGGGATCTCGTCGCCCACCTTGAGGCCGGCGCGTTCGGCAAGCACCGATCCAATCACGGTATCGCCGGCAATCAATCGTTCGCGGACCATGTCGCGATCGCCACTAACGATATCCATTGGCGGCTTTTTAGTGTCGTGATACTCGCGGGCAATGAGGATCACTTGTTCGCCCGCGGCCTTGGCGCTCACGGTGCGGGTCGCGTCGATGCTGGTGATGCCGGGGATCTTTTTGATGTCGTCGCCGAGCGTATCGGGCAGGTCGGCCATTAGGCCGCTGGCCATACTAGGCGCCATCGCCCGCACGAAAAAGTCGGCGGTAAACGCTTTGTGATACCAAGTTTGTACATTCGACACGTTGTCGATCACCGAGCTGGCCAAGCCGATTCCGGTACTCACCGCGATAAATACGACGCCGACCGTGAGCGTCGTCCGCGAGCGATGCCGGAGCAATTGCAGTCTCGCGAGCCTGCCTTCGACGCGAACGAACGGTCGCAGCAGCACGGAGACCCAATTCGACAGTTGCTTGAGCACGATCGGTAACATGAGCACGATGCCAATGAGCAGAACGACTCCCGCCCAAACGGCAATCATCATCGGCAAGAGGCCGTCGATGGTCGCTGCCAAGACGCCGCCGCAAACGATCACAATCGTCAAGCCCGTTAGCACAAACCAACGCGAGACGCCGGCAATTTCTTCGTGTGTGACATCGCGCATAGCCTCAAGCGGCGACATGTGGCTGGCCTTGCGCGCGGGCAGCGCCGCGGCCAGCAGCGAAATCCCCATGCCGAATAAAATCGCCAACAAGAACGGCGTGGGCGTCAGTTCGATCGGCGGCAAGATTGTCTTGTAGAGCGCGCCCATGCCGATGTTAAGGAATTGGGCCCCGGTGATGCCCAGCACCGAGCCCAGCACCGTGCCGGCCAGCCCCATCATGATCGCTTCGGTGTAGATCATCGAGGCGATTTGGCCGCGAGTGGCACCGATGGCCCGCATGATTCCCAGCTGACGGCGGCGCTGTGTAACGTTGATCAAGAACGTGTTGATAATAATGAACAGGGCCACCAATAGCGAAAACACGCGGGCCATTCGCATCCCTTGCTCGGTCGAGAGCGAAGTCTCTTCGGCCATCGGGCTGCGGGCTGCGGGACGACGGACTTCAATTCCCTTGGGCAGCTGCTTGGCGATTGCCGCCGACACGCTGGCTTCGTCGGCGTCCGGCTGCAGCACAATCTGCGCCGAATAAATCTTCTTCGGACACTTGAACAAAATCTGCGCCGCACTAATCGGCATCAGAAGCACGGCACCCTGGCCGGTCGTGGCTGTTCCTTTCGACTGATACAAGCCAATAATCGGCGCGGGCCGAATCCCCTTTGGCGTCTGCACTTCCATCTTGTCGCCTGGATTGAGATCCAAGCTCTTCGCAAAAGTTGCATCCAGAATCACGCCTTTGGGGTTTTCTTCTAGCGATTGCCCGGCCGTAATTTCATAGTCATGCACTGCATGGTCGCGCACCGGGTCCACTCCCATTGCGATGATCCGCACACTCTTGTCTCCGATGTAAACCATCACCTGCCGTTGAATGAGCGGCGCCACCTCTTTCACGCCCGGCACATCACGAATCGAATCGGCGATTGATTGGTCGAACGCCTTTCCGATCGGCGGAGCGATTTCGAGCGTCGCCTTGCCCGCAATCGTCTGATAAATCTCGTCGAACGCGCGGCTCGCGGTACCGGCCGAAATTGACACGGCCACGACGGCGGCCACGCCGATCACGATCGAAAGCAGCGTCAAAATGGCGCGACCCGGCCGCTTGCGGATCTCGCGCCACGCGAGTTTGGAGTAAACCATTATGCTTCTTTCGCGATGGTCGCGAATGGGCGGCGCGAGACGGCGGCCGGCTTGACCTCGGTCTCGATGCGGCCGTCGCGCACATGGACCACGCGATCGGCCTGGGCCGCAATGTCCTTGTCGTGCGTCACCAGGACCACCGTCTGGCCGCCGCTGGAAACCAATTCGCGTAGCAGGCGCATGACGTGGCTGCTGCTCACGCTATCAAGATTGCCGGTCGGCTCATCGGCGAGCACCAGGGCCGGCTCGATTACCAGGGCGCGGGCAACAGCGACCCGCTGCTGTTCGCCGCCGGACATCATGCTGGGCAGGTGCGTCATTCTTTCGCTTAGCCCGACCAGGTCGAGCCGTTCAGAAGCGCGGCGCTGGGCTTCGGACTCCGACACTCCGTCGAGCTCGAGCGGCAGGGCGACGTTTTCCAGGGCAGAGAGCGTGGGGATCAGATTGAAAGCCTGGAAAATGAAGCCGATCCGGCGGCGGCGGAGCAGGGTCCGCTCCGTGTCGCTCAGCGTTGCCATGTCCGTTCCTTCCAGCAGGATCTTGCCCGTGGAAGGGGTTTCGATGGCGCCGAGCAGATTGAGCAGCGTACTCTTGCCGGAGCCGGACGGACCGACAATGCCTAGCAATTCTCCCTGCTTGACCTGCAGATCAATGCCGCGGACGGCCTGAACGGAGACCTCGCCTGCTGCGAAAGACTTCGTCACGCCCACCGCTTCTAGGACGTTCATAGTAATTATTCTATCCATAAGTCTGAGCGAGCGGCTTCCAGATGGTCTGCGGGCCGATTCCGTCAGCTAAATCTGTGGGGAAGCAAGGCTGACCGGCATCTTGCCGATCGTGGACAGGCGGGCAACTGCCCAGGCGTTTGGGCGGACAAGCCCTTATTGTTACGGGAAAGAGCGGTAAAACCAACCCGTATTTGCGCAGTCTGGCGAGAAAAAGGCCGTCAAATCTTGCCCAAATCCCCAGTTTGGCCGGAGAATTGGCGGAAAGACGGCCCGCCCGCCTGGCGGGAACGGCGGGCGTGAAGCCCGGCGAAGGGGACCGGATTTCTTCGAAGGGGACCAGTTTCTTGGGGGTAGTCTCGTCTCCTCCTCTTCCTGTTTTTGACGGGATCCCAGGATCGGAAACGGGTCGGCAGGATTGAAGGCAGGGCTTCACCACGGAGACACCGAGGGCACGGAGGAATGACGAAGTTTGGCCACCGAGAACACAGAGAACACGGAGGAAGAATCGATGATTGGAGATGGATGAATGTTGATCCGGGGGATGGGGATAATGACGAAATCCGAATGACGAATGGGTGAGTCTGTTGTCCGTCGTCAGTAGTCCGCTCAAGTATGGTGGCATGGCTTGTTAACAACTGACAAAGGGCCACGAACGACTGACACATTTCATAACATGAGGCGGCCGCCTCGGCGACGCAGAGCTGCTGCGTGGGAGGGGACAGGATTCAGCGGTCGGGGATCAGGAATGGGTCTTCGGACTGTTTTCCTTTGAGCGCAGTAGGATCCGGCACGTTTCGTTCGGCGGCGTATGCGAACGATGTTGCGCGATTCACCCTAGCAGAAGCGGTGGCCCAATTTCTACAACAAAAGCTGTTAGCGGTTAGTTTTTAGCTATTAGCCAGAGTCGGCTGGTCTGGCTAAAGGCTAACAGCTTGCAGCTAATGGCTTTTCGCGGGTGGCCAAGAGTTGGGGATTGACGGAAGGAAGCGTGGAGCAGGGAGCGGGAAGTTTGGAGTGTCGAATGGGGAGTGGCCGCGCGACTGGCTTTCGCCCACAGCCCCCTAGTTCCTCCTCCGCTATCTATTCAGGCGTATAGTTAGTGCGATCTTAGGGTAACGAGGCGCGGCGGGAAGACAAGGAGGCGTTTTTGGCCACTATGCCTAACTACCCGTCAGCAATGTCCTTGTGACGGCTTTCACGCTTATATAATGCGTACCGATTATTAAGTCCCGCGCCACGCAAATTGGAATTCCGTAATGTCAGACGAACACGCCTTTCCCGCCCGACACGTTTGGACTGTCGACGAAATTCGGCGATTCGTGGAAGCCGTGGGAGAAAATGATTACGTCGACGCGAAGGCACCGTGTTCTTGGTTGGATAACGATGTTAAGGTCGCGCTCGCGAAGGATATTGCGGCATTCGCGAATTCGGCAGGCGGAGGTGCGATTGTCATCGGCAAAAGTGAAACGCGCGAGGGCACTTTCAGACTTGATGGTCTCGCAGCTGAACAATGTAAGTCGTTCGACACTACAAAAGTCGCTCAATGGATCAATAGCCGTTTTAGTCCTGCAATACGTCTGACCTGTAATTCAATAGAGCACGACGCAAAACGGTATGTGGTCATTATCGTCGACGAATTTGCTGACTTCCCCGTTCTTTGCACAAAATCGCTACAAAACTCGGCCGGGAAGTGCGAGCTTCCACAAGGCGCCATCTGCGTCCGAAATTCAAATGCTGAATCCGCACCCATTAGATCGCCTGAGGAACTCTCAAAGTTAGTGGGGCTCGCACTTGCTAAACAGCAAGATAAGCTTCGAGAGGTTTTCGACTCGGTCCTGTCGGGCCACTCGGCTAGGAGCGTACCAACTGATGAGCAAAGGTTTTCGGAGCTTTCTTCTTTGATCCAGCGCGACCTGCTCGAAGGTGTTGCGGATTTAGAAGAACGAGGCGCTTGGAAGTTTGTAGTCCATCCGGATACGCTTCAGAATCGTTGGGAAACCACTGATGAATTGTCCTTGGTATTGGCGAATAGCGTATCGTCCATAGGGCGAGGCTTTCCACAGAGGTATCCCAAGGCGCTCCCGCGCGAGTGGGGAATCTCTGGTGGATTCAACGGCATGTGGGGACTTTCCCGCGAGGGCCTATTCCTCTACTGGGGTGCTTTTGGCGAGGACTTGAGGGAGTGGAATTCACCCTATGGTGGCGAACATAATAAGGGCATTGCGCCGGGCGATTGGTTAGGCTATGAGATGTCACTGTACTTGGTTGCTGGCTTCTTTGATTTTGCACGGCGTTTTGCGCACCAATTTGAGCCGGACACTCAGTTCCGAGTCCAGGTTCAAGCATCGAACCTCAGAGGTCGGCACCTGCTAAGTCAAAACATAGGAAGCGATTTAGCCGCCTTTGAATTCGATGCTTGCGTTGCTCGAATGTTTAATTTCGATAAGACAGTACCCGCGGGAAGGCTGGAGGGTGGGTGGAAAGAGTTTAGTGTTTGATTGTTCGAAACAGCTGGTTGATTTGTTTCCTGTCGGGCGAATGATCCATCGCAGTTCTCTCGTCGAATGGGTTGACAATCTTTCCCGCGGGGTGACGTTTTGAGCTCACTGCACCTAACCATTTAAGGATCGCATCACCTGAAAAGAGATGGGCTATGTTGCGAGGTCGCACCATTGACGAAAAAGGAAACCGAACCGGGCGTGCAGGAAGTGTTCGACGCGATTGTGTCGTGCTTGCGGGATGCCATCGCCTTGGACCAAGTGGTGTATCGGTCGGCCGCTATAAAACACGCCAATGCCGACGATTTTCTTTCGGGCGCGGGTGCCGCGGCATATGGCGGTCGCTGGAATCCGCTCGGAATTCGAGCCGCGTATGCGTCGCAATCCATTGATACGGCGAACATGGAAGCGTATCAGAGTATTTTGCACTACGGATTTTCCCCGTCGACGATCCGCCCGCGCGTGCTTGCCGGCGCACAGGTTAAACTGCGCCGCGTGTTGGACTTGACCGATCAAAGCATCCGACGGCGCCTGGGCTTCACCCTCAAAGAACTACTTAAAGAAGACTGGCTCGGCATCCAGGAGGAAGGCGACGAGTCGTGGACGCAGGCGGTTGGCCGAGGAGCCGGTGCGGCTGGCTTTGAGGGCCTTTTGGCACCGTCCGTCCAGGATCGGCCGAACGGCGTTAACGTCGTGATTTTCCCCGATCGCCTGCTGCGTGGCAGCAAAATCGTTGTTCTCGGCGAAGAGGAATTGCCGCGCCATCCGCCTCGGCCAAAGTAGCAATTTTGCATGCTTTTATGCTTGCTTTTATGCTCCCATGTCGATATGCTTAATTAGATTGAAAGGGAGCGTTTTTATGGCGACCAAACTTCAAACACGAAAGCAGAAGACCTCAAAACTGACGAAGTTGAGAGGGATTCAGTTCGTACAGATTCTCCAAGTCGGTAGAGAGCCGAAGCTTCTACTCCGCGAACGGCTGAACATGACTCGGGAGGTCTTTAGTCGCGTCGTTAACGTGTCGCCGCGTGCCATTGCCACGGTCGAGCGTGATCAGGCCGATGTCGCAAAACTGCAACGTCCGTACGCTGAGGTCGCCCGGCTCTATGAGGCGCTTGGCGAAGTCGTTGAGCCTAAGGTAATTGGACACTGGTTTGAGACACCTAACGAAGCGTTCGACGGTTTTAAGCCGATCGAGTTGATCGAACGGGGCGAAATCGATCGACTTTGGGGTATGGTCTATCGACTAAAGTCCGGGGCATCTAGCTAACGGTTAAGCTGTTCGACGCTGGGCGATATTCTTGCCTACATGTATTAGCCTCCTGGCGAGCGCAAGGGCAGGACATGCAGCACCGGTTGACGAAAACACGATTGCAAATGAATGGAGCTCGGGGCCGCACTATTTTTTTGGCGGGCGTGGTACAATGTCGGGCGGAAGTGCGAAGCGACTGGCGCTTCGACGATCGTTGAACTCTTATCGAAAGCGGCCGACGCATGACCTTACAAGAGTGTCCCTACTGCACCGGCAAATCGTTTGTTCGCGGCGCAATTTCGACGGGCGGTGCGGTGACGTTTGTGCCGGCGCCGGATCCGGAAATGTCGATGGTCGCGGTCGGGCCGACCGTGTCGGCGCTGGCGTGCTCGACTTGCGGCGCGATCTTTTTGGGCTGCAATCCGAACGAATTGCCGTCGGGGTAATAGAAGCGATTTCAAAATCCGCAACCGGCAGGGCGAAGCTCCTGCTGAGCCACGATGTATCGGAATTTGGCTCGGCGGGAGCCTCGCCCTCCCACGTTTTGAAACTGCTTCTGGTCGTTCCTTCAGGGCTGGCGCGAGAGCGACGCAATGCCTTCGGCGCTTCGCAGGGATCAAGGCGCCCCTCTTCTAACCTCTCCCCGGAAGAGGCGAGGGATCGAAGGCGGAGGCGACGACGGCAACGTTCCAAGTCGCCGAGCTGGCTTTGCTTGTGATACGATGCATCGCGGCATGATCGCTGCCGCCGTCTTCAACACCGGGTAGTTTTCGTTCCGATCGAGGTTGCCATGCAGTTGCGAACGCATTCACTTTGTCTGGTCCTGGCATGTTCGCTCGCGATAGTTGCGCGGGCGCAAGCGCCGCCGGCCGCTAGCGAATCAAAACCGGTGCCGGATGGCAGTGCGCAAAGTGCGGACGCTAGCGCGCCGAAGGCTGACGCGGAAAAGACGGACGCGCCAAAAACGGACACACCCAAGGCGGACAGCGCGACGGCTGCGCCCGCGGACGCCCCGGCTTCGCCTGCTGCTTCGTCACCGCCAGCGCCACGAGTCAATTCGGCGATCGTGCCGAATTTGAGGCCGGGATTTATGACCAAGCACAACGCCAACGTTGAGGTGGCGAAAGGCGGGGAGATCGACGTGCTGTTCATGGGTGATTCGATCACAGATTTTTGGCGCAACAACGGGCGGGACGGGGCGACGGGAGAGGGCGCGCCTTTTGCCGGAAAACCGGTCTTCGACAAGTATTTTGGCGAGATGAAGGTGGCGAATTTTGGGATCGCGGGCGATACGACGCAGGGCGTGCTGTGGCGACTTGAAAACGGCGAAGGAGAAGGCGTCAGGCCGAAAGTGATTATGCTGATGATCGGCACCAACAATACGTCGGCTAAAAATACGGCGACGGAAATCGCGATGGGCGTGGCCGCCGACGTGTTCGAGCTACGCAAGGATTTTCCCAACGCCAAGATACTTTTGCTCGGGATCTTTCCGCGGAGCACGCCGGGTTCGCCGGTTCGCGCGCAGCTGGCCGAGATCAATCAGATGATCTCGGCGCTCAACGACAACAACCACATCACTTATCTAGACATCGGCTCGAAGTTCCTGGCTGAGGATAGGTCGATTCCCAAGGACGTGATGAGCGACGGGCTGCACCCGACGACGAAGGGTTACGAGATCTGGGCCGAGGCCGTTAAGGAGCCGCTCACTAGTCTCATGAAAGAGTGAGTCTTGCGGGATAGAACAGCGCGCCCGGCAGGGGCTCGGGCCTGCAAGGCCTGGTTTCGAAGGTCGGCCGTGCATGAAAACGGAGTTCGCCGCTCTCATCCGTAAAGCTCTGTGAACGCACTACTTGCGTCCAATCGCAAACGACTTGGGCGTGCCAACTATTGGCAATTTCATCGAGCTGGGTAAGGAATTGTTGTCGCTCGGGCGCGATCGAAAACGCCGGAGATGACGAGGGTTGCTTCGCGACTCATGGCGAGAACTGGGTCGTTACTGGGCGCGGGTCGCGCGATGCCGGCGAGACAAGTTGTTGATACATCTTTGCATCCGATGCACGGCATTCTTGGGAAATCTGACCGGAACGGCTCTCAAGTGCGTCTGTGGCACGTCGGAGCGGCGCGCCTTCATTGAGCGTCAAGTTGTCGCACGACCGCAAATCTCCCAAATTCTCAAGAAAATGCCTTACATTCGTTGGCACAACGGGTTGTCATGCGGTTATAGTCATACCCACTGCAATCCTGCTCTTCTCACGAACCGTTGCAATGGGGGACCACCATGCGTCGGAAACGATCTTTTCTGCGCCGCCGGGCCGCTCGGGCTAATCGCCGAAGCACTACACGCCGAGCACTGGGCGCTTGCGACTTGGGCTTCGAAGTGCTGGAAGATCGGCGGATGCTGTCCGTGACGCCCCCCAGCGTCATATGGACCAATCGCGACTTGGGCGTCAACAACTTTAGCCTGGCATTCGGTAACTACGCAGACCAGGCCAAAGCAGTGATCGATACCGCGATCGCCGACTGGGAGCGGGTGATAACCAGCTTCAATTATACCAATCTGAACCAGACGTATAACGTCAATATTTCGATGTCAGACTCTCCCGTCTCTCCCCAAGCCGGCGTCGGAGGGCACACATCTATTGATCAGAGCGCGCTCGTGGCTGCGACCAAAGGCCTAACGCCGTCGGGTGCGCACATTGTAATCGATTGGAAATCGTGGCTCCCTGATAACTCGCCCCAAAACATTGCCGCCGGCTACTATCTCGACCCGAACCCGCACGACTTTAGCGACTTCGAAGGCATTATTACCGGCGTTGGGATTGATGGAGATGATACTACCAACGCCTTTGTCGGGGGATCGAACGTCATATACCCGGATGTTCCATCGAAAAAATATGACTTATACACGGTTGTGGAGCATGAGCTGGGCCATGCCTTTGGGATCTACTCTAACGCGCCGCAGCTCCTGGCTGCGGCGCACAATACCGTGACCGACGGGTCGCCTAACGGGACGCCTGACAGGCAGAATCTAATCCCGGCTACTGACCAATCTCCCGCACATACTATTGGCTTTTATTGGACTGTTGATACGGCCAATGTGCACACGCTGTTTACATCTGTCAACGGCACCAAAGATTCTGGTGGCCCGATACACTTTGCGGATTCTGGAGCGTTTTATACCTCGTCGAGCGGACGGGATTACTATGGCGCGACCAGGCTGATGAATGCGAGCTCATCTACAGAGCATAAACTTATCGACGACACGGTGGCCTTGCTCTTGCAGGACCTCTATGGATATACGATCCAGCTGCCATCGTCGATTGCCACGTTTTACGACACGCTCGACGCCGATGGCACGCTGCGGATCGATCTGAGGAGTTTGGACCTTTACGACAGCTTCGACCATATCGATTTGTCGTCGAACAACGGCGTCCTGCAAGTCTTGATGGTGCCCGAAACGCCCGTCCCCGGAATCGACCCCAGCGAGTTCGATTCCAAGTTCGATCTCTACGATCCCACTTCCGCTCCCCACGGGGTGAAGCAAATCGATATTAAATTGGGCAAAGGTGACGACACCATAGAGATCCATCCGCTCAGTAGTCCGATTCCGATTTACATCGACGAGAATGCCAATGAGGGCAACGACGATTTGGTGATCGATGGCTCGCCCGGGCACGACGTCTTTGAGGTGGATGCGCCTACGATCCGGAGCAGCGGGATCTTCGTTGCGTCGTATGGCGAAATGGAAAACCTCAGGTTTTTCACCCAATCCGGCGGTGCTGACATTTACGCAGCGAACACGACCACGATTACCCATTTCAAAGTCTTTGGCGCTTCCCCTGGCGAAATTATCGACCTGCACTCGCTCGATGAAAACACACTAGCCACGATTGATTGTGGCGACGGCGATGACGTCATCTTCCTGGACCCCAGTGCGACGTCGGGATTTGGCTCCATCCAGTCCAGGGTGACGATTAAGGGCAATGGCGGGGCGGACAGGCTTCACGTGGGTATGGGCAGCCTCGACGGCATTGTCCCCAATGGCTTCGAAGCCGACGTCATCTTCGACGGCGGCGCCGACAACGACACGCTCTATTTAGATGACTACGCCGACGGCGGCGCCACCAAGTGGACTGTCGGTCCCGAGAAAGTACTCCGGGAAAAGCTCAACCTTGTGGAGGAGGAGACTGACTATAGCGGTGTCGAGGCCGTGACACTCTACACCGGGTTGGGTGGCACCCTCGGCAACACGATCAACGTCAAGGGTAGCTTCAACTCCGACCTCAGCATCCAAGGCGGCAGCGGAAGCGACACGCTGAATCTGAAGGACTTCAAGAATCGCTACGATGTTAGTCCCGAAATTCTGACCTACGCCGCCAATTTCGACCTGGGCGGGGGACTGAATTTTCTGGACGTCGACGAAACGGCCGGTCTCTTTACCACCTTCGACCTCTCGCCGACACAGCTTACGTATCTAAGTTTTTTCGCGGTGGGTGACACCATCATCAACTTCGCCAATATCAGTGGCGGCGTTACGATCAACGCCAGCGACGATTCGAATACCGTCTCGATCCATGGAGTTTCCACCACATTCTCCGGATATCAAAATACGATTCTCACGAATGGGGGCGAGGATCAGTTTTTCCTTTATCCACACGACGACGCAGGTAACTTGACCTTCAACGGCAATCTGGGCTTGGGTGGCGGCGACGATAGCGACAGTGTGACGATCGACGACTCCGCCTCTTTGCTGCCGATCGACTACCGCTTTTCCAATTTTTTTGGGCCAGGCACAACAAACGTGAGCGGCCTCGGCTCGGCGCCCATAGGCGTGGGGGGCGATGTTGAAATGCTCAACGTCAACGCCGGCGGTGGCGGCGACACGTTCAGCATGGATAGCTACCTCAGTCCAAGCACGACGCTTTCCATCGCGGCTGGCGAGGGAGCCGACTTGCTCGAGTTCGCGCCCTTCTACGAGGACCTCGGTCCCAGCTTTTTCAATCCGACGACGGTGTTTTCGTTCGATGGCGGTGGCGGGACCGATACCGTCAAGCTGTACAACAATGCGGCCGTCGGCACCTGGTTCTACACGCGCGTCGGCGACCTGTTCTTCACCCAGCGCGTTGACTTACCCCGCCCGTTGTTCCTCAACACGACGAGCGCCGAGAACGTATCTGTGTCGGGCGACGCGCAGGACGATATATTCTTCGTAGAAACTGTTCTGAGCGGCGAAACGCTCACGTTCGAGGGTGGTGGCGGCATCGACGCCTTCGAAGTCGGATTAGATCTCCGCAACGCGAAACTGGTTCAGGGTCAGGTCATTCTGGATGGCGGCGCCGACGGCGGACGTCTCTATGTCTTTGACACGGCGAATACGACGGGCTCGATCTTCCACATCGAGGACGGCGTCGACGGCACATTGGGCAGCACCGCGGGCGATACGCTGTTTGGCACCGGTGGCTCACTACAGTTCCGCAACCTGGCCGACAGTCCGGCGGGCCTCGGCTTAAACCTAACGCTCGGTAGCGGCCCGGACACGATTTATGCGCGACCGCAAACGACCGTCACGATGGAGATCGATGCGGGCGAACCAAGCGAAGGCGTCGGCGATACGCTTAACTTGCTTCTCAGCCAGGCGCAGAATGCAGCGGTCCAGATCACAGGTGTTGGTGCGGGCAATGTGACGAGCAGCAATCGCAAACCAATCCAATGGACAGGCATCGAAAATTTGAATTCGGCTGCGACCGAGCCGACTGGTTTTTTGGTCACGAACACGCTCGATAGCGGCGCCGGCTCGCTGCGGCAGGCCATGCTCGATGCCAATGCCACGCCGAACATTGGCGGGCCGGATGTGATTCGCTTTTCCATTCCCGGGGTTGGAGCTCACACGATTCAGCCGCTTTCGCCGCTGCCCGGCATCACCGATCCGGTGGTGATCGACGCAACGACGCAGTCCGGCTATGCCGGCGCGCCAGTGATCGAGCTCGACGGTAGCTTGGCACACGGCGGCAACGGCTTGTTTATTACGTCCGGCGGAACCACGGTTCGTGGTTTGGCGATCAATCGCTTTGTGTCCGGAGCGAACGGTGAAATCTGGATGCAAGGGCTGGGCGGCAACGTGATCCAGGGGAACTATCTGGGGACAAACCTGGCTGGAACCGCCGCGTTTCCGCTGGCTTCTCAAGCCAGTTATGGCGTGATCATCTTTGGCAGCGATGACAACGTGATCGGCACCGATGGCGACGGGACGGGCGACGCGGCCGAGGGCAACGTCATCTCGGGCCACAACACCGCCGGCGTCCTACTCGAGCTCGGTCAGCCGGGCGAATTGCCTGAGAACAACGTCATCGCTGGCAACCGCATCGGCACCAGTGCCGACGGCAACACGGTGCTCGGCAACGGTCGCATGGGCGTCTTCCTGATTAGCGGCACGGGCACTCGTATCGGAACCAATTCCGACGGTGTATCGGACACCTTGGAACGTAATCTGATTTCTGGCAATCCCGAGGCTGGTGTTTATATCAGCGACAACGGGAACATTGTGGCGGGCAACTTCATCGGGACCAATCCGATCGGCAATGCGTCGCTCCCCAACGGCGATGGCGTCATCACGCAGAACGCGAGCAATAATCGTATCGGCGGCATGGCCCCGGGCGCTGGCAATCTGATTGCCTTCAGTACGCACGACGGTGTGATCATCGATAAGCTCGGAACCGGAAACTCGATCCTCGGCAATTCGATCTATGCGAACAGTCAGCTCGGCATCAATCTAAACGCCGCCGGTCAGCTTCCGAGCGGCGTCACTCCGAACGACGCCAACGACGCCGACACCGGCCCGAACAACCTGCAGAACTTTCCGCAGATCGCGACTGCGTTTTCGAGCGGCACGCAGACGACGGTTGGTGGAACGCTGCAAAGCACTCCGAATACCACGTTCCGCGTCGAGTTTTTCAGCAGTCCTGTGGCCGATCCGTCCGGATTCGGCGAAGGGGAGTTCTATCTCGGCTTCGCGACGGTGACGACCGACGGCAACGGGACGGCGAGTTTCGCGACCACGTTATCGACCGTGGCCTTGGTGGGCCAAGCCCTTAGCGCTACGGCGACCGATCCCTCGGGGAACACGTCGGAGTTTTCGGCAAGCGTGCAGGTCTTGGACAGCAATAGTTTGACGAACGTGGCGATCTTGCAGAATCCGGTGACCAGCAAGACTTTCTTTGTTACCTCTCCAACGGGAACCGCGATCACGGCATCCGTCGCCACGACGTCGACGGTCGCGCCTCCGGCCGGCGTCAGTTTTCCGCTCGGCTTCGTGACTTTTCAAATCACCAATTTGCAACCTGGCGCGTCGGCAGACGTCACGATCTCCGGACTCGACACGAGTTCGATCGGCGACTACTACAAGTATGGCGCCACGCCGGCGGTCGGAACTCAGCACTGGTACGATTACCTCTTCGGCCACCAGACCGACTTCGATAGCGCGAGCGGCACCGGAATGGAAATCGTCGGCGGAAACCTCGTCCTGCACCTCGTCGATGGCGGACGAGGCGATGACGATGTTACCGCCAATGGAATCATCTCCGATATCGGCGGGCCGGTGACGGTCAACGTCGCGTCAATTACGTCGACGCACACGGTGATCTCGTCGGACCATGCGTCGGGCGCGATCTACGGACAGAATCTCCACTTCACCGCGACGGTGAGCCCCAATTCCGGCAGCAGCACGGCCACCGGCTTCGTGCAGTTCCAAGTCGACGGCCACAACTTTGGCGCGGCGCGACAGCTCA
>DASYDU010000157.1:0-12107 GCA_036499445.1 Lacipirellulaceae bacterium
CTCCCAACGTCTCGCACCCCGACTTCTGGCGTTCTATGGAGAAAACACCGACATATTCGCAATTTGTAACCCACACGCATTTAGGCGTTCTATGGCAACGACCGAAGGGCTGACCACCGGCAGACGAAGTTCACCAAAGTCCGTGAACTCCGTGACCTCTATGGTGAAATCCGCAACGCCGTTACGCGGCCCGGCGAGCGGCGGCATCCGTCGCCCCAACCGTGACCGTGGCGAGCGCGGCCTCCCGCGTGGTGGCCGCGCGGTTTTTGAAGATCTCGGCCAGCGCCTTTTCGATCTGCGCGTTGAGATTGTCGAGCTTTTCGATCAGCTCGTCGTGACGAGTGTCGAGGCGGTCCAAAAGTTCGCGGGGAGTCGACATGGTGGAACTGTTGATTGCAGATTGCCGATCGAAGCTTTTCGGACCAAGCGCCGAATCTACCGGTTGGCGATTGATTTGTCCGAAGATCAACAAGCTTCGATCTTCGATCAACAATTCTCGCCGCAAGAATCCATCGGCAGCCCGCGGCGTGGGCCGAGATGCGGTTCTCGGCAGAAGTCGCCACTTCGCGGCCCGGCCTGGCAAGGTTTGCCGCGCTGCGCGATTAGCCGGCGGCCGCCCCCGCCCGACCCGGCCGGCGACGCGCATAATGCGGTTTCCGTCGGCTTTCCCTGCGGCAAGTTCCGGACGCAGTCTGCCGGATGTACCGATTTGCACGGGTGGTGTGGACGACGTGGGCCAAGTTTCGCTACAATGGCTGATTCCAAGCAATGTCTGCCTCGATGGTCCACGGGCGGCCGAAGTAAGTAGAATCGGCCGCGGGGTCCGTCCGCGGGCGGGGTCAATTCAATTCGGTTTAAGTCGGAGGTAGTGTGGTCAAACTGACGTTACGAGACAAAGAATCAGCGCAAGAGGCGGTCCGCCGCTTCCGCAAGCTGGTCGAACGCAGCGGCATCAAGAAAGAGATGCGCGTTCGCGAATTCTACGAAAAGCCGAGCGAGACGAAACGCCGCGCGCGCTTGCGAGCCCAGCGCCGCGCGCGCCGCGACCGGTTCATCGCCACGCACTAAGGCGAGGCGCCAGTGGTCGGCGGCCAGGGTCGAGGCTTGAGATTGCGCCATGTGTTGCGCGCGAGCGCGCAAAAAAGGGCCGACCTCCCGGACGGAGATCGGCCCTCAGGAGACGAAGGCGCACGTCTTGGTTGATTCGTGGCGCCCGCCAATCATTCGTTCGTCTAGAATGCGACTTCCAGCCGCGCGAAGAAGCCGTCGAAGCTCAGGATATTCGCGTCGTCGTAGTCGGTGTTCAAGGCCGTGATATTCGACATATTAAACTCGTCGCGGAATCCCAGATCGTGCCACGCACTGAATAAGTAACCGGCCGATAATGTGACAGAGCTGGTGAGCTGACCGGTGAGGCCGGCCTCGATTTCTGTGACAGGGATGATATTGCGGAAGCTGGCCGACTGATCGATGACCGAGTCTGTGTCGGACGTCAGGTGGTGGTCTTTCACGTCGACGTGACCCATCAAGAGCGAGATGTCACCCTTCAGATAAGTACTGAGCCATTGGCGCTCGCCATAGTAGCGGCGGCCTTCGACGCCAAACCGCGGGCCACCCCCTTGAAAGTCCATTTTTGTCGTCGCGGACAAGATTGGATCTTCCTCGGTATCTGCGGGGACGCCAAGATAGCTGCGAGAGTTGCGAACCTGAGCGAAGCGGAAGCCGCCTTCCCAAGTGATGTCCCAAGCCGGGCAACGGCCGCATCCCTGACCGCAGCCGCCGAGCGGAATCGTCTTCGCGAATTCGACGTCGTACGACCAGGTGTCAACCTGTCCGTGTGCGGTAAACACGCCGCCCGGACCCGGGTCGGTCTCGAAAGGTCCGCGGATCGTGTCCGTATCGGAACTGGCGGTGGCGTCGGCGGAACTACTCATGCGGGTGAACAAGAATCGAACCTGTTCTCCACAGCGGGCAAGCTGATAGCCGGCGCCGAATCTATACGACGATTGATATTGAAAGTCCAAATCGTGGAATGTGTCGGTGACGGTTGGTATGTTTGATTCGTCGTGAATCAGATACGCCGGGGCTTCGCTAAAACTCGCGCGAACGTATAGGTAATCGGCGGTGACGAACCAGGGACGCGAATTGCAGGAGCCGCCGCCCATGCTGCAGCAGTTGCACCAATCGCCCCAACCAGAGGATGAACCGCCGCCGCAACTGCCGCAGCCATAGCCGCCCTCGCAATCGCCGCAGCCGCCGGGGCAACAGCAGCCGCTGTCGCAACGGCCCTCATCGCAGCACGAATCGTCGCATCCGCCGGGCCCGGCACAGCACTCGCCTGGCGCGTCATAGCCGGCGGGTTTCACCTGGGTGTCGCGTTTGGCGAGCGCCAGCGGCGGCACTTTCGCGACGACGGCTGGGCCGCTTGCCGGCCGAGTGAACGATTGGGCGTTGGTCGTTTGCGATCCGGCCAAAACCGCTAGCGAGACTGCTAGCGAAGCCAGCGCAGGAACTATGCGTCTCATCTTTGAATCCCCCCTCGTAGCAATGGTGCCGACCCAAATGGGCCGCCGCGAACGCGGGCCTGCGGAGCCACAATTAGATGCGTGGACCGCGGCAGATCGAGGGCACCGCAGCGTAGCGCCTTGCGGGCAAGTTCGCCGCTGTGCGCCTTCGATCATTCCCAAACATCGGTGCCGCTAGAATCGGTACTTTGCTCTTTTTCGTTATAAAGAGCACAGTCGGAATAACCTGCAAGCAAGGAAAAGCCCGCAGAATTTACCTATTCGGAAGAGCTTGCCATGCGTGCCCCAATGCCTGCTGGCAAGATTGCGAGCGGGAGACGCGCGTCGCGGCTGAGTTAGGCGCGGCGATACTTGAAGCGCCGGCCGTCTTGACGAGGCACAGAGCCGCGCCGCGATCGTCGCGAAGGCGAACATTGGCGGCGACGACATTGCCGGTGCCGGCGACGGCACGATAGCCCCGGCTCACGCCTTGGATGATGTCGCTTCATGACGTATGCGCGGTCGATCAATGGTGTGTCAGCCGAAGCATCAATCGTCAATTAGCCCCGGCGATAACGACGAACTGCGGGAATTAAGCCAATCAATAGTCCGGCGGCCGCCAGTACGGCGGTACTCGGCTCCGGCACTCCTGCCGCCACACTACCGCTCAGTCCCTCAAACACTTGGACCGGGTCTGTCGCGCCATAGGCGTGATAGATATTGTTGTAGTATCGGCCGGCAAACGGCGACACCGGAAAGTTGTCCAGCGAGTCGAAGGAAACTGGGCCGGCGGTGAGCGCCCCAAAATTGACGGTCATCTCCGCATCGCCAGAGCCCGAAGACGGCGCGTTGATCGGATAGAAGTCCCCTCCGTCCATGTGAAACAACACGGTACGAAAGTCCGGAGTTGCAAAATAGTCTTTGTCGCCTTTGTATTGTGCATCAAACCCTAAGGCGATTCGGAAACGGACCGTGGCGCCAGGCGCTAGACCGTCGGGAAAATTGATATCGAGTTGGTCGCCGCCATCTGACTGGGATGACACTAAATCGACCGTCGACGTCTTCGACGCCACGGCGCATGCTCCCAGCGCGGCGCAGTCGAAGTTAAAACGCGAGTCACCAAGGGCGAGGTGAAAATCGGTAATCGGGTCCTGCGACGTCGAATTATTTGTCAATTCGAGGTACGGACGGTTGCGGGATAGCATTCGATCGAAGCCCAGATCGCGCGACATGTAGCTCATCATGCTGTCGGCATCGCTCTGCAGCGCGCCTTGCTTTTCGCTGAGTCGCACGCTGAACGAGTCGGGCGACGTGTCCGCGAAAGCTGCGGACGCAAGGACGGCCGCCAGCGTGACAGCGAGCAACCCGGCCGCGATCGCGGGACTATTTTGAAATCGAACACAAAAACGGTGGCAAATCATCGGTGAATTCCTTCGGGGAAACGGGGCCCTCGGCAAGCGACGGGCGCGGTGCGTCCGACTTCAAGCCAGGGACAAATGAATCGTTGGGTAATTAATGCTGATCTGGTGAGCTCGCCGCACGCCCAATGCCTTAGGGGGCGATTGGATCTGCTGACGAAGCTGGGGCTGCCGCCGGCGGGAAACGCCAACTGGGGCAAATGTCGCCGCAGTCTCGGCTACGGATTCACCGCGCCGGGGACGGCACCAGAAAGATCGGCCTGCAAGCGAGACGAGAACGATCCGCGCGGCACGGGGCGCAGGACCAGACAGTTGTCGAAACCGCCTGAAATGCGTTAGTGCCTGATCGCGCCGAGGGCCGGAGATACGGGCGCAAATCAAGCACCCTTCGAGACGGCTAATCGCGGGCCATAGTGATCACGTCGGAAACGTCACGCCAATGCAACGGGGCAACCCCAGGGCTGGCGGAAACACGTAGCCGGCGAGAAGCGAAGGACCTGATCCAGCGGATCCCGAATGTCTAGCCAACAGCGCTGCGAATTAATTCGCCGCTGCCGATCTGACACTCATGAGGTCGCTCCAATTGCCGAAAAAATCGCTACGTTAAGCAGAATCAAAGAAATCGAAACTGTCGGCGGTATATATTATCCCGCCGCTAATCTTTACTTATAACCACCGCCCCACTGCCTGTCAAACACCTTTTTTTGTAAGCGCCGAATCTTTTGGCGACCTTAGAACGGCGGTCGAAGACATGCGGACAGCCGCGTGCGCAAAAAAATGACGCGGCGGGGTCCCCTCTAGCTCCCAGCTCGACCCGCCGCGTCGTGAACCAACGCCCCTCCCCAAAGGCGTCAGTCCAAATCAAACCTACTGCGCCTGCCGGGGCAGTCAAATACGCGGAAATCCAGCCCGCCCGCACGGCCAATGGTTGAGGTATTTGCGGTCGACTCGCGCATACCGCGTGGCCCGCATTCCACGGGTGTGGCGTGGAAGCCACATCCGGGTCCAAGAAAAATCGCATTTGGACAACAGATGTCTCGCACTTTCAGCGTGGTCGCTTCCGGTGAGCCCTCGGCAAGGCCCCTGGAATTCAAGCAGGCGAGCACCAATCCAGGCCAATGTCCAGCGCCCGCGCCGAGTGGGTCAGCGCGCCGACGCTAATTCGCTCGACGCCCGTCTGAGCGATCTCGCGAATCGTATCGAGCGTGACTCCGCCCGAGGCCTCCAGCTCGATTGCCGGAGCGAGGGCGTTGCGGCGGCCGACGGCCTCGCGGAGCGCTGCCGGCGGCATGTTGTCCAGCAGGATGATGTCGGGCGCGGCGCGGAGCACATCTTCAAACTGTTCCAGGCCGTCGATTTCGATTTCGACCAACAGTGGCTCACTATTTCTCTGGGCCGCGGATTGCTGGAGAAAATCGCGCGCGCGGCGGACGGCCTCGGCCGGCGTAAGCCCTTCGCTGGCAGCCAGCGCGAGATGGTTGTCCTTGATTAGCACGGCGTCGAACAGTCCGGTGCGGTGATTGCGTCCGCCGCCGCAACGAACGGAATACTTATCCAGCCGACGCCAGCCGGGCGTGGTCTTGCGCGTGTCGTAAACGTGGGCCTGAGTGCCGGCGACTTGCTCCACGTATTTACGCGTGAGCGTGGCAATGCCGGAAAGATGGCCCAGCAGATTCAAGAGAGGCCGCTCGCAGACGAGCATGTCGCGGGCCGAGCCGGATAGTTCTGCAACAACGGTGCCAGACACCACCCCATCTCCATCGGCGATCTCGGCCACCCAATCAATAGCCGCGTGCATCTCATCAATAAGCACGGGCGCGGCTCTCAGTCCAGCGATTACTCCGGTCTCACGAACAATCAACGCGGCCCTGCCCCGCTGATCCGGGCCGACCAGCGCCAGCGTCGTCCAGTCGTGATCGCGGTCCAAGTCCTCGCGCACCGCCAGCCGGACTAATTGCCGCAGATCGTCTTCAATCTCGGCAGACCATTCGAGTTGGTGGAAGTCGTTGGTCATGGCAAATCCGTTCCTTGGTCTGTTCGAGCAAGCAGGTTGACGCGACTAGGAATCGGCTCGCCAGGCGACAATAATGACTGACTGCCACATGGAACTTTCCAGGTGTTAGTATGCCCGACAGTAAACGAGCGAAGCAACCGGCGAAAGAAAGCGCGCGGCGGCCTTTGCTGCGACACGCGGATCAGGCCGTCGTCGCCGGGTTGGTCGTGCTGTCCCTCGTCGGCATGGCCGCGTATTTCGTCGTCCAAGGCGGCTTTCGCGGCGGGTTGATTGAAATCGATCGAGCCGCGCCGCTACAGGCGCGTTTTCGCGTCGACGTCAATCAAGCCGAGTGGCCGGAGCTCTCGCAGTTGCCGGAGGTGGGCGAGACGCTCGCCCGGCGAATTGTCGACTCGCGCACGGTGAACGGCCCGTTCAAGGACAACGACGACCTGCGGCGGGTGCGTGGCATCGGCCCGCGGACTTTTGAGCGCATCAAGCCGTATCTTCTGCCGCGACCGAGTCAGCAGGAAGTGGCCGGCGCGTCGCAGGTACCCACGGACACGATGCCGTAAGCGGGGCCGTTTCAATGACATCGCAGCGATTGACCAAACTGTTTCTGCGGCTGTTCATTGCGTCGATTGTCGTTGCGGCGGTGTTGGGCATCATCGCGATCGGCATCCCCAGCCAGAATTGGGAGCTCGAGATCAGAATCTTTCTCACGACGGCGACGATCGCCGGTGCCAGCGTCTGCGGGCTGGCGTGCGGTGGGTGCTTGACTCGCGGGCATAGAATACTGCCGACCGCCGGATTGGTGCTGACGGGGCTGGCGGCCTGCCTGTTGCTCGTCGGTGTTTGGGCGAAAGTTGAATCGGAAACGTATTGGAAAACAACCGCCTCACTTTCGTTCTTCGCTGTGGCATGTGCCCATCTGTCGATGCTGTTCATGGCGAATTTGGCGGGCAGCTACCGCTGGGCGTACCTCGTCGCATATCAACTGATTCTTGGGTTGGCCGCACTCATGGCAGCCGGGATTGTCTTTGGCTTCTTTAACAATGAGGGCTATTGGCGACTGACGGGCGTGATTTCGATCCTCGTGGCGGCAATCACGCTCATGATTCCGGTGTTTCACCGGATCAGCCGCGACGAAATCGCATTGCAACAAGCCGTGACCGATCCGCTGTTTGCCGTCGAGGAAGAGATCGCGAGTCTGAAGAAGAGGCTGATGGTGTTGGAGAGTAAGAGAAGTTTGCTGCTGGGACGGACGGCGATGGCCGCTGTCGAGGACGGTCCTGCTCGCTGACATCGGTCCAAGAGTTTAAGGAACAGAAGTGGAATTTCGCTTGCAAGCCCCGTTCAAGCCCGCCGGCGATCAGCCGGAGGCAATCCGCGCGCTCATCGACGGCCTCCAGGGCGGCCGCCGCGAGCAGGTACTGATGGGAGTGACCGGCTCGGGAAAAACCTACACGATGGCCAATGTGATCCAAGCAGTCCAGCGGCCGACGCTCGTCCTCTCGCATAACAAGACGCTCGCCGCCCAGCTCTATAGCGAATTCAAAGAATTCTTCCCGTACAACGCCGTCAGCTATTTCGTCAGCTATTACGACTACTACCAGCCCGAAGCGTACATCCCGCAGCGCGATATCTACATCGAGAAGGACGCCTCGATCAATGAAGAGATCGACCGGATGCGGCTGGCGACCACCAGCCGGCTCGTGAGCCGACGGGACGTGATCGTCGTGGCGAGCGTCTCCTGCATCTATGGCCTCGGATCGCCCGAGGACTACAAAGCGATGATGGTGGGCCTCTCAGTCGGCGAGGTGATCGACCGCGACGCCGTGCTCACGAAGCTCGTCGACATGCGGTACGAGCGGAACGATACCGATCCGGAGCGGGGCAAGTTTCGTGTGCGCGGTGATTCGGTCGAGATTTGGCCCTCCTACGAGGAGTTCGCGTATCGGCTGGAGTTCTGGGGCGACGAGATCGAGCGGCTCTCGATCATCAATCCCACGTCGAGCGAAACCATCGACCGCCTGGAGCAGGTCTTCATCTACCCGGCCAAGCACTTCGTCTTGCCAGAGGAACGCGTCGCCGCGGCCGTGGACGACATCCGCAAGGAACTGCGTGAGCGACTGGAGCTGTTCAAGTCACAGGGCAAATTGCTCGAAGCCCAGCGGCTCAGCGCTCGCACGCGCTATGACGTCGAGATGATGCTCGAAATGGGCTACTGCCCGGGAATTGAAAACTACAGTCGGCCGCTTTCCGGGCGCAAGGAAGGCAGCCCGCCAAACACGCTCTTCGACTTTTTTCCCAAAGACTATTTACTGTTCGTCGACGAATCGCATGCCACCGTGCCGCAGGTCGGCGCCATGTACGCCGGCGATCGCAATCGCAAGATCACGCTCGTCGAGCACGGCTTCCGCTTGCCAAGCGCGCTCGACAATCGGCCGTTGCGGTTCGAAGAGTGGCGCGAGCGGGCCCAGCAGACCATCTATGTCTCGGCCACTCCCGGCCCGTATGAGTTGGAGCAGACCGGCGGTGAAGTGATCGAGCAAGTCGTCCGGCCGACGGGACTTCTGGACCCGGTGGTTGAAGTCGTCTCGGCCCGCGGGCAAGTGCCCCATTTGCTCGGCCAGATTCGCGAGCGCGCTGCGGCAGGCGAACGGGTCCTCGTGACCGCGCTCACCAAACGGCTTGCTGAAGACTTGGCCACCTATTTTTCGGACGAAGGCGTACTCTGCAAATGGCTCCACAGCGAGCTCGATGCATTCGAGCGCGTAGAGCTGCTCCGCGATCTGCGTGTGGGAAAATTCGAGGCGCTCGTGGGAGTGAACTTGCTTCGTGAAGGGCTCGATTTGCCGGAGGTTTCGCTGGTCGCGATTTTGGACGCGGACAAGGAAGGCTTTCTGCGCAGTGAGACGTCCCTGATGCAAACAATCGGCCGGGCGGCACGCAACGTCAATGCCAAGGTGATTCTTTATGCCGACAAGATGACCGACGCAATGCAGAAGACGATTGAAGAGACGGCCCGCCGCCGCAAGCTGCAAGAAGAATACAACCGCGAGCACGGCATCACGCCCGAGACGATCAAGAAGGCAATTCACGCGGGCATCGAGTCCGAGGCGGCCGCTCACGCCGAGGCGAACGCCAAGGTCGGCCGCACTGACGAGACGCAGTACATCACCGAGGAATACCTCGCCGAGCTCGAGGCGGAGATGTATGCGGCGGCGGACGCGATGGAGTTTGAGCGGGCGGCCGCACTCCGCGACCGGATCGAACGGATGCGCGACGCGGTCGGCAAACCGGTCGATGCGGTTCGCGAGTCGGAGCCAAGCGGCCGCAAAGGCCGCCGCGGCAAGCGCAAGACGGGCGATCCGGCCGAGTGGAAAGGCCGCGTGCCGCGGCCGAAACGCGGGGTGTGATTGGCGATCAACTCGCGCAGCCGCTACGCGTTCGGAGTGCGTGTGGTATGATTAATGAGAGGCCTACGATGACGTACCAAGACATGCCCGGTTTGCGCTCGTCGATTGCCGCGTTTTGTCAGCGACATCATATCCGCAAATTGTCGCTGTTCGGATCGTTTCTGCGCGACGACTTTCGACCCGAAAGCGACATCGACGTTCTCGTCGATTTCCAGCTGGGCCGCACCCCGGGATTGTCGTTCTTCGCAATCCAGGATGAATTGACGAAGCTCCTTGGCCACAACGTCGACCTGCATACGACAGGTTCACTCAGCAAATATTTTCGGGATGACGTATTGGCGGAGGCCGAGGTACAGTATGTCGCGGCGTGATGATCGGGTGAGCCTGCAACAGATGCTCGATCATGCCCGCGAAGCGGACCCTATCAGCGGGGCGCTCGCGCCAAGACCTCGACAACGATCGCTTGTTCCATCTGGCGATGACACGATTGTTGGAGATTCTGGGCGAAGCTGCGTCGCGCGTCTCGGAGCAATCCCGAAAGCAACATCCGACCATCGTTTGGAATGGAATTGTTGGTCTGCGCAATCGGCTGATCCATGGCTATGACGACGTCGATTGCGACGTACTTTGGAGCATCCTGCAAAACGACATTTCACCGCTCGTCGCCCAGTTGGAAGAGATTCTCGCTCACAATTGACATTGTGTTTCGCCGTGCCGCGGCCGAAACGCGGGGTGTGATTGGTCGCCTTTCCCGGCAAATTCGCCATTTTCCGACCTATAGTTCCTTAATGGAGATCGCTGGCGTCTTGGCCCCAGAAACGCCGGCCTGAATGCATCCGTCCCCGCCGCCGACCGATGTCGCTCGCAATGCCTGGAGCCGAAACCCATCCGCCGCTGTACGTCGACCTGGACGGCACGCTCGTGTCGACCGACACGCTGGATGAATGTTTGCTGCGGCTCGTCGTGCATCGTCCCCTGATGCTCTTTCTGCTGCCGCTTTGGTTATTCGGCGGCAAGGCCTATTTCAAAGATCGCGTGGCGGCCGCCTCCGCATATCTGCTCGGGCAGTTGCCGTTTCGCGAGTCGGTCCTAAGCTACGTGCGCGAGCAAGCGAATGGGGCACGACCGGTGGTGCTTGCCACGGCGGCCAACTATCGAATCGCCAAGCGAGTAAGCAATGAGCTAGGCCTGTTCACCGACGTCATAGCGAGCGACGCTCAAGCCAATCTGTCTAGAGAACGCAAGCTGGCCAAGATTCGCGAGCACTCGGCCGGGGTGCCATTCGCATATATCGGCGATCATCGGCAAGACATTCCCATTTGGCTCTCAGCGGAGCGAGCGATTGTCGTCGATGGACCGCAGGCTTTGCAGGATCAGCTTCGCGAAGTGCCGGATGTCATTGTCCTGCCCGCCGGTCGAAAGCCGATGGCCCGTGACTGGTTCGGGCAACTTCGATGTCGCCAGTGGTCCAAGAATTTGCTGCTCATCGTTCCGTTGATCCTGGCGCACAAAGTCACGTCGCTCCCCGCGGTGTTGGCGTGCCTCGTTGCGTTTGTCGCCTTCAGTCTTACCGCGTCTGCCGCCTATATCGGCAACGATTTGCTCGACCTGCCGTTTGATCGCGAACATCCGCGCAAACGACAGCGGCCACTCGCCAGTGGCATGATTTCGATTCGCTCGGCATTGGCCGTAGCGCTCGGTCTATTGGCCGGCGCGCTTGGCATTTCGCTTCTCCTTCTTCCTGCCACATTCGCTTGGATGTTGCTGGGATATTTGGCTTTGAACTTCTGTTACAGCGTGTGGCTCAAACGCGTTGCCGTGCTCGACGTGATGCTCCTGGCCGGTTTCTATGTTTATCGCGTCTTGATCGGAGCGGCGGCGATTCAAGTCGTGATTTCGCCCTGGCTGCTCGCGTTTTCGATGTTCTTCTTTTTGGGATTGGGCATGCTCAAACGATTCGCCGATTTGGTTTTGGCCGCCAAGGCCGAACAAACCACCGTCGCGGGCCGCTCGTACGTCACCGCGGACATCGATTTCTTTCGATCCGTCGGAACCGCTTCAAGCTGCGTGGCCGTGTTAGTGCTCGCTCTTTATCTCCAATCGCAGGAAGTGACAAAGCTCTATGCGCATCCACAACTCCTGTGGTTTGTCTGCCTGTTGGTGCTGTATTGGAGCCTGCGAGCCTGGTTCGTAGCCCAGCGCGGCCAGATGCCCGACGATCCCATTTCCTTTGCGCTTCGCGACCCGGTCAGTTACCTGGTCGCCGCCTTGACCGTCGTATTGCTGATGGTTGCCGCATGAGGGATGTCACTTGATGTCGACAAAGTTCGCTGAACTGGAACTAACAGGCTGGGGAGGTCTCGACCCTCGCGTCGCGCGCGTCTACCGACCGGCCAGACGACGCGAGCTGCGCGAGTGCTTGAGCCAGGATTCGCCCAGCGGCATGATTCCGCGAGGCCTGGGGCGAAGTTATGGAGACGCGGCCACGCTCGCCGGCGGGACCGTCGTTCTCGGAGAGCGGCTCAATCGTCTGCTCGCATTCGATGAACAAACCGGCCTGCTCACGTGCGAAGCTGGCGTAAGTTTCGCCGATATTCTGGCCACGTTTGTCCCCCGCGGCTTCTTTCTTCCCGTCACTCCCGGCACCAAATTCGTCACCCTCGGCGGCGCCATTGCCGCCGACATCCACGGCAAAAATCACCATCGGCACGGCTCGCTCGGCAACTTCGTCGAAAGCCTCGACCTCTGGACCGGAACGAACGAGCTGCTC
>DASYDU010000158.1:0-2065 GCA_036499445.1 Lacipirellulaceae bacterium
GCCGATCACGCCGCTAGGCTGGAAGCGGGTTGTCGAAGAGGCGCCGGCTCAATCGCCGGCCGCGCCCCCGACGCGACAAGCCGAACAGCAGCCGCCGGCCACGGCGCGCTAAGTCCGTGGTGAATCGAAGCTGCCTCAACCCGCCTCTTGTTCGGCCAAGATAGCGCTGTAGACTTCGGCCAGGTTGCCGGCCATTGCCATGTCGGAGAATTTGTCGTGATGTCGCTCGCGGCCGCAGCGGCTGAGCGCCGGATAGTCGAGCTCGCCTGCGACAAATTCTCGGATCGCCGCGGCTAGTTGATTCACGCTGCCAGGCTCGACGAGGAACCCGGATTCACGGTGGGCAATTGCCTCGGGGATTCCCTCGACATGCGAAGCGACGACCGGCACGCCCATTGCCATTGCTTCGAGGACGACCATTGGCAGCCCTTCGCCGAACAAGCTGGGAAGCACGAAGAGGTCCATCTTCGCGAGCTCGGCGTTGATCTCGCGAGTGAAGCCGATCCAGTCGACGGCATCGGCCAGCCCCAGCCGGTCGACGAGGGCCAGCACCGACGTTTCGTACGCCAGCGTTTCAAAGCCGCCAACTGCCCGCAGGCGAACGGGAGCGCCCCAGGAGCGCATCGACGCCAGCGCCTCGAGTAGCACCTCGATTCCCTTGCGCGGGCGGAAGAGCGCGATCGTGCCGATGATCCAGGTGCCCGTGGGCGCCGGGCGATCGACGCCGAGAGCGGCACAGGGGACGCCGTTGGGAACGCAGACCACGCGCTCCGCCGGAAAGCCGCGCGCGATCATGTAACTGCGCAGGCTTGGCGATACCGTGACGATCCGGTCGGCGCTGCGTGCGGTATGCCATTCCACCAGCGAGTTGAGCGCGTTTAGCAGCCGCCGCGTTGAATCGCGGCCTGCCGGGCTGTGGACGTGATAGACAAAGGGCACGCCCGCTTTTCGGGCCGCCAACCGACCCACGATCGCAGTTCGTGGAGTGTGGGCGTGGACGAGATCGTAGTCGTGATCGAGCAGGAGCCGCGTGAGTTTTTTGACCACGCTCAAATCGAACCGGCCCTTCATCGGCATTTCCACCAGCGGCGCAGAGGTCGTCTCGCGGGCCAAGGGAAATCGTACGGGCTTCATGCAAACAAAACCGACTTCGTAGCCGAATTGCGGCAAGCGACGCGCGAGCAAATCTTGGACCCGCTCGGCGCCGGAGTAGTGCTCGCCGTTGATCACATGCAGCACGCGCTTTGTCGCGACTGGATCGGTCGGAGCGGGATCACTTCGCCCGAGGTCATGTCGACTCTCCGCGGCACCCAGCGGGAACATGGGAATCGTTGCGACAGGCGGCTCGCCGATGCCATCGGGCTGCGATTCCGGCGAACAAACTGAGAGGGAGGGCATAAAGAGGCTTTCCGTGTGCCAATCTCTTTCCGGGCAGGCCGTCCGTATAAACTGTCGGCCTGCTTACGCAAATTTAGCTTGCGGGGTCGAAGGATCAGCGCTCGCTCAAATGCCGGGGGCACCGACGGTAACGGATTTTCGGTTGCATGGCTCCGCGATCGCCGCATGCCTTTGGGCGCGGCAAAATCGGCAATTCTCCCGCTGTGTCACGACGTCGCGGCCGCAAATCTCGCGTCTTTGGCCGCGTGAGGATCGTCCATTACTCGTCGTCCACTTCGCGCCGCATAATTGACCTTCCTACTCTGGCCCCCTATACTCCTTATTCTGCGCCTGTCACGCGACCGATATCCTTATCGTCGGCGTACCCACCGGCAGGCGATGGTTCGGGCCGGCTGGAATACTGCTGATGTCAACCACGATTGCGCCCGAAAACATCGAAACCGACGAACCGGCCGCACTTTCTGAAATCGATGCAGCGCCGGCCCTGCAACGTGCGGCCGAAGAGCGGCTCGACGAACTGTCGATCACGACGCCGCTCGTGCGGCCCATTCCACGCCCGCCGCTGGTTGACGCCGAAAGCCGACTGATTTGGCCGTATATCATTGCGATCACTCTGTTTCACCTTTTGATCCCGCTGGCGTTTCTGCCGTATTTCTTCAGCTGGTGG
>DASYDU010000159.1:0-8761 GCA_036499445.1 Lacipirellulaceae bacterium
CAGATCGATCTCGATCAAGCCTCCAGCCATCGCCGGCTTCTTCTCCGGCGCCACCGTCACCGGAACGAAGCTCACGCCTTCAGCCGCCGATCGCCTCGCCTCCCGACGCCACGCGTGCACCAGGCTCGGATGCACGTCGTGGCGACGCGCTACCACCGCGACCACGGCTCCAGGGAGCAAGCTCTCCTCTACAATCTGGCTGCGTTGCTCCGCCGACCAACGACGACGGCGTTCCGGGCCGGACAACACTGTAACCGTCGACATGCGCGCTCGCTAAGTTGCTACTTAACGTGCTCGCTTCTCACACCCTTAATCCGCCAACAAGGCGGCCCTCACCGGAGCCGTACGCTGAACTGACCGTCAACGCTCTGTGGCAACCTCGTTGTGTCAGGAAGCCGACGAACGGCGTTCGCGACGGCGACCAGCGCCGAAAGTTCGTTTGGGGTTGCCTCCGACCGCCACGGCAACAGCAATAGGATTGCACCCGCCATGCGGATCAATCAGCCGGCCGGACATCGGTGACTCGGCTGATCAGGTCCGGCGAGACATCGACCGCATAGAGCACGCGTAGGTGGCCCTGGATCTCCCGAACGGTCAGGCCACGGGCGTAGAGCGAGATGATCTTGTCGTCGAAGCCATCCATGCGGGTCTCGCCCTTGGGCACGATCTGCGGCCCGAAGCAGCCGTTGCGATCACGCGGCACTTCGGTCCCGACCGCGCCGTCCTCGATCATCACCGACTTGGGGTAGGTTCTATTGCAACTGTTGCCGCTGCCGCGGCCGGCAGGATCGCCCTTCTCATAGCCCAGATGGTGGGTCAGCTCGGCACCCAACGCCCGCTCGAGCAGCGCCTTCTTGAGCTGCTTGAACAACCCTTCCTCGCCCAACAGGTCCTCCGGCTTCTCGTAGCCGGACAAAAGCTCGTCAAGATGTTCTAGCTTGATCGGCATCGTGAGTCTCCTTCTTCAGGTTACCCACGGATCGCCCCCACACAATCTTCCTGACACTCCCACTGCCACCGTTGCCGCCTGCAATGGCAGGACTCATCATCCGTGCTCTGCTAGTTTCATATTCTGAACAAATTTACAGGGCGCATTTACACATATCTTATGCACTTTATTCTTGACGATGAACTTTCTCAACTCAACAGCTACGCTCCCGTTCCAAATGTCTTCTGCAGACGCAGAGTTAAGGTTTCCCAGGCTGCCTGATGCAAAACAACAGGGTCGGACGTTTCCATCCGCAGTCACCATCATCCAAGTCCACGGATAATGGCAATCCTTAACCGTTTCCATCATCAACTCCTGAAGCTTCAGATAGGTAAAGAGATTTATTTGGATCATCACACCACTTTATTCCCAACCGAAGTGCCTCCTGTTCAGCTGACCTAATGCAAGTGTTAGACAGCTCGGGGTAGTTCCATAAGCCTTCTTTTTCGTAATCAAATACCCATCCTTCCCTATGAACCAGGTACAAGGCCATCTGGTCCTTCTCCCAGCGATTCAGGTGCCAAAGGGCGACTTGATCCGCACCAAGGTTCGCCGCCAATACAACTAAGTCAGTGGCCTCCTCTATATTGGTCCTCATCATTGTCATGTTTATGCAAACAAGCGGAAAAATCGTTCCCTTTTGCCTCTTCGCCGCGATCACTCTCTCGATGTTGCGGACTACAACCTCGAAGTCAAACCCCCGAATCTTCCTGTAGGTGCTTGACGTTGCCGCATCCAAAGAGACGTTGAGGATCTTAAGATTGGATTTCAGCAACCCGTCGAGACGATGATCATCCAATACCGTAAGGTTCGTGTTAATAGACGACTCGCACACACTAGGAGAAGGTACCGACTTCAGTAGCTTCCAAAAAGAGGGGCTATTTAGCGGCTCTCCAATGCCATGAAGTTGGACGGCGTCCGACCGCAGAAGAAAGTTCGTAAGTCGCTTTACCAGCTGTTCATCGAAGTGCTTTGGTCGGTCGACCGCACCTATTGCATGCGGACACATGACGCATCGCAAGTTGCATCGCGAGGTGGACTCAATGGTCAAAAGAGTCGGAGTGCTATTTAATTTCGTCCTTCCAAAGTGGAATTCCCTCATTGCCAATCGCCTATTACTGATAGGATCGAGCGCTTGAGACAGATTTACAACTTTGCAAAACGCTTTGTGCAGAAATTTGAGCACCAAAATCTCCACGCCTGAAAAACGCCATAAAGGTAGATACGCAAACCGGCTTAGACTGCTTCCATTGGCTGCCGAACTGGGTCTAAGCGGGAACTGACCGCGATCCGCGCTAGGAAAGCAACCGAGGCAATCACACGATGGATGTGACCATCCGGTTAACAGGCCAAGTCGTTTTGGCGCAATACCCTTTGGCGGCCGGCTTTACGCGACTCGTTTTGCCAACAAACGGACTGCGGGGCGCGCGACTTCCCAAATAGGCGCGCCCTGGCGACGTCGGTTTGCCGACCCGCCGTTAGGACGGCCACCACGCCTTGATCGGCACGACGTTCTGACCCGTCTGCTCACGACTCTGGCAGTAGTCGGCCCACGCCTGCATCAGCTGGCGCCGCTTCTCGATGATATCGCCCGCGCTGATAGGCGCGCTCGAGCGGATCGCCCTGGACGTGCGATAGGCAAAACTCGACTACTTCTCGCGCGTAGTTGGTCCGCTCAGAGCATGGCAGGTAGAAGACGCATCCGAAGTTTCTGAGAACCAGCATGATATTGTCCGTCGCGCTTTATACCGGTGGTATAGCGAAGGCTGGCGTCGGCACCAGTGCTGCTCGACGGAATTGATGTGCCGCTACAGCGAAAGGCCAACCGCTAACGACCAGCCCATCTCTGAGCAGTAGGTCGCGGACAACTTGCTGGGCGACGACGGGAAAGCATCCACCAGAAGCAGTACGAGGCCGAGCAAGCTAGGCCAAATGATCCTCAGCTGATCTGCTCGCTAAGAGCTTGATGGTAATGAAGCGTTGAAAGACGAGTCATCCGGAATCGACCAAGCGTTCTTTTGCAATCGAGCGCTTTAGGCGCGACGTTGCGATCACGGCATTCGGTCGCTTGCACCTCATATCAGCCGATCATCACGCGATAGCGCATCGTTTCACCGAAACGCAAGGTCACTACCTGGCCTTCGTCTGCATCTACAAGCGCATGTTCGGTCAGGCTCCTGCCGAGGCCAACATGCAACGCCATTTCCGCGTCAGCCCTCCCTCGGTCCATCAGATGGTCCTCGGTCTCGAACACGGTGGCCTCATCCGCCGCCAGCCAAGCGTCGCCCGAAGCATCGATGTCCTCGTCCCGCCTCAGGACCTGCCAATTCTCCATTGGCTCAACTCGTCAAAACCTCTGTGACGAGCTACTAGAAGGCCAAGCGCGCTGGTCACACCGTGTGCCTCTCGTTAAGTGACGAGAACATTTGGAACGGTAGAAGTGGCAATGTCACCCGCGCCTCCACCGTGTCGCAGCGAACGGCATTGGGGGACTGATTTGCTGGTGATATTATTGTCGTCGGTCACAATCGGCTAGCGCCAACGTAATGCTTTGACCTGACAGGGGGGACATGACTACTTTCCTCGTAACCAATCTCAACGACGGCGGCCCCGGCTCGCTGCGCGCCGCGATCCTTGCGGCCAATGCGGACTCGTCGACGGGCACCGACCTCATTAAGTTCGGCGTTTCGGGTGCAATTACTCTCGCGAGCGACCTGCCAACGATCACGAATACGGTCCAGATCGATGGTACCTCCGCACCATCGTTCGTGGCTGGTGGGCCGCCGGTT
The DNA here is from genome assembly GCA_036499445.1 of Lacipirellulaceae bacterium. Classification (GTDB taxonomy): domain Bacteria; phylum Planctomycetota; class Planctomycetia; order Pirellulales; family Lacipirellulaceae; genus DASYDU01. The sequence goes on from DASYDU010000159.1 coordinate 3,778, forward strand.
GTCGAGTTGGATTTCAACGGCTACACGGGACTTACGCTCTCCACGGGGTCCAGTGGATCCTCCTTGCTCGGGCTCGCTCTCGGCAATGCCGCGGGAAATGGAGTGACGCTCAACAGCTCGAACATCACGCTGGACGGAAACTATGTCGGCTTGCACGCCAACGGAACGGCATTTGGCAATGCGAGTGACGGCGTCTACGTTTCCGCGCTATCCTCGAACAACAACATCGGCATCAATCCAACCGGCGCATCAGGCATGGTTTCCAACGTCATTTCCGGCAATGCGTTGGACGGCATCGCCTTCCACGGATCTTCGGGAAACGTCGTTGTCGACAATCGCATTGGCACCAGCGCCGATGGCAGCACCGCCATTGCCAATGGCCATAACGGAATATTGATCACCGATGGATCGAGCAACAATACGATCGGTGGCACGCTTTTTATCGACACGTCCACAGACCAGGTCAATGACCCGACAGGCAACAAAGGAACGACGGCGCCGGTGTTCGTCGTCCCGCCATTGGGCAACCTCATTTCCGGCAACGGTCAGAACGGCGTCGCCATCGAGAACCAGTCACACGACAATGTCTTGAATGGTAATTTCATCGGCACCGACGCGAGTGGAAATGCTCCAGTCGGCAACAGCGCGGACGGCGTTCTGATCCTCGACGCCGACAACAACTCCCTGATCGGCTGCCAGTTCGTCAACAACCCATTCGTTTACTACAACGTCGTGAGCGGCAATGGCGGGAACGGCCTTCACATTACGAATTCGGACGATGTGGTGGTCCAGGCCAACTTCTTCGGAATTGGCGCCAACAATGCCAGCATCGTCGCCAACGGTCAGAACGGCATCATGGTCGATGGCAGTTCCCAAGGAGTCACCGTCGGCGGCGTCATTCCGCTTGGCAACGTCTCGGCAGGCAACAACGCGAACGGAATCTACGTCACCGGGACGGCTGGCGGATTCACGACGTTCAATACCTTCGGCGGGCTGCTGGCCTTTCAGGGGGCAGCCCCCAACGGCAACGACGGAATTCTAATCGACGCTACGGGCGGCAACAACCTGATCCGCACCAACGTTTTCTCCGGTAATCTGAACAACGGAATCGAGATCGCCGGGGATGCCTCAGGGGTCACCGTCGACCCCAATATCGTGGGCCTGAACACGACGGGGACCAGCAAAACCGTTGACACGGGCATCGGCCTTGCCGACCTGGCCAACGGCAACAATGGTCTGCTCATCTCTGGGACCGCCCACGACAATATTATTGGCGGCTACTTCCAGTCTGTCATCCCGCAGAATACCTTTTCCGGTAATCTAGGTTATGGCATCGCCATTGCTGTGGCAGCGTACGACAATCAGGTCTTCAATAGTGCCGTCGGCACGAACTCACTGCTGACGGCTGCTCTCGGCAACAGCTCCGGTGGAATATTGCTGGCGAGTTCGGGAAGCAACAACTTGATCGGCGGCATCATGACGGATCCGAGTTCGCCGCGGGCGGTCTACATCAGCGGCAACTCCGGGAACGGAATAACCATCGCATCGGGCGTTACAGGCGATCAGATCGTCGCCAATCTGATCGGCGTCGACCGCTTCGGTCATGCCATCCTGGCTAACGCCGGCGATCCGATCGCCATCAATGGCAGCTACGCCAACTTCATCTTCGGCAACACGCCCATCCCGGTCCCGACGTCGATCGGCCTTCCTGTACAGGAGGCGATGGCGCAGATCGAGGCGCTCTATGTCAACTATTTCGGCCGAGCTGGTGAGGCGGCCGGCATGCACTATTGGATGGCCGACTGCTTCACCCAACTGGCCAAAGGTACGTCTCTTGGCCAAGCCGTTCAGAATATCTCGGCGAGCTTCGCTGTCTCGCCGGAAAACGCCCCATATTCCCTGCTGGCCACGCAACCTCTGAACCCGAACAATCCCCAGCAGGTCGCTCTGGCAACTTCGTTCATCGAGCAGGTCTACGAAAACTCATTCCATCGCGTCGCCGACGCGGCCGGTCTCACATATTGGCTAGGCGAACTCTTCTCGGGCCGGGTCAGCCTGTCGTCGATGGTCTATGCGATCGACTTTGCTGCTCAAAGCCCGGATCAGACCGTGCTCAACTACAAACTGGCTGCAGCGGCTTATTTCACCAGCCTCACCGAAGGCATGTCACCCTCATTGCCTGCGTTGGTCGGCGCCGTTGAGAACGTGATCGGTAATTCGAGCTTGCTGGTCTCAAAGGCGTCGTCCGACAGCTATGCCGGCACCTCGGAAAATGCCGTGACCTATGCCACGGGGTTCCAATCCGACATCATCACCGGCATTCGCGCGCACTATGACGGGAATGTCGTCTTGACTGGCGATCAACCGCTGGGCGGCAGCGCCGCGACCGTCGCACTGCTCTACGATGGTCCCTTGCAAGACACAGCACTCGGACACGTCTATCTGCTGACGCCCCAATTCCCTGGCCAGACGATTACAACCTCGACCTTCTATGGTCCCAACACATCGATCTTCAACCCGTCCCTTGACGTCGACGATGTGATTGCCGTCGGCAGCTATCAGTATTCGGGAAGCACGGTCGTAAATCATGGCATGATGTACCAGGGCCCAATCTCCGGCGGCGGGACCTGGAGCCAGGTTGATGTGCCGTCGAGCGCTGTCGGCGGCGCCGTCGTGCTCGATACCATTCCCCACAGCACGATGGGTGATCTGGTTGTCGGTGACTACGACCTGCAGGGCGTCCCAGCGTCCGGTAACGCCTTCATCTATAACATGAAGACCCATACCTGGACCATCTTCGACGTACCGTTCGGCGGCACTGATCAGCTTACCACCGCATACGGAATTTGGGAGAATGGTGTCGGCAGCACGTCCTACACTATCGCTGGCGGCTCGAACCACGGGACCGGCATCAATCAAGGCTACCTGGTGGACTACGACTCCGCGACGGGGATCTTCTCCAACCTCAAGTACTATGCGATTGACGATCAGCCCGGCCTCCTTACCCATTTCGACGGCATCACTGCAGTGCCGGGCGGCTTCAATCTGGTGGCGCTTGGAGTTGATTCGGCTGTCGCCGCTGTCACGGTCAACGCCGACGGTTCGTTCAGCGACGCCCAATGGACGAGCATCGATGTTCCGGGTGCGACGCTGGATACGGTCAATTCGATCTACCAGAATATTGCGATGGGTATCTACGCAGTGTCCGACGCGAGCGGTGTTTCCACCTACACCGCCGCGGTCGATCAGTCGCACGTCGATGCGTTCGGTGGGCTCATCATGCCGGTCGGCGCACCGAACTTCGACTATGGCCTCACTGTCGCGTCGAGCGTCGGTGCGCTGATCGTGGGTTCCGAGGCGCAGGGCAATGTGCTGGGCGGCTCGATCGGAAACGATACCTTCGTCGGCAGCCAAAATGTGTCGATGTCGGATACCATCTATACCGGAGGCGGTGCCGACGACATCCTGCTGGTGGCCGACCGGATGCACTCCACTCGCGTCGAGCTTTATGCTGGCAACAGCACCAGTAGCCCTACTCCCGTGCCGCCGGGCGGCATCGAGACCAGCGTCGCCGGCTCCATCGTCGACGCCCACGACGTTCCACAACTGGGCTGGTGGGGGCAAGCGACCGGCCAACTGGGAGGCGCCGTCTCCAATTCTACAACCAACCTGGGCTTCGGTATTGGCACCAGTGCGGACCTAAGCGTAGTCCAGAATTTCACTACTGCTTCGGGCGATTCAGTCGACTTCTCATTGTTAGCATTTAGCGGGCTCTTGCGCAACGTGACACCGACCATTCAGGCCGCCACCGGCAATGCTGTCTTCAGCAATAACCTCGGCCCGAACGATGTAGTGACTGTCAGCAACGCCGACGTACTCGTTCTTGGCGCCAACCAAACCTTCGTCGACGCCGCAGCTGTTGCGAGCGCCCTTTCGAAAGCGGAAACGGCTGTCAACTTCAGCGTGGCGCAGACCAACCCGGTCAACCACTATCTCCTCGCCTATCAGGATGTCGGCGGGAACGTCCGGATCGCCGATCTCGACATTCACAACTCAGCGCCGTTCACCAACACGAGCCATGTGCAAACATTGGCCGTGTCTGACATGGTTGAGCTCGTGGGAGTTTCGCTGTCGATGCTACAGCAAGCCAATGTTCAGATCGTGCCCTGACGCAATTCGGAGAGATGGACGCACGTGGCCTTTCGGCTTCGCGTTGAGCCCTGAGGAATTGGCGAACACCGAAGATACTGATGATTCAGTCCATGAACTATCGAAGAGTTTTCGTCGGGACTGGTTCAAGGCGTGAGGTGGCGGACACCCTACCAAGTCATCTGTGAGGCCTGGAACAAAGAACCGTCTATCTTCACGATAAACCCGCACCATCTCATCCCGGGACCACATACCTAGATGAAAATGGCGCAGGCAGCCTGCCCCCAAGCGCTCGGCGGCGGTTGCGAGCGCGGGCCAGCTCTGTGCGCCAGGTTGGCGGATGGTTTCGGCGATGAATAGCCTCACCACGTTCACGAATTTTGGAATCGAAGTACCTGTAGAACGTTAGGGGTGATGCCGGCCACCTCTGCAATATGTCGAGTGTCGCGTTGGCTGCAATTACTTGCTCCACCGCAAGAACGCGTTGACGGCGGGCGCGTCCTCGCCTGCGAAGGCGCGGAGCTCCGAATACAGACTGTAGTAGCATGGTGATGGGATCGTGCTCGCTTCATCGTTGAGTTCTCATTTTTATGCCCCTGTCGTTGGTTTTATATCTTATAGAAATATTATGGTGCAGGTCGGCGTTCTTGCTTAGAACCGCAGTGGGCCGCAGTGACGGTGCGGGTTTGGGGTGAAGCATGGATGAGCAGTTTTGCGCTGCGTCTCGCGGTCGGCGTCGTTTTCTCAAAGCCGGTGCGACCGCCGTGGGCGCCTCGCTGCTGAGCCCGCTGATCGGGTCGGCACGCGCGCAGACGCCGGCACCGGCAACGCCGGC
>DASYDU010000160.1:0-17883 GCA_036499445.1 Lacipirellulaceae bacterium
ACGCGGCCATGGGCTACGGCCAGGGCGGCATTGGCATGCCGGGTCCGACCGTGCTTGTGAACAATGATCGTGGTCCACACGGACAGCCCGGCGCCGCAGATAGCAGCGTGCTGGCCCAGCATTTGGGTTCCAGCACCACTAGCCCGACGGGCGCGCCTTCCCCGGCGATGCCCATCGGCAGCGGCCCCGGCGGCTTGGGCGCCGGAGCAAACGCCGACTTCGATTCACTGATCGATCTAATCACCTCGACGGTCGCTTCAGAGAGCTGGGCCGAGAATGGCGGCGGTCAGGCCGAAATCCGTCCCTTCCCGACTAATCTCAGCCTGGTCATCAGCCAAACACAGGCCGTCCACGAGCAAATTGCCGACCTGCTCGAACAATTGCGCCGCCTCCAGGACCTGCAGGTGACGATCGAAGTCCGCTTCATTCGGCTCAACGACAGCTTCTTTGAGCGAATCGGCGTCGACTTCCAGGCCAACATCGAAAGCCGGACCACCAATCTCCAGGACTTGCCGGCGGGCGGCGATCCAGCCGCCAACGGGCCGAATGGCCAAAAGCGGCAGACGTCGATTGTAGGTGTCCAAGCGCCTTTAACCGGATCGCTGCCGACTTTCACATCCGATCTCGACGTCCCCTTCGTCCAAAATAGCTTTAACCTGGCGAGCCCGGCCTTTGGGAATCCCCAGAACGTCAGTGAATTTGGCTTCGCGATTCTGAGCGACATCGAAGCCTACTTCCTGATCGAAGCGGCGCAGGGAGACGCGCGCACCAATGTTCTCAACGCGCCCAAGGTGACGCTCTTCAACGGCCAGCAGGCGTTTGTCGCCGATGCCACGTCTCAGCCCTTCGTGATTGGCGTCATCCCCGTCGTGGGCGAGTTCGCCGCCGCGCAGCAACCTGTCATCGTTGTGCTGAACGAAGGTACGATGATGAGCATTCAGGCTGTCGTCTCCGACGATCGCCGCTACGTTCGTCTGACGGTCGTGCCTTTCTTCACGCAGATCGGCGACGTCAAGGAATTCACCTTCGAAGGCGGCAGCTCTTCGACGAGTTCGAGCAGCACGACCGACAACAATGGCAACGACAAGAATTCGTCAAAGAACGACGCAAGTACGTCGGCCGGCGGCGTCACGGTCCAATTGCCGTCGTTCTCGTTCGTGGCGGTCGTTACTACCGTCAGCGTGCCCGACGGCGGAACTGTCCTGCTGGGCGGCATCAAACGGCTCAGCGAAGGACGCAAAGAAATTGGCGTGCCGCTCCTCTCCAAAGTGCCCTACATCAATCGACTGTTCAAAAACGTCGGCATCGGCCGCGAAACGGACAGCCTGATGATGATGGTCACGCCGCGGATCATTATTCAGGAAGAGGAAGAGGAACGCCTCGGCGTCGCCCAGAAGTAGTCGGTGGCCGCGTCGCTTGCGACTCGCGCTCAAACCGGCCACAATCAGAGGCTTGCCGTTCTGCCGTCCGGTCCTTCCTTCCGCCTTCCCTTTTGATATGTCACCTCTTGCGCCCCGTTGGATTGCCGTCGGCGCGGTCTTGGCCGCGGCCGGCGTGGCGCTTGGTGCCTTTGGCGCCCACGGTCTCGAAAAGCATTTATCTGGCCTTGGCTACTCGGGCGACGACCTGGCCCATCGCATCGCCAATCATGAGACGGCTGTCCGCTACCAAATGTGGCACGCGATCGCGATTGTCGTCGTCGGACTCGCGATTGCGGCTTATCCAACGCCGTGGTGGGAGGCCGCCGCTTGGGCGTTCCTCATCGGCATTCTAATTTTCTCAGGCCTGCTCTACGCCCTGGTGTTCGTCGGCCCCAACTTTCGCTGGCTCGGCGCCATCGTCCCCATCGGCGGACTCTCGCTGATCGCCGGCTGGCTACTCTTGGCCATCGGCGCGCTATGGCGCTGATTGAGCCCCGCTCAATTGCCGAGCCCACCAAATCGCCGCTCGCGTGAGGCGTAATCGCGGATCGCCTCATGAAGCGTGGCTTCGTCGAACTCCGGCCAGCACTTTTCCGTGACCCAAATCTCCGCGTAGCTGATCTGCCACAACAGAAAATTACTGATCCGCATATCGCCGGCCGTGCGAATCAGCAAGTCCGGATCGGGCGCGCCCGCCGTGTAGAGGCAACTCGCAATCGTTGCCTCATCGATATCATGCGGCCGCAAACCACCGCTCGCCACCTGTTCCCCAATCGCCCGCGTTGCGTCAACAAGCTCCGCCCGTCCGCCATAGTTGATCGCCAAATTGAGCCACGTCCCGCTATTCGTCGCGCTCATCGCCACTGTCTTGTCGAGTTCTGCCAGCACCTGGTCCGGAATCTCATGGCGCCGCCCCAACATCCGCACCCGGATGTTGTTTTCCATGATCGTCGCCCGCTCCTGGATCATGTATTGCTCCAAGAGGTGCATCAGAAAATTGATTTCGGTCTGCGGCCGCTTCCAGTTCTCGCTGGAAAGACAATACAAAGTGAGCTGCTCGATCTTCAGCCGGGCACACTCTTCGGTCGTGCGACGGACCGAGTCGACGCCCCGCTCATGCCCCGCCACGCGCGGAAGATGTTGCCGCCCCGCCCAGCGGCCATTGCCATCCATGATGATCGCGATGTGCCGCGGCAACCGCTCCCCAGAAACATCCAATTTCAGCGATGATGCGTCGCCGGCCATCGTGCTTCACGACTTCTTGACGACAATCGTTTGGTCTCGTTCGCGTCCGATGGACACCATTCCGATCGGTCGCCCCACAAGCTCGCTGATGCGGCGCAGATAGGCCTGGGCGCTAGTCGGCAAGTCGCCCAGCTCGCGGCAAGCGGTGATTTCTTCCTTCCAGCCAGGTAGCGACTCATACACCGGTACCACCCGGCGCACATCATCCACGTGGCTCGGAAATCCCGTGATCTGTTTGCCGTCCAGCTCGTAAGCCACGCAAATCGTGAGCTCCTCCAGCCCGCTCAATACGTCCAGCAGCATCACCGCGAGCGTATCCACTCCGCTCAGTCGCGCGGTATAGCGCACCACCACCGCGTCAAGCCAACCGCAACGTCTCGGCCGCCGCGTAACCGTCCCGTATTCATTCCCGCGATCGCGTAGATATTGGCCCGTTGCGTTGTCTTGCTCCGTGGGAAACGGCCCTCCGCCGACGCGCGTCGAATATGCCTTCACTACGCCGATGATCCGTTCGATGTATTTGCCCGGCACGCCGGAGCCGCTCGAAATGCCCACACCCGAGCTGTTGCTGCTTGTCACAAATGGGTAGGTACCGTGATCGACGTCTAAGAGCGCCCCTTGCGCACCTTCGAATAGAATCCGCTTTCCCGATTCGGCCGCCGACAGCAGCAACTCCGTGGTATCGCAGACATAGGGCCGCAGCCGTTCCGCATAACCGGCGTATTCGCGGTAGATCGCCGACGCATCGAGCGGCTTGAATTCGCCGGCCGGATAGAGTACTTCCAGGACGCGATTTTTTGCGGCAACTATGTGCTCGATTTGCCCGCGAAAGCCGGCCCGATACATGTCGCCCAGCCGCACCGCGTGCGACCGGCCGACCTTGTCGCGGTAACAGGGCCCGATGCCGCGCCCCGTCGTGCCGATGTTCTCGCCGTCGGAGGTGCTTTTGTCGAGCGCGCGGTCCTCGGCAAAATGCCAGGGAAAGATCACGTGTGCCCGATCGCTGATCCGCAGACTGCCATCGGCAACGGTTTGGCAGCGCGCCGCCAGCTCATCCAGCTCTTCGATCACGCGAGCCGGGTTGACCACTACGCCGCCGGCGATCACGCACGTCACGCCCGGCGTCAGCACGCCGCTTGGCAGCAGCGAAAGTTTATAAACCTGATCGCCGACCACGACCGTATGCCCGGCGTTCGCCCCGCCCTGGTAACGAACTACAAAATCGTGCTCGCGCGTCAATCGATCGACGATCTTCCCCTTGGCTTCGTCGCCCCATTGCAGACCGATAACGCAGGTTCCAGGCACGAAAAATCCTCAATTCCGATTTGGGCTAAGTTACTGCCGTGTGATAGCTGGCGCAACAGCCACAGCCTACCGATTTTAGGAGCCGCTGATGTGACCTTCAAGGTGGCAACGATCTCCCCTGAATCGCTGTGTTCGGTATAATAGTCCGGTGCGACACGGGCTAACAACCGATGTTTGATATCCAATTTGCGGAAAGTGTCACCGACGACTTGAAGCTGCTCCGTGCCTACGACCGTCGGTTCGTTCTAGATCGAATCAATGCACAGCTTCGGCACGAACCAGCAACCGACACAAAGGCGAAAAAGGTCATCGTCGGCCTTCAACCTCCCTGGCAGCACCAACCGCCAGTCTTGCAACTTCGCGTAGGCGATTTTCGAGTTTTTTACGATGTAAATTTAGCAGAAAGTCGGGTCGTCATTCGTGCGATCCGTCGAAAAAATCCTCATCAAACGACTGAGGCGATACTATGAAGGCCCTCGACATTGAGCAAGCAAATCTAAAGGGTTGCCTTTCCGCCGCGCAAGGCGAACCGATTGTATTGACGCAAGGCGGTGCGCCCATCGCGCTCATTGTGCGGGTCGACGGCATGGATGAGGAACAAATTGAATTTGGGAGCTCAGCCGATTTCTGGAAAATGATCCAGGCTCGCCGCCGCGAAACCATGATCACCCAGGAAGAATTGGAGCGCCGCTTGGCCGGATCAGATGACAAATAGCCGTCATCAAACTTGCTACCGAATTTCCAAGTCAAACGGCATCACCAGTGCCGCCGGCCGATCGAACACCGCACGCAGCCGATTCGCCTTCCGCAAAATGTCGACCAGCTCCGGTGAAACCGAATTGAGCGAGCCCAACGACGCGCCCAGCACGTTCGCGGCCGGCCCCAGTCGCGTATCTTGCTCCGAGTCCATGTCGCCAAATAAGGACTCCAAGAAATTCGTCGGCTCGGGCAACGCCTCAATCGTCACTTTCGCGTCCTTGTCGATCCCGGCCAATTGCTTCGCTTGATCGATCGCATCGTCGAGCGTGCCGAGCTGATCCACCAAGCCATTCCCCAGCGCTTGGCGCCCGGTGTAAACGCGGCCGCCCGCCAGCTCGCGTAGTTTTTCGACCGGCATGTGCCGACCCTTGGCCGCCTTCTCCGTGAACTGCCGATACATATCCTCCATCGTGCCCTTGATAACTTCTCGCTCCGAATCGGTGAACTTCTCGCTCGACGAAAACAGTCCGCTGTTTCGACCGCGCTCGATCGTTTCGGTGGAGATGCCGACCTTGTCGTAGAGCCCGTGAATCGCCAGCTTGCCCCCGACCACGCCGATCGAGCCGGTGACCGTTCCCGGCGTGGCAAAGATCTTGTCAGCGCCCATCGAGATGTAGTAGCCGCCACTTGCCGCCACGTCGCCCATGCTCGCCACCAGCGGCTTGCCAAGGTCCTGCGTCTCGTGCCAAATCAAGTCGCTTGCCAGCGCCGATCCACCGGGGCTGTCGACTCGCAGCACAATCGCCTTAACGTCCTTGTCTTCTCTCGCCCGGCGAAGCGCTTCGCAAATCGTTGTCGAACCCATCGCATCGTCGCCCAGCGCGTCTGACTTGCTCTTACCGGTGACGATATCGCCGACCGCATATATTACCGCAATCTTCTGCCCGTGATCGCGATGGCTCGACTCGTCGGCCCCCATCATCGCTTGCATCAGTTTCAGAAAGCCCATTGGTCCCGAAAAATCGGCGTCAACCTTCTTTTGGCCGTAATTCTTGACGTAAACAACCGAATCCGTGTCGTAAGACTTGGCCAGCTCGTCCCGCAACGCGTCTCCGTACGCCACGCGATCAATTAGCCCCAACTCCTTGGCCTTCGTCGCGGTCAGCAATCCCGTGTCGATGATTTCCTTGACTTGCGAGACCGAGAGCGGCCGGTCCTTTACGATCGTCGTCACCATCTCGTCATACAAGCCGTCGACGAGCGCCGTCATATTCTCGCGCACGGGCTCGCTGAACTTCTCGCGCGTGTAGGGCTCGGCGAATCCTTTGTAGTCACCCAAGTGGATGAAGTCCGCCTCGATTCCCAGTTTGCTTAAAAGCCCCTTGTAAAACGTGGCTTCGGCGTGAATGCCCGGCAGTTCCACTTCGCCCGTCTCCGGCAAGATGATCTCATTACAGGCACACGCGACCAAATAGGACGCAGGATTCGCCGAATCCATCACTGCATAAATCTTCTTTCCCTGCGCGCGGAACCGCTGGATCGCGCCACGCAGTTCCTGAATCTTGCCTCGGCCAAGCGTCGGCTCGCGCAGGTCGAGGATTGCCCCTGAGATCGACTTGTCATCGGCGGCCTTTTCGATTCGCGAAACCGCCTCCTTCAAATCGAGCTTCAAATCGCCAAACGGCCCTGATTGGCCCGACGTTTCCGGCATCGCATCCTTAAGGATGAATTGTGCCAGCCGAATCTTCGGCTTCTTCGTAGTCGCCTTATCGTCGCTGGTCGACTTCTTTGCCGATTTGTCTGCGCTCGCCGTGAAAGACTTTGGCGCGGACTTTGATTCCTTGGCGGCAGCCTCTTTGGCCGGCGGCTTGCCATCGGACTTGTCTTTCGATACGCCCTTCCCGGAATCAGTCTTCGCAGACTCCGGTTTGGCATCCTTCGCTGCCGGCTTTGCTGCTTCCTTCCCTTCGGTTGTCGATGCATCCTTATCCGCGGTCGGTGTTGCCGGCGCATCCGTCTTCTTGTCGGCTGCCGTATCCTTTTTGGCGTCAGTTTCCTTCGCGGCCGCCCCATCCTTTTCTTTATCCTTCTCCTTATCCTTCTCCTTGTCTTTGTCCTTATCTTTGTCGGCTGATGCCGTCGCGGTCGGCGCACCCGCGGGATCTTGATCGGCCACGAGCAGATCGCTGGACCACACGAATATCGAAACTGTCAAAACCGCGGTAATCAGCCGGCTCAAACAGCTGGCCTGGCTGGCTCGCGCACGCAGCGAAAATCTGGACATCTTGAACTCTCCAACGTTGGGTCGTGCCCGAAAGCACGAAACAAAAAGCACATCGGCCAGCAACTCGTTAAGTCGTTCGCTGGCGGCCGGAAAAAATTGCCCGCAATCAAGCCGATTCATCGGCCTCGAAACACTATTACCTATTCTACCGCACTACCGCCGAATTCGCAGAGGGCGGTCGCCAGAATCTCCCTGGCTCGAAAGTACGGCTTTTGCTACGCTTTCGGGCCATTTTCGACCAATTGCAGGACGGCCCCAGCCGATCTGCCGCTGGCACATCGCTCGCCAAATCTGCGGAGACACTGATGCGATCTCGATGGACTCTTTTCCTCGCCGCGGCCACAACATTGATTTTATGGGCCGTCGCACCAGCCGCCCGGGCTCAGCTGTGGAAACAATTTGTACCGGTGTCACATACCGAGGCGGTCGCGCCCAAGGGCGACACAGCTAAAGGGGGCACCGCGCTCACCCAAGACAATGGCCCGTGGATGGTCATGGCCGCCTCATTCCAAGGCGTCGGAGCCGAACAGCAAGCGCAGGACCTGGCCCAAGAGTTTCGCCAAAAGCAGCAGCTTCCCGCGTATGTCCATGACCAAACGTTTGACTTCTCCGGCGAGAATCCGGGCCGCGGCGTGGACAACTACGGCGGACCCGTCCGGCGCCGCTATCAACACGAGAAGGCTCACGAATTCGCGGTCCTCGTCGGCAATTTCCCTAGGATCGACGACCTGGAAGCGCAAAAGACGCTTGAGCGAATCAAGACGATGCAATCTGATGTGTTCAAAGGCGACGGCGACGATGCCCCCTCCGGCATCGACCGCGCGCGGAAGCTCTCCAGCACGATGCTGGAGAAGGCCGGCGTGCAAAAGCAGCGCGGTCCCATGGCCAAGGCCTTCATGACGCATAACCCGCTGTTGCCGAAAGAGTATTTCGTCCCCAAAGGCGTCGACGACTTCGTCGCCAAAATGAACAAGGCGGTGGATCACAGCCTGCTCGATTGCCCCGGCAAGTACACCGTGCAGGTCGCCACGTTTCGCGGAAAGACCGTGCTCAAGACCAGCGGCAAGCTCCCCGACACGCCGGCCGCATTCAGTTGGCCCTGGCAAAAGGATAAGAGCGATCCGCTGGCCGAGGCCGCCGAGGACGCCCATCTGCTGACCGAGGAGCTCCGGGCTCACGGCTTTGATGCCTACGAATTTCACGACCGGACCGAAAGCATTGTGACCGTCGGGGCGTTCGACCAAATCGGCCAGCGCGCTTCCGATGGCCAGCTCGCGGCCACGCCCCAGGTGCAAAAGATTATCGAAACGTTCGGTGCCGCGTACGATACGCCCTCCGACCCACTCACCAAATTGGGCAACGACGCCAAAACACAGCATCGCGTCGAAGAAGTGAAAGAGCGATTCAGCGAGGCACTCACGAGCCAGAGCAATGGCCAAATCACACCCGGCATGCACCCGAAGCACGTCAAGATCGTACAGAGCGGCCGGATGGATCGCATCATCCCGATCGATGTCTTTCCCCACACGATCGACGTCCCCCGCCGCAGCATTTCCAGCGCTTATGTGGGCAACTAATCCGTAGTTTGCGGGCGACCGGGAAAACAGGCAGCGTTCAGGTAAGAGGCCATTGCCTCAACCTCTGGCCTCTGTATCCTGGATCGTCTATGTTGCCGCCCGCCTTGAAATTTGGCCTCACCATCGGCACGCATAATCGCAAGAAGGGTGTTGAGCTCGCTGAACTGCTCGCACCCTGGGTTTTCACATCGTGACGCTCGCCGACGGCTAGCTAATCCAGTAGAAGAGCGATAAAGCCGGCCTGCCGAAAGTGTGCATCCGCAGCAAGTGCTTCCTGTATCCCGCGTTCCTGCATTGTTTGGAACGAGATGCAGTCGGTTAGGCTCCAAGACTTATCTGGACGATCGCGATAGAGCGTCCAACCGCGGCTCCACGTAGCATCAGAAAGCGGAGCGATTTCAATGTCGTCCCGCGCACGAAGGTGTTCGATTAGCGAAATAGCTCTCTCGCGCCACGCTGGCCTAGAGAAGGTGTTAGCCGTCTCAAGCAATACGGCCTGCGTCGTGAGTACGCGGCCCACGAGCTTAAGCGACGACGCAACCGCCCGTTCATGGAACTGATCGCTCTCATCTACAAGCGCAATCCAGAACGACGAATCGGCGAAATAGTTCGGCATCGTCGCTCACGGTCGTTTGGGAGCACCATAGAGATAGTGGTCGTGTTGTGCTGCCAAATCTCCCGGCGAATCGGGAAGTTTGGCGCTAAATTTCGCCAAATCAGCAAACTGCCCCGCGTCGATCTGGGAGCCCTCCACGCGCAGCTGCAGCCGTTCGCCGATCGGCAACGAAAGGGGCTCATCGGGCACAATGACATGGCCGTCGTAATGGCCGGAAAACACCGTCGACATGTTTCGCACCGTCATAGAACGAATTGACCGTCTCTCCAATTATAACACAACGGAGGATACAAATCACTCCCATATGAATCGCAGCCTTCGTTCCTCGCTCGTCTCCCAAGCCGACGCATCCAGCCGACTCCGACCACCAAGACGGATGAATCGTCGCATGGTATGCTTCACGTTCAATGGCGTCCTTAGTTCACAAGTTTGACCTCGTCATAGGCACCCATAATCGCATGAAGGGACTGGAGCTTACCGAGCTGCTCGCGCCCTGCGGCTTTCACGTTGTGACACTCGCCGAAGTGCAGGGCGCCATCGAAGTCGTCGAGGATGGCGACGCCTTCGCTGCCAACGCCGCGCTCAAAGCGACTCAACAAGCGAAGCACCTGGGCCGCTGGGTCCTGGCCGAGGATAGCGGGCTCGCGGTCGATGCGCTTAAGGGCGCGCCCGGCGTCTATTCGGCCCGCTTCGCCGGAGCCAATGCCACCGACCAAGAGAACAATCGCGAGCTTCTCAAGCGGCTCGGCGACACGCCGCTCGAAGAGCGAACGGCCCACTATGTCTGTCACATGACGGTCGCCGATCCCATGGGCACGATCCGCGCCGAGAGCCACGACATCTGCCGCGGCCGTATCCGCTTCGAACCGGCCGGCACCAATGGCTTCGGGTACGACCCACTCTTCGAAGTCGTCGAGTACCATCGCACTTTTGGCGAACTCGGCCCGACCGTCAAGCGGACGTTAAGCCACCGCTCGCGAGCCCTCCGCGCCATTCTGTCGCAACTTCTCGCGATCGGGCAGCAGAATTCAGCTCTGGCTGACGGCTAACAGCGAACGGCGAATAGCTCCTATAATTAAAGAACCCGGCCGGCACCAATAAATGCCGGTCGGGCTCAATGAGAGAGGAGAGAATGAATATGCAAAACATAGCGTCCCGCACGGCATGTTTCAAGCGGTCTCTCCGCCATGTGTTAAGCCAGGTAGTTTTCGCAATCTCGATGGGAGTTTTTATCGCGGCTCACTGCTTGCACACTCAATCTGCCGCCGCAGAGGTGGCCGCCGACCTCCGCGATTGGACCGGCGCACAAATGCCGTCGCTGCTGGACCTCTACCGCCGCTTCCATACGAATCCAGAGCTGTCACTCGCCGAAAAGGAAACGTCAGCCAGCCTTGCCAAGGAGCTTACCGATGCCGGCGCAAAAGTCACCACGGGCGTCGGCGGCTACGGCATCGTTGGCGTCATGGAAAACGGAGAGGGCCAAACCTTGCTGATTCGCACCGACATGGACGCCCTCCCGGTGGCCGAGCAGACCGGCCTGCCATTCGCCTCGACGGTCCGCAGCAAAGATGAGCAAGGCGCTACAGTCGGCGTCATGCACGCCTGCGGCCACGACCTCCACATGACGAATCTGGTCGGCGTCGCACGGTATTTGAACACCCATCGAGACAAGTGGGGTGGCACCATCGTGTTCATTGGCCAACCGGCCGAAGAAATCGGCTCCGGCGCGAAAGCAATGCTCGACGACGGCCTCCTCGTCCGCTTTCCGCGCCCCGGTTTCGCCATCGCGCTGCATGACGCGGCCGACATGCCGACCGGACAAATCGGGTATCGTCCCGGCTTCTGCCAGGCCAACGTCGACAGCGTAGACATTCTCGTCAAAGGCCGCGGAGGTCACGGCGCCTATCCAGACACGACGATCGACCCGATCGTGATCGCCGCCCGGCTTGTCCTCGATCTGCAGACGATCGTCAGTCGCGAAACCAAACCCACCGAGCCGGCCGTAATCACCGTCGGCTCAATCCACGGCGGCACGAAGCATAATGTGATCCCCGACGACTGCAAGCTGCAGCTGACCGTCCGCAGCTATTCGCCGCAGGTCCGCGAGCAATTGCTCGACGCTATCCGCCGCAAGGCGACCGCTGCTGCCGCCAGCTCCGGCGCGCCGGAGCCGGAAGTCCGGGTGTCACAAGGCACGCCCGCGCTTTACAACGATCCGGAGCTTACGGCCAAAGTCGCAGCCGCGCTCAAGAGAGCCATCGGCGTCGCCAGTGTCGTCGAAAGCGAACCCACGATGGGCGGCGAAGACTTTAGCCAGTTTGGCCTGGCGGGCGTGCCGATCTGTATGTTCCGCTTGGGCGCCGTCAACCAAGACCGGCTCGACAAATTCGCGGCCGACCACAAGTCGCCGCCGTCGCTCCATTCGCCGCTGTTTTATCCCGACGCGAAGGAAGCCCTTAGCGTCGGCATACCGGCAATGGTCGCGATCGCCACCGATCTGCTGCCTCCTCAAACGACAATATCAACAAAGCCACCCGCCAAGGAATAATCGGCATGGATCGCTCGCGAATTCGTGGCCGCTGGATCTGGTGGTCGGCCGCCTGCTATGCGATTCTCGTCGTTGGTGTCGTCTGGAGCCTGTTCGCGGCTCGACGTTGGGCACTTGCCGACTTGGCGACTCCCCAGTCAACGGCCGAGTGGGAGGCCTGGCGCGCCGACGTCCGCGCCGAGCAAGACCAGCCATCCCCTGTCCACCGCGCCGTGCCTAAAAGCGCCGAGCCGCCCGCGCTGGTCCTGATGCGTGACTATTTCCGCGTCTCACTCACCGGCGCGATCCTCTTCAGCTCGGTCCTCTTCTGGATCTGCTCCTGGCTCCTCCATGGCATGTTGACCGCGCCGGCCGCAAACGCTGACCGGCGCTGACGAATTTGCTCACCGCCGCGCCATTTTCGGATCGAGCGCGTCCCGCAACCGATCGCCTAAAAAGTTGAGCGCAAAGAGCGTGATCCCCAGTGCCAGGCTCGGAAATAGCACCAGCCACCATTCGACCTTGAGCGGCGTAATCACGCGGATGCCCTCGTTCGCCAAGAGCCCCCACGACACATCCGGCGGCTCAACACCCAAACCCAAAAACGACAGAAACGCCTCGAACAGCATCACGCGCGGAATGGTGAGCGTTAGATACACAATCACGACGCTTAGCAAATTCGGAAAAATATGCCGCGCGATGATTCGCATCCGCGACACGCCGGTCGCCCGCGCCGCCTCGACAAACGGCTCCGTCTTGAGCGAAATTACCTGCCCGCGAACGACCCGCGCCATCGTCAGCCAGAAAATCGCCCCCACCAGCAGATAAAAGATCGTGACCCGGTCGACGCCGATCTTGTCGAGCTTCGCCTTCACCGTCTCCTGGCTCAGAATCATCAAGAGATAGATCACCACAAACATAAACGGAATCGAATAAAGCACATCCACGAATCGCATCATCGCGTTGTCGATCCATCCGCCGAAGTAACCGGCCACGGCGCCGTAAGTCACGCCGATCACGAGCGAAACCGCGGCTGCTACTAGTCCTACCACGAGCGAGATTCGCGCGCCCCAGAACACCCGCGAGAGCACGTCGCGACCCAGCTCGTCGCGGCCACAAATCGAAGCGAGCGACCACTCGCCGAATAGTTGGTATCGCGCCCGCACCAGAGAGCGGCTCAGCCAGTTTAAGTGCGCGAAACCGGCGTCGCGGAAGGGTCGCTGGACTGCGGCAGCGTCCGGCGCCGTTTCCGCCGGCTGCGTAAACTCAAACGACTTCTCCCATAGCGGCCGCAACGCCGGTGCCGCGAATTTCATTGCCGTGGCAATCTTATCCGGTGGCTGAAGCGGCAACAGCGGCGTCAGAAATGCCAGCGCAGCAATCGCCGTCAAAGTCGCCAGACAAACCATCGCCACGCGACTCTTTCGCAAGCGCCGCCAGGCGTCGCGCCCGGGCGATACGCCTTTCACGTCCGACGGTGGCGTGGCAACGATCGACATCATTCCAGCTCCACGCGCGGATCGAGAATCGAATACGACATGTCCACAAGCGTGTTCATGGCGAACAACAGTACCGTGTAGAGCAGCACGCAGCCCATCGCCAGCGTGTAATCCCGCTGCAGTGCCGCTTGCACAAAGTGCGATCCCAGTCCCGGGATCGCGAAAATTTCCTCGACGATGAGCGAGCCGGTGAGGACGTCCGCGATCGCCGGACCAAGGTACGACACCACCGGCAACAGCGCACCCGGCAAGGCATGGCCCCACACCACGCGTGCCGGACTCAGCCCTTTCGCCGCCGCCGTGCGAATGTAGTCCTGCGATAGCACGTCAAGCATGCTCGTCCGCGAAATCCGGGCGATGTCCACGGCAAACGGCGCCCCCAGGCACAGCGCTGGCAAAATCAATTGACTGATCGACCCCCAGCCTGCCGCCGGGAAAATCGGAATCCAGAACACGAACAACATGATCGCCACGCCGGCGATCACAAAGCTCGGCACCGCAATTCCAATCGTGGCGATGGACATCAGCGTGATGTCCGCCAAGGAGCCACGATGCACGGCCGACGTCACGCCCGCCACCAGCCCAAACACCACAGCGAACGCCAGCGCCAACACGCCGAGCGCCGCCGACACAGGCAGCCCCTCGGCGATCACGCGATTCACAGTGAAATCGCCGAGCTTGTAGCTATAACCCAAGTCGCCACGCGCCACATTTTTGAGTTCGCGCCAATACCGCGCGAGTGGCGGATCATCCAAGTGGTAGCGCCGTTTGAGATTCGCTTCGATCGCTGGATCCACCCGACGTTCACTGTCAAACGGCCCGCCCGGCACCGCATACATCAGCAAGAACGACAGCGTAAAAATTACCCACAACGTGAGCAACATCCACAGCATTCGTTTGAAGAGAAACTTAATCAATCCGTCGTCCTTCGGGTTACTGATTCACCTACTCCGCCATAAACTCATTCGGCCCCTTAAAATCACGATCGATCCAAATCGCCCGCAGCGGATGATCGTCCAGCATGTTCCCATAAAAACCGCGAACGTACGGCTTCACCAGATTCTTTCCGACATAATGATACATCGGAATGATCGGCACTTCGTCCATCAAGATCCGTTCGGCCCGCCGCAATATCTCCAGCCGTTTTTCTTCGTCGACTTCCGCCCGCGCCGCCGCGATCAGCCCGTCGTATTCCGCGTTTGACCAGCCGGTACTATTGTCCTCGCCGCCGGTCACAAACATGCCAAGAAACGTGTTTGGATCAAGGTAGTCTCCCACCCAGGCCCGCCGCGCCACCCAGTACTCCATCTGACGCACGCTGGCTAGGTACGAGCCCCATTCCTCGTTCCGCGTGTCGACTGTGATTCCTAGATTTTGCTCCCATTGCTTGCGCACCAGCTGCGCAATGGTCTGATGCGCCTCATGCGTGTTGTAGAGAATCTCCAGCTTCGGAAAGCCGCGGCCATCCGGATACCCAGCCTCCGCGAGCAGCTGTCGAGCTTCCGGCACATCCTCTTTGCCGAGCGTCGGCGGATCGTAGCCCGGGATCCCCGGCGGCACCAAGCTGTAAGCCGGCACTTCGCCCGCGGCGAGCGCCGTGCCCGTGATCTCTCGGCGATTGATCGATCGGGCCAGCGCCCGCCGCACGCGCACATCATCCAGCGGCTTCCTCGTCGTATTGATCAGGTAGTAATAAGTGCACAGCATCGGCTTGGGATTCAGGAACTCCCGAGTCCGCCCCGGCTTGAGTAGTTCTCGCAGCACAATGGCCGGCGGATCGGTGATCCAGTCCGCCTTGCCTGTCTCAAACAAGTTAAACATCGTCACTTGCGACGTAATGGCGAGCGCGTCGATCACGCCAAGCTTCACATACTCGCGGTCCCAATAATTGTCGCTCTTCGTCAGGCGAATGCGGTCGCGAATCCGTCGCAGCGCGATTCGAAAGGCGCCGTTCGTGACGATATGTTCCGGGTCGGTCCACCGCGGCGAACCGTACGTCTCCACGCACTTTTGATTCACAGGCAACAGTGCGTGATAAATCAACAGATCGAGCCAATACGGCGTCGGATTCTCGAGCGTCGTTTCGAGTGTGTGGTCGTCGATCGCCCGCACGCCGACCTCGCGAAAATCCAACAACACCTGCCTGCATGGCTCGATGCCCTGAGCCTCATCACCGCGATCGCCCACGCGAAATCTCCGTTCGCGGCCGTCCACTTCGACGACAAACGTGCGATCCTTCTCCTCCCCCTCGACGCGCTTCAAAGTTCCCAGCACGAGCTCTCCGCGTGCATACGGCAGCGCGCCCGCCGGGCGTTCGTTGAGCTCCACCTCGACCGGATCGCCCGGCTCGATTCCCGCCGCGCCCAAGCTGTATCGCCGCGCGTTCTTGATATACCACGCCTGATAGGCGTATTCAGCCGCAGTCAGCGGATCGAGAAATCGCCGCCCGGAGTAAACAAAATCCTGTGCCGTGACCGGCTCGCCATTGGACCAGACCGCATCCTTCCGCAGATGAAACGTGTAAACCTTCTTGTCGGGCGAAATGTCCCACGACTCAGCCACGCCTGGCAGCGGCTTCAGCGTCTTTGGATCAAGCCGCGTCAGCCCCTCGAAAATCGACTCCAAGATGCGGTGCTCGGGCTCGCCTGTCACATTGTGGGGATCGAGCGATTTGAGTTCCGTCTCGTTGACAAACGTAAAATCCGCCGGCGGCAACTGTACCCGCAGCACCGCCCATCCCACGGCCGCCAATCCGACGGCAAGGAACATTGCTAAAATCCAAATGCGACTGAACATGCCGATAGTTTACCCGTTGGCCGCGTTGCTTGCGACGCGCATTCCCTCCGCGATAACATAAACGCGTGCCTAACTTTGAACATCAGCGCCACAAACCTCCTCGCCCACTCGCCCAACCGCGCGGGCTCGTGATCGTCTGTGCGCCCATGCGCAGCAATGTCAATCTCTCGCGGATTGCCCGGGCTGCCGGCTGCTCGGCCATCGACCGCATCATCTGCACCGGCCCGGCCAAGCTCGATCGCAACATCGCCCGCGACGGCGCCGACACCGTCCAGATTGAAACCCATCGCACGCTCGCGCCCGTGCTCGACAAACTTCGAGCCGATGGCTACCGCCTCGCCGGCCTCGAGCAAACATCCAATTCGCACGACATCCACAGCTACAAATTCGCGCGTCGCACGGCCCTGGTGATTGGCAACGAGCGCACCGGCCTTACGCCGGACATACTTGAAAAGCTCGACGACATCGTCGAGATCCCGGTGTGGGGTATGCCCTATAGCTACAACGTCGCCACCGCAACCGTCATGGCCTTGTACGAATACTGCCGGCAATTTCCAGATGGCTGACGAAAATTTAGCGCGTAAGCGCGATAAGGAACCCGGGCGCGCCGAAACTCTATTAACGATAGAGCGGGTGTACTCCAGGCAGCCTTGGATGCACTACTGTCCGCCCCACAATCTGCCCCGACAAAATCTCGGAAATCTTCTTCGGAAGTTGGTCGAGCATGATTCCCGTGCCACCAACAAAGTCCAAAACGTCAACCCGCCACGGTCCCGCCAATTTTCGCCACATCTCCTCGCGCTGCGGCCGCGGGCATTTGGCCGAATCGATTCCTGCCAATGTCACGCCGCGAAGAATGAATGGATAAATCGACAGCGGCAGTTCGGTGCCACCAACCAAGCCACACGCCGCCACGCAACCGCGATAGGCCAGCGATCGCACGATCGTCGCTAGCGCGACGCCGCCCACCGTATCCACCGCCGCCGCCCACTTCGCGGCTAGCATCGTTTGGCTACTCGTATCCGTGACTTCGTTTCGGTCCACGCAGCGTGCCGCACCGATCTTCCGCAGCCAATCGTGCTGCTCATGCTTCCCGGTGACTGCCACAACCTTGTAGCCCAGCTTGGCCAGGATCGCGACCGCCAAACACCCCACACCGCCAGTCGCCCCCGTCACCACCACTTCGCCGTGCTCCGGCGCGATTCCACGTTCCACGATTGCTGTGACACACTGCGCGGCCGTGAAGCCCGCCGTGCCGTACACCATCGACTCGCGCAATGTCAAGCCGGAAGGAAGCGGGACTGCCCATTCCGCCGGCACGCGCACATACTGAGAGAACCCGCCCCAATGCCCGGCCCCCAAATCGTAGCCAGTCACCAGCACTTGCGCGCCCGTCGGGAACTTTGCTGACGCGCTCTCGATCACCGTCCCCGCGCAATCAATCCCGGGCACATGCGGAAACGTTCGCACCACGCCCGGATGTCCCTGGCTGGCGAGCGCATCCTTGAAATTGAGCGACGAATAACCGACCTCGATCAGCACCTCGCCCGCCGGCAAGTCGTCGCGCGAGATTCGCTCGACTGCGGCCGATACGGTCCCTCGCGCATCCTGGCGAACCATCAAACAGGGAAACGTCGCAGAATCAGCCATGAACGACCGCCACTACTGTTTCTTCAACTCCACGGGCAGCCGATCGATCTTTGCGGCCAAGATAAAGTCGTTCTCCGATAGCCCGCCGATTGCGTGAGTCCACAGCTCGACCCACACATTGCGATACCCTTCGATGTGTAAATCCGGATGATGATTTTCCTCTTCAGCGACCTCCGCACAGCGCTTGAAGAAGTCGATCCCTGTCAGGAAGTTCTTGACGACCCAATCCTTGCGAATCCGCTGTCCGTCGTGCGTGAGCTTCCA
>DASYDU010000161.1:0-7469 GCA_036499445.1 Lacipirellulaceae bacterium
CTTGGAATCTGCACGTCGCCACTCAGGATGCACCACTCGACTTCTTTGTGTTGTTTTCATCCGTGGCCAGCGTGCTCGGCTCTCCCGGCCAGGCGAACTACGCGGCAGGCAACTCCGTGCTCGACGCCTTGGCCCATGCCCGTCGCGCCGCGGGCCGCCCGGCGCTCGCGATCAATTGGGGACCGTGGGCCGGCTCCGGCATGGCCGCGGAACAAGGTCGCGGCGATGCCGTGAAATCCCGTGGCATGAATCTAATTTCGCCCGAGCAAGGACTCGAGCTGCTCGATAAGCTGCTCAGCGCAGATGTGCCGCAAGTAGCCGTGATGGATGCCAGCTGGCCCGATATGCTCCGGCTGTTGGGATCACGGCGGCCGTCGCTCTTGGCCGATCTGGCGAGCGAAGTTCAAGCAGCGGGCGGGGCCGCCCTCGGTAGCCGCGTCGACCACGCCTTCCGCGAACGGCTGCTGGCCGCCGATGACAACAGTCGCCACACGCTGGTGTGCGATTACATCCGCGACGAACTATCGCGGATCATGGGCGTCGCGGCAGACGGCCTTGAAGTCGACCAGCCGCTGAGCACTTTCGGACTCGACTCGCTGCTCGCGCTTGAGCTCAAAAACAACCTGGAAAGCCGGCTCGATTTCACACTGCCGATGGCCAAGCTCATGGAAGGACCGAGTATCAACTCGCTTGCGGCTGAAACCGTTCGGCTTGTGATTGCCGGGAGTGAAAAATCTGACGGGCTCACTGAAGCGGGCTCGCAAAGTGAAGAATCGTGGCAGCCGCTGATTACACTTCAAGCGGCGGGCAATCGGCCGCCGCTGTTTCTGCTGCCCGCGCTCGGTGGCGACATTCGCTGTTACGACGAACTTGTGCAGCAGCTGGGCAATGACCAGGGAGCCTACGCCTTCCGACCGCGCGGAATTGACCAAGACGTACCGCCCCACCAATCGATGGACGAGATGATCGCCGACTACGCGGCCGCGATGCGCGAGGTGCAGCCGAGCGGTCCCTATCATTTGGCGGGCTGGTCGACGGGCGGCATTTTTGCCTTCGCGCTGGCCGAGACGCTGCAGCAGACTGGCGACCAGGTAGCGCTGCTCGCGCTTTTCGACGCGCCGCTGCCGTCGATCATCGACGACATCGATCCGGACAACGATGCACGGTTTCTTTGCGTTCTCGTGAATTTCGCAAATTGCTTTGCCGGCACGAATGCGCGCGTGAACTACGAAGAGCTGCTGGCACTTGCGCCGGACAAACGGTTTCCGACAGCGCTGGCCGAGGCTCGGCGGCAGGGCACCCTTCCGGCCGAGATCCCCGAAGCCTACATCCGCCGCCTGGTCCAGGTAGGGGAGGCCAACGTGCGGGCGATCCAGAGTTACCAGCCGCATCCAATCGCCGGACAAGCTCAATTCTTTGTGCCATCGATCAAGGGCGGCCTCGCTCAGATCGCCGGCCGCGATGTGGTCGAAGACGGCGATCACGGTTGGGGCGCCTTTGTCGGCGATGACATCGAGTTGCACACCGTCACAGGCGACCACTTCACAATGATGACCGGCAGCGGCGCGGCCCAGATTGCCCGCGAGCTGGCGTCTCGGCTGGCGGAAGAAATAGCCATTCCCAAGTAGCCGAAGTTATGGACCGTGGCCTGACGCCGCCGCTTGTGCCCGCTCGCAAACTGATAGAATAGACCGGATTCCGGTCGAACCCGGCTTGTCATTCATCTCTTCGAACGGCGCACACTTATGTCTGGAATTCGTTGGGGCATTCTGAGCACGGCCAAGATTGGCCGTAAACAGGTTATTCCCGCCACACAGAAGAGCCAGTTTGGCACAGTGACGGCCATCGCCTCGCGCGATCTGGCCCGGGCCAAATCGGTCGCCGCCGAGCTGGGCATCGAAAAAGCGTACGGCTCGTACCAGGATCTGCTCGCTGATCCGAACATCGACGCGATCTACAACCCGCTGCCGAACCATTTGCACATGCAGTGGTCGATCCGCGGGCTCAAGGCCGGCAAGCACGTGCTGTGCGAGAAGCCGATCGCGCTGTCGGTCGCCGAGGCCGAGCAATTGGCCGGCGTCGCCGCGGCCCATCCCAGGCTCAAGGCAATGGAAGCCTTCATGTACCGCCACCATCCGCAGTGGCTAGCGGCCCAGCGGCTCGTTCGCGAGGGCCGCATCGGTCAGCTCCGCACGATCGACACGATCTTTTCGTACTTTAACGACGATCCGCAAAACATCCGCAACCAGCGCGACATCGGCGGCGGCGCACTGATGGACATCGGCTGCTACGGCGTTTCGTCGGCGCGGTTTATCTTCGACGACGAGCCGAAGCGGGTGCTCGGCGTTGTCGAGCGAGATCCGAAGACGAATATCGACCGCTTGACTTCGGCAGTGCTCGAGTTTTTCCAGGGGACTGCAACGTTCACTTGTGCCACGCAGCTTGTGCCGTACCAACGTGTGAACATTTTCGGCACGACCGGGCGAATCGAGATCGAAGTCCCCTTCAATGCACCAAACGACAAGCCGTGTCGTATTTGGTTGCAAACCGGTGGGCCGGCCGGCGCGGCGATTGAAGAAATGCGTTTCGACACCTGCGACCAGTACACGCTGCAGGCCGATGCCTTTGCTCGGGCGATTATGGATGACACGAAGCCGCCCACGCCGCTGGCGGACGCCCTGGCCAACATGCGCGTGATTGAGCGGATCTTTAAGAGCGCGGAATCGAACGCCTGGACGTGATCTAACACGTCAACGTTCGTTTAGTTTCAGCCGCGTTGACCGGTTGAATAACGCCGCGGTCGGTGATGACCGCGGTAATTAGCTCGGCCGGTGTTACGTCAAAGGCGGGATTGTAGACTTGGGCGCCATCGGGTGTGGTTTGTCGGCCGAAGCCGTGTGTTATCTCTTCGGCCGCGCGCTGTTCGATCGGTATTTCGCGGCCCGTGGCCAGCGACAAATCAAACGTGGTGGTCGGTGCGGCGACATAAAAAGGAATGCTGTGCGCGCGGGCGAGCGTGGCTACGCTGTACGTGCCGATTTTGTTGGCCGTGTCGCCGTTGGCGGCGATACGGTCCGCACCCGTGATCACGGCTTGTACGCGGCCTTCGCGCATGACTTGTGCGGCCGCTGAATCACAAATTAGCGTGGCGTCGATTCCATGCTGCGCGAGTTCCCACATCGTGAGCCGAGCACCTTGTAGCAACGGTCGGGTTTCATCAGCCCAAACGTGGGGCCGCTTGCCGCGCCGCGCAAGTTCGATGATCACGGCCAGCGCCGTACCTTCTCCGCCGGTCGCCAGTGCACCAGTATTGCAATGCGTGAGGATGCCGGCGCCGTGGGGCAAGTTTGCGAGTAGGTCAGCCCCGTGTCGGCCGATGGCGGCACACAGTTCGCGATCTTCGTCGTGAATGGCCCGTGCTTCGGCCAGCAATCGTGCCGGCCGCTCCGGTAGCGCGACATTGTGACTGGCGTTTCGCATTCGCTCGAGCGCCCAAAATAGATTGACCGCCGTGGGGCGCGATGTCGCCAGATAATCGCAGATATCGTTAACACTGCGTCCGCTTTGCAAGCCGACACAAACGCCGTAGGCCGCGGCAACGCCAATCGCCGGAGCTCCGCGGACCGCGAGCAGCCGGATTGCCTGCCACACCTCCTCTGCCGTGCGGCATTCCAGGTAGGCCGTCTCTGCCGGCAAACGTGTCTGATCTAGCAGGACGAGATACCCGTCGATGCCGCCATGCCAAGCCAATGTTTGGAAACCGGTGGCCATGGGTAAGTTACACCTTCAACGGCCGTTCGATAAACACAGTCAGTTTTGCCATCTCGTGCGTGCTGCCGACGAACAATGGGACGCGCTCGTGCAAAGTTTTCGGCACAAGGTCGAGAATCGCGACGTTGCCGTTGGCAGCGACGTTGTAGTTCGCCATGGTTGCCTTCCCTTCGCGGCCTACGCCACTTTGAATCGTGGCGAATAAGTTAGCCCGAATGTTTCGGCGACGGCTTGGTTGGTCACCTCGCTTTCGCATAGGTTGATCGCCCGGGCCATCGGTCGGAGATCGCGGGCGGCCACTTCGATGCCACGCTTGGCAATCTCAATCGCCCAGGGGAGCGTTACATTGCAGAGCGCGAATGTGCTCGTGCGGCCCACGGCGCCCGGCATGTTCGTCACGCAGTAGTGGAGCACTTCCTCCGCGATGTAGGTGGGATTGCTGTGAGACGTCGGCCGGCTAGTGGCGATGCAGCCGCCCTGGTCGATTGCCACGTCGATGATCACGCTGCCCGGTTTCATCCGTCGCAGGTCCTCGATTTCCACCAGCCGCGGCGCCTTGGCACCGGGGATCAGCACGGCGCCAATCACGAGGTCGGCCCGCGCCAATTGCTCGCGGATCGTGTGCCGGTCGCTGAAGAGGCAATCGACGTTCGGCGGCATGATGTCGTCGAGGTAGCGGAGACGATCCATGTTGATGTCAAGAATGGCGACGTCGGCCCGGAAGCCGGCCGCGATCTTGGCCGCGTTCGCTCCGACCACGCCGCCGCCGAGGATCGTGATGTGGGCCGGCGCGACGCCCGGCACGCCGGCGAGCAGAATGCCACGGCCCTGCTGCGGCCGCTCCAGATACTTTGCCCCCTCCTGGATGCTCATCCGCCCGGCGACTTCGCTCATCGGCGTCAGTAGCGGCAGTCGGCCCTGGTCGTCAGCCAGCGTTTCGTAGGCGACACAGGTGGCGCCGCTTTTGAGCATCGCGTCGGTGAGCGTCCGATCGGCCGCAAAGTGAAAATACGTGAATAGGACCTGGCCCTTGCGAATCAGCGGCCACTCGGCGGGCATCGGCTCTTTGACCTTCACTACCATGTCGGCCCGCGCGAAGATTTCCGCGGGTCCGTCGACCAACTGGGCCCCTTCCTTCAGATAGTCATGATCCGCGAGCCCGCTGCCCAAACCGGCGCCCGCCTCGACGAGCACTTGATGCCCGCGGCGGACCAGCTCCTCGACGCCGACCGGCAACATCGCTACTCGATACTCGTCCAGCTTGATCTCTTTCGGCACACCCACGATCATGGCAATGGCTCCTACAGCACTTGAGCCGCTCGTTCAAACTGAACGATCGGCCGACCCAAAGTGTAAAGCAACAATGACCAAATCCCAATGACCAATCGGATGGAGCCGACCTCCGCTACGGCGCCGGTTGGTCATTGACCGTTTTCCGGATAGGCTCACATCCCATGAGTAATCAACCATCGCGCACATGGCTGCCGCTAACGATCTTGGGGGTGGCGCTGATACTTTGGGCGGGCATGTTGGCAATCGGAGCCTTTCTACAAATGGGTGCCGATCAGCCGCATCACGACTGGCGTCGTGCGGCAATTGTGGGCGGCTGCATGCTGGGCTTTTTGTGCATTTGGTCCTTGGCGCTGTGGGGGCGGTCGCGGCGAGGGCGGTAGGATGGCATCCACGGCAGTGGAAAGAGGCTTTGGTTGGTGGCATCCTCGATTCAACGCCCTTGTAGGGCCGCCCCGCTGCCGGTAAACTGTTGGATTCCCACATTTTTCGACCAATTGACCGGGGCGGCTGGCCTCGGGATTTCTGCGGCCGAGTTGTCGGCGGGATACGAATCATGACTACCTACATGGCCAAGTCGGGCGAAGTTGAGCAGAAGTGGTTGCTCGTGGATGCTACGGACAAGATCGTCGGCCGGCTGGCGAGCGAAATCGCCGTCATCCTGATGGGCAAGCATCGCCCGACCTACACGCCGCACGTCGACACGGGTGACTTCGTCGTCGTCGTCAATGCGGACAAAGTGAAGTTCAGCGGCAACAAGTGGGAGCAGAAGAAGTACGCTTGGTATACGGGCTACCCGGGCCAGAAGACGATCAAAGCCATCGATCGATTTGAGCGACACCCGGAGCGGATCTTGTCCGAGGCCGTGCGGCGGATGCTGCCCAAAAACAAGCTGGCCTACAAGATGCTGACCAAACTCAAGATCTATGCCGGGCCCGATCATCCCCATCAATGCCAACAACCGGTCGCAACGGAATTGGCGGTTAAGTAATCCCATCAGCCTACCTCCCGCGAATTGATCGAAGGACCAACGCAATGCCTGCTGCCGCTGAAAAAGTGATCGACGCCCTTGGAACTGGTCGCCGCAAGACGTCGGTCGCCCGCGTTCGGATTCGTGCCGGCAAGGGCAAGCTCACGATCAATGACCGCGAGCTGGCGGACTTCTTCACCATCGACCAAGACCGGGCGGCGGTCGTCGCGCCGCTGGAACATGCGGGAGTGCGCGAGAGTGTCGACGTGCGAATCACGGTCCACGGCGGCGGCAATACCGGCCAGGCCGGAGCTTGCATGCAAGGTATCGCTCGTGCTCTCTTGCGGTACGACAGTGACCTCTCGGAAAAGCTCCGCGAAAAGAGCTTCCTCACCCGCGACGCCCGCATGAAAGAACGCAAGAAGCCAGGTCTTCGCGGCGCCCGACGCGGTACGCAGTTCTCGAAACGGTAGCTCCTGTGGGAGGCGTCTTCGACGTCGATTCCAGGCGAAGACACCGCGCGACATCGGCGTCGGAGAGCCCTCCCACGCTGATGGTTGCGACATTCTCATAATTCTCAAAACAGCCGAAGCTGGCCCGACGTGATTTGGGGTGGCTCGAAGGCTTCGCAATTGAGCGGTGGCGAGTCGCCGTCGAGCCCCAGCTTCTTCGACCAGAGGTGAAACGTGTCGGCAATCAGGCCAGCCATGTTGCCCGTGCCGCGGTGACGCCGACCGAATTGGCTGTCACTGAGCGCGCCGGCGCGGGTTGAACGCAGGAGCGCCTCGACCTTGTTGTAGCGGTCGGGATAGCTGCGGCGGAGCCAATCGAGGAACACATCCTTCACGGTCGTCGGCAGGCGAAGCAATGTGAAACCGGCGCCTTTCGCTCCGGCATCGCGGGCGGCCGCGAGGATAGCTGGAATTTCGCTATCGTTGAGGCCGGGGATCACGGGCGCGAGCATCAAATACGTCGGCACGCCGGCCTCATTTAACTCTTTCATTGCTCGAAGCCGCGCCTCCGGCGAGCTGGTTCGCGGCTCCATCACACGGGCGAACTTAGCGTCGAGCGACGTGATGGAGAGGCAAACGCGGACGGCGCCGTGACCTGCCAAGTCGCTAAGCAGGTCGAGGTCACGAGTGACGAGGGCGTTCTTGGTAATGATGCCGATGGGTTGGCGACACTCGGCCGCTACCGCCAAGCAACCGCGTGTGATTTGAAATTGCCGCTCGGCCGGCTG
Source organism: Lacipirellulaceae bacterium (assembly GCA_036499445.1). Taxonomy (GTDB): domain Bacteria; phylum Planctomycetota; class Planctomycetia; order Pirellulales; family Lacipirellulaceae; genus DASYDU01. Next base: position 7,272 of record DASYDU010000161.1, read on the forward strand.
GTAGCAATCGGTGACGCCCGAGAATGCGATCGTCTCTGGCCGCCAACTGGGTCGAGCGAGCCAGGCCCGCAGCAGCTCCGGGGCGCGATGCTTCACGAGCACCTTGGTTTCGAAGTCGAGCCCAGCGGTGAAGCCCAGGTATTCGTGGCCCGGCCGGGCGTAACAGTAGCTGCAGCCATGCGCGCAACCGCGGTACGG
>DASYDU010000162.1:0-4548 GCA_036499445.1 Lacipirellulaceae bacterium
GGGACGACTAGTGGGCGTCATCGAAGGGGAGCAAGAAGACGATGGCAAGCTCATTCGCAATGATCGGTTGGTTGCTGTCGCGAGCGAGGCCCATGATTATCTTGATATTCAGACGCTTAGTGACATCAATGATCAGTTGCTCAAAGAGCTGGAGCATTTCTTTCAGTCGTACAACGAAGCGGAGGGCAAAACATTTAAGCTATTAGCCAACCGCGGTCCAAAACAGGCGAGGCGACTTGTGAAGGACTCTGTCAAAACTCCACGCAAGCCAAAGCCGCGGCGACCAAAATAGTCGGCAGAACGCGTGGTCAGTAGATGAGCAGCACTCGAAAACAATGGCATGATGACAGAAATGCCGAGACAGATCAGCCGGAAAAGTTAACCGATGCCGTCAGTCATCTTCTAGAGGAATGCCGGATGGTGCTCCCGGGCATTCAAGCATTATTCGGATTTCAATGGATCGCATTTTTTAACCAGCGCTTTATCGATGTTTCGCGGTCGGACCAAGCTCTTCATCTTGGCGCGACCGCAGTCGTTGCGGCTTCGGCGGCATTGCTCATGACGCCGGCCGCTTATCATCGGACGGCGCGTGGCGGAGCGGTGTCGAAACTTTTTATATCGCTATCAACTCGCTTGATTCTCGCCGGAATGTTTCTCCTCAGCATCGGAATTGCGGCCGACTTTTTCGTGATTTCTTCATTTATCGTTCAAAGTTCTGCTGTGCGCTTTGGATTTGCCGGATTGATCTGGCTCCTACTTATTGGGCTGTGGTTTGTGTACCCGATCATTGCCGCCCGAAATGCCGAACCGACCGGGAGGTAGCAATGTCGCTATCTCTTCAAGAGATACTAGAATTAAGCGAGCGACGCGGCTAGCGGTTGAGAGTCCTCACCCACAACGTCATGGTCCTGTGGCGCATTGATATTTTCTGAAGAGCCGGTCTGCCCCTTTACTCCAGAGGCAGACCAGCACATTTGTAAAAGGCCCTACGACCGACAAAAATCCACGCAGGGCTATGCTGGCTGCTGGTCATCTGCAGAAATAATCGCGCCAAGTTTGCCAAGCGGCGAATCGTGACCTAACCTTTGAGTGGCGGATGCACTGCGGCCTCAGCGCTTCTGCCGTAGACTCCTCAATTACACTTTTCATCCGGTCGGTCCCACGCCAGTTGTGAATGCGGCTCGTTGCGCATCGGGTGCACAATGTGCGCTATCTTGCGCGCCGGTCGTAGCGTAGATCGCGCGGCGCGTGGAATCACAAAGACGATTGCGGCCTATACAGCGCCTAACATCATCGGCCTGGGACAGGCCTCCCACAAATAATCGACACCGCCATGACCTCCGCTACGATCACACTTGACCGCGAGCTCGTGCATAGCTCGTTTCGCGATTGGCAGGCGGAACAAGCGGTGCTCGATTCGCAGCTGTCGGAATCGGTCGACGCGCTCGACGCTTATCAATCGCACCTGGACAACTGGCAGCGCGAGCTGGCCCGAGAACGGGACGAATTGCAGCGGCTGCGAGGCGAGCTCGATCGCGAGAAGGTCGTCGACGGGAATCGGCATGAGACAATCGACAAGCTCGAGCACGAGCTCTACGACGCCCGGGCCAAGATCACGTCGCTCACGACAGCACTCTTGGATCGGACCGAGGAGCTGCGTCAACTCGATCGCGGGCGGGCGGATGTGAATACCGAGTTAGCGCTGGCGAAAACGCGAGAAAGGGATTTATCGGCGACCTTGGAAACACTGCAAAGGGCGTCGGATATGCAGCGCGGACAGTGGGAAGCCGCGATCGCCGAGATGCGGCAACAAATGGAACAATCGCTGGAGCTGGCGGCCGCCGACGTGCTGGCGGAATCAAGCCCGAGCGACCCGCCGCTGGGACCAATCGCGGCCTCCAACCCGGTGCTTGGCTCGCTGATGGAGCAATTCGACAAATTGCGACAACAACGGTCGGTCGGTCGTCAAAGTCACTTCAGAACACGGTAGCACTCCATGTCACGGCTCCAGAAAATGTTTGAGGTTCGGCGAAGTGCCTGGATGGGCACGGCCATCATTGCGGCCGCGGTATTCTCGTGTGGGCTTTGGTGGCATCACGCGGGTCTGCTGGGCGGCGGGGCCGTGGGACTGTGCATGGCATTCCGCTCGTTTGGCGAACAGGTGGAGGAGGACCGCCGAAACCCGCTACCAGGCCGCAGCCGTCCGCGAAAGCAGACTGCCGAGCCTGCGGAGCGAACCGATGCACCGCCGCCGAGTTGGCTTGCGGAGCCGGAGTTTGCCGGACTGCCGGACAGTCCCGACGCGCTGGTTGACGAGCTATTGGCCGGCGGACGTTACGCGCTGCTTTTGCGGCCGGAGATGAGCCAGCATTTGGAGCGCGGACACATCGTGCGGGCCGTGCGGCATTTGGATGAGGCGATGGGCTTGGTGCCCGCCGGACGCGTGCTATTGGGGCCGCAGGCCGAACAATCGAGCTCGTCCGGCGGTGCGGTCGATCCGAACCCAAAATCATCGGATCGGTATTTGCATCGCGTTGCGGCACTCTATTTGGATCGACATCCCGTGACGAACGAACAATTCCAGCAATTCATCGACGCCGGCGGTTATGAGAAGCTGGAGTACTGGGACGAGGAAGCGCTGCCGGCGCTATTGGACTTCGTGGATCAAACGGGTCAGCCCGGCCCGCGGTATTGGATTGAGGGGCGGCATCGGACGAACGAAGAGCGACGACCGGTGGTTGGCGTGAGCTGGTATGAGGCGACCGCCTACGGGCGCTGGGTCGGCAAGCGAATGCCGACCGACGCCGAGTGGACGAAAGCTGGTGCGTGGCCGGTCGAGTCGGCGCCAGGACGGATTGCCCAGAGGCGGTATCCGTGGGGTGAGTCGTTCGACATCCGTCGGGCCAACTTATGGGGCTCGCAACGAAAAGAGCCGGTCGACGTCGACGAATATTCCGACGGCGCGAGCGTGGGCGGCATTCACCAGCTCGTCGGCAACGTCTGGGAATGGACTTCTTCTCCGCTGGGGATGACGGCCGAGTCGACGTTCCATGTCCCCGAAACGTATAAGAGCGTCCGCGGCGGCGCTTATGACACGTATTTCGAGAACCACGCCACATGTCACTACCAGAGCGGCGATCATCCGCTCGCGCGTCGGCACAACATTGGCTTCCGGCTGGCACTGCCGATGGCGACGTTGGAAGTGGCCACAGGGAATGAGACGCCGAGCGACGCTGCCGAGCAGCAGCCGCAATCGAGTGAATTGGTGACGCCCCAACCAACGCCTGAAGTTGCCGTCGCGGTGTAAACAATGCGTTTGAGTCAAAGTGGCGGGCGAGCCCGCCCGCTAAATTGATAGTGACACCGCTTGCGATGTCCCATCGATCATGAACTTCGAACCCTGAACCTTTTGCCATGCCACCACTTGCACAAATTCCGCTGGAAACGTATCTGCTCGCGCAACAGGCGGCGCCGATCCCGTGCCTCATTTGCGAGCAGGAGAATTGCCGATCCGCAACGCGCTGCCGATCTTGTCGCTCGCCGATGGCGCTTGCGCATCAAGCCGAGACGGCAAAATATGCGCCGCGGGTGATTGCGGTGCTCGGTGCAAGCGGCGCGGGCAAGACTGTCTATCTTGGGATGTTAATGGACATTTTGACGCGTCAGGTTGGGCTGCCCCATACGACGGCGCGCGGGCCGCTTTCTATCTCGTTGCAGCAGGCAACAGCGACAGCGCTGTCGACCGGCTGGTTCCCGGAAAAAACGGCGCGCAGCCCCGAACATTGGCATTGGGTCCACTGTCAGTTTCACTGCCGTCGGCGGCGACAACCGGTCGAAGTCGTGTTTGCCGACGTATCCGGAGAAGCCTTTGCCGAGGAGACCGAGCGGGAAGGCCGCTATCCCGCGATCCGCGCACTGCTCGGCAATTGCTCGGGTGTGATGGTGCTCGCGGATGCGGAGCGGCTGAAGTCCGGCGACCACGAACATGATTTCGTCACGCTGAAACTACTAACGCTGTTGGGAGACCTCCGCGAGGAACAAACTCGCGGCCGCCGGCTCCGCGGCAGCGAGCGCCGGCCGCTCGCACTAGTGCTCACGAAAGCCGACCAGTGTGAAGGATGCGCCGAAGATCCGCGGGAATTTGCCGAAGCCCACGCCGGCACGCTGCTGGGAAGCTGCCAGACGCGGTTTCCGCGGAACCATGTCTTCGCTTGCTCGGTGGCGGGCGCAACGGCACTTCGCGAAATGTATGGCACTCGACAGCAGGTGCCGCTGCGGATCGAGCCGCACGGTGTGGTGGAGCCGTTCGGGTGGCTCGTTACAGAAATGAAATAGCACGGTCATTTATGATTGAGCGCTTTCAAGGTCACCGAGGTCCGGCAGCAAGTTCGTCGACATGATTTCTTCACAATTCGACGGTAGGATTGAGGATCGTTCGATCAAACCGATCCGGCACGATGGTCCATAGAAACTTGCACAAACTTTGCGACTCACACGAAGGGGCCGCCAATTCGGCTGCGCCCGGTGATTTCCTTGCGCGGAATTTCA
>DASYDU010000163.1:0-12199 GCA_036499445.1 Lacipirellulaceae bacterium
CCGGCCAGCACGAAAAACACGAGTACCACCCCGAGCACAAACGCGCTGAACGGGTTCTGTTGCAGATCTTTGAACGACTCGACCTTCCCCGCGATGGCTTGCATATATGCCAATTCCGACCATTCGTGCCGCATAGAATCCGGTAGCTCATGATCGCAAAGCTCATCCACCTCGTTCAGTACGTCGCCGGTGCTCGCACCCGCCTTGGCGGCCCCGTTGATCGTGGCAGCCGGAAACATGTTGTACCGCGTAATAACGAGCGGCCCAGAGGAATCTCGGATGTCGGCGACCGATCCGAGCGGAACCATCTCGCCGTCGGCATTGCGACATTTCAGTTGCTTGACGCTTTCGGCGTCTGCTCGAAACGGCGCGTCGGCCTGCAGGTTGACCTGCCACGTTCGGCCGAAGCGGTTGAAGTCGTTCGTATAGAAGCTGCCCAGATAAACTTGCAAAGTGTCGAACAAGTCGCTCAGCTGCAGCTTCATCGTCTTGGCTTTGGTCCGGTCGATGTCGATGTAAAGTTGCGGAGTGCTGGCCCGGAAACCGTTGAACATCCCGGCCACCCCCGGCAATTGGGCGCCCTTCGTCGCGATGTTGTCCGCCTGACCCTGCAGTGCCCGGAAATCAACGTCGCCAACCGACTCGATCATCAGCCGGAATCCGCCCGCGTTGCCCAAGCCGTCGACGGCCGGAGCGCCGTACACGTCGGTGCGGGCTTCGAGAATCTCCTTTTGATACTTGGCTCGCAGCGTCGCGGCGATGGCGTCGGCCGTGAGCGATGGATCGCGCCGCTGGTCGAACGGGTTGAGCGTGATGAACATCGATGCCAAATTCGAAGACACGGCGTTGAGCACAAAAGACCGTCCCCCGGCGCTAATCGTGTGGCCGACTCCCGGAGTGTCCAGCGCCATCCGCTCGATCCGCTTCGTGACTTCCACCGTTCGCTCGAGCGACGCGGAATCGGGGAGTTGAATATTGACGATCAACCGGCCTTTGTCCTGCACGGGTATGAACCCCGAGGGAACTTCGCTGAATCCGAAGCCAGTGAGCGCAATGATTCCCAGATAAGCCACGATCACGATCGCGCTCAATCGGACGGCCCAACCTACGATGCGCCCGTAGACGGCGGTCGCGGCGTCGAAGAACACGTTAAACCCGCGAAACACCTGGCTGAGCGCCCAATTTACCGGTCGAATGATCATTCGCCCGATGATGCCGCCGGCAATCGCGCCGGGTACAAACAGCACGAGATAAGCGATCCAGTCTTCGAGAGTGCTGATCAGGGTGGCCGGCCGATAAACGGCTTCGGCGTCGCTGCCAGGAAGGCCAAGCTGTGCCCCAAACAATGGCACAAGAAGCTTGACCGAAATAAGTCCGCCGATGAGCGCGAAGAACCACCAGGGCAACGCCTCCTTGCCTTGATGGCCGTGCTCGCCCGGCTTTCGCGTGGCGAAGATCGAGCCCGCTCGTGCCGGCGTCATGGTCATCGCATTGATTGCCGAAATGATCATCGATACCGAGATCGTCAGGGCAAACTGCCGAAAGAACTGGCCGGTGATGCTGCTCAGAAACGCGCTCGGCAAAAACACGCTGCTGAGCACAAGTGTGATCGCGATGATCGGCCCGGTGATTTCGTCCATCGCGTGGATCGTCGCTTCGCGCACCGGGAGACCCTTGTCCAGCCAGCGCTCGATGTTTTCCAAAACTACAATCGCATCGTCGACCACGATGCCGATCGCCAACACCAGGCCAAACAGCGTCAGATTGTTCAAGCTGAAACCCAGAAGCCGCATCACCGCAAAAGTTCCGATCAGCGACACGCCGACGTCGATGATCGGCAACATCAGCGACTTCCAATCCTGCAAGAAAACCAGCACGACGATCGCCACCAGAATTACCGCGTCGCGCAGCGTCTTGAAAACCTCGTCGACCGACTCATGAATGAACGGCGTGGTGTCATAGACCATGCCGTCCTTGAGTCCCCGCGGGAAGCTTTTCTCCAACTTTCGCACGGCCGCTTTCACGCGGTCGCCGACGTCCAGCGCGTTGCTCCCCGGCAATTGAAAAATCGCCAGGCCAACCGACGGCTTGCCGTCCAGCGTGAGCGTCTGGTCGACATTCTTGGCGCCGAGTTCGATGCGGGCACAATCTTTGAGATAAGTGACTTCTCCATTCGTGCCGGTGGAAAGCACGATGTTCGCGAATTGATCCGCGTCCATCAGCCGGCCCAGCGTGCTGATGGTGTATTGAAATTGCTGGCCCGTGGGCACCGGCGGCTGCCCGATCTGGCCTGCCGCGACTTGCACATTTTGCTCGCGAAGCACTTTGATTACGTCACCGGCCGTCAAATTCCGCGACGCCAGCTTATCTGGGTCGAGCCAGATGCGCATGCTGTAATCTTGGCTTCCAAACACAAATACGTCGCCCACGCCGTCCACTCGCGTCAGCGCGTCGAGCAAATGAATCGTGGCGTAGTTGCTCATGTAGAGCCGCTCGAAATACGGCTTGCCGGTCGCCGGATCGTCTTCCGAGTACAAGCTGATCACCAGCAGAATATCGGGCGACCGCTTTTTTACGGGTACGCCGATCGCCCGCACGGTATCGGGAAGCGTCGGCTGCGCGATCGCCACGCGATTCTGAACCAGCACTTGGGCCATGTTGAGGTCAGTCCCGATCTGGAACGTGACGTCAAGCCCGTAAGAGCCGTCGTTGCCGCTCTGCGACGACATGTAGAGCATGCCTTCGACGCCGTTCACTTGCTGCTCGATCGGGGCCGCCACCGTGTCCGCCACTACTTGCGCATTAGCGCCGGGATAATTTGCCGAGACACGTACCGTTGGCGGCGTGATCGGCGGATACTGCGCGATGGGGAGCAAGCCCAGCGAGATCAACCCCATCAGCACAATCACCAGCGACAGAACCCATGCCAGAACGGGGCGATCGATGAAGAAGCGGGCCAGCATGAATAGCCTTACTCGAGAATCACTGCTGCTTCGTAACCGCCGCGCTGCCTGGCGCCGGGTTCGCATCCGCTGTCGCGGCCCCCGTGTCGCTTGCACCCGGCATGTCGACCAACTTGGGTTCGACCGTCACGCCAGGCCGGACGCGCTGCAAGCCGTTGACGATGATCCGCTCGTCGGTTTTCAGACCATTCTCAATTTCTACCTGGCTGCCGTGGCGAGGGCCGACGCGGACCGGGCGATAGACAACCTCATCCTTGTCGTTGACGACGTACACGATCTTTTGACCTTGATCCGCCTGGACGGCGCGTTCATTGACCAGCACGGCCGGATGCGGCACGCCGATCCGGACGCGAACCCGGACGAAGAAACCTGGCGACAGCTTCTCGTCCTTGTTGGGAAACACGCCGCGCACTCGCAATGTACCAGTCTTTGGATCTACCTGATTGTCGATGAAATTAATCGTGCCTTCGTACGGGAAGCCATCGTCGTTCGAGAGGCTCAGCCACGCCGGAACGCTGACTTCACGTGCCGACTGCATCTTCCCCGTGCGGATCAATTCCCGGACGCGCAGCACTGTGGACTCGTCCACATCGAAGTAGGCGTATATGGGATCAACCGAAACAATCGTCGTGAGCAGAGTCTGGTCCTGAACAACCAGATTGCCGACCGTGACATAGTAACGGCTGACGCGACCGTCGATCGGCGCAATGACCGTCGTGAAGTCCAAATTCAATTGATTGTTTTTCAACGTGGCCCGCGCCGTGTCGGCATTAGCTGTGGCTTGATCCGCCGCCGCTTGGTATTGGTCCAAGTCTTGCTGGGAAATCGCGCCTGGAGTCGACGCCCGCAGGGCTTTGGCTCGGGCGTCGTCTGCCTGTGTCCGCTGTACCATCGCGTCGGCGGCAGCGACTTGGCCCGTGGCGATTTCCACCTGGGCCTGGTATGGTCGTGGATCAATTTCAAACAAGACGTCGCCCTTGTGGACGAGCTCTCCCTCTTTGAAATTGACTTTTTCCAGGTAGCCGTTGACCCGCGCGCGAACCTCGACCGATTCGACCGCCGCCGTGCGGCCACTGAAATCGGCATACTCCGTGACATCCTGCTCGATTGGGTAGCTCACCGTTACAATCGTCGGCAAAATCGCAGGCGACTGTCGCCCCAGCCGCCCGCAACCTGTCACGGCACAAAGCAGGACGAACCCGCAAGCTGCCGGCCCAACGAATTTCATCCGTTGAAGTCGTGTAAGCCGGTTGAACTGTCCCTGGGTATCGCAGGTCGTCATGAGTTCACTTGCGCGGGGCACAGGTTCGTTGTCTTTCGGTGGCCAACTGCAGACCGTGCGCTATTCGTCGTTGAGTGGGCTCGCGACCAAAGCATGGACATCAAGCAAGTAGAAGGTAACCGAATGCGGGTGTCGGTTCGCGGGCAAAATGGTGGGTGGCTGCCGATGCCGGAGGCGGGCACTTGCAATGCTGGCATCGCTTGCGAACGGGTAATCGATTCGTCTGCTGCGCAATCAAACGGCGCCAGCAGGTCTAGAATCCATTATTGCTGGTCGGGCAAGGATAGGGAAGCGGCGCAGCTTACGCCGGTTCGGCCAAAAGTAGCGCAGTTGCTCAAAACACCGTGACGATACTGACGGCGGCGGGAGATGTGCCGAGCGAAGCAAAATCCTGCCCATGTTCCCGACTAGAGGAGCGGACCAACTCATGCGTCGCACGATTGCCGTCATTGCCGTAGGTATTGTCGCCGCGTTTTCCGCGACTAATACCCAGGCTGTATTTGTCGATTCGATGGATCACTACCTGGAGTGCGGCTACCATCGCAATGTGCTCTGGCCCTGGCCCTATGTCTGCCCCGACCGAATCGCGGTCCATGAGCCCTTCGATATCATGGTCCGCAACGGTTGGCGACGGCAAAACCTTCTCGGAAGTTACCATTTCGATCCCAGCACTAATCGGCTGACCGAGGCCGGCCAGCTGCAGGTCCGCTGGATCGTGACGCAAGCTCCTCCGGGCAGGCGCCAGATCTTTATCGAGCGGGCACTTGATCCATCAACAACTGCGGCGCGACTCGCCGCCGCGCGTGAGTATGCGGGTCGAGTCGTGATCGATGGTCAGATGCCGCAAGTGTATGAGACCGGTTTGATGGCCGAGGGGCGACCCGCCCCGGTCGTCGATGTGACCAACGTAAAATTCATGGAAAATATGCGAGTGCCCGCGTTGCCAGCCCAAAGCACCAACGGCGGTGGCACGACGACACAATAGTAGAATCGCGGCCGCGCAATCTGCGCTCGGCATGGATGCCGGCGCGGGGTACGTGACAGGGAGGACTTCGTTGTGGCAAAAAACTGGCTCGTTTCAGCGGCCGTTAGTTTATACGCGGGTGGGTTAATCGTCGGAACCGCCGAAGCGAGCCCGGCTTCGATGTCGGTTCCCAGCTCGCCCTCCTCGGCGTCTTCTGCCGGCTGGTGGGAGTTTTGGAAGTCAAAACCCGCCACGGTAACTGCGCCAGCCACCTGGCCTAATTCACCAGCCCCGGCTGCCAACACACAAGCCGCCCCCATTTGGCATCCGGTGGATTACGTCTCGGCAAAATGGCATGGCTCTGCGCCAGCTCATCCGCTTACGCGAACCACGCCGACATACCATGACTCCATCGCGCTGAACAGCTCAGCTGGACCGCCAACGCCCGAACTTTTCATCGCCATGGCTCAGATTTGCGAGCGGCAGGGCAATGTGCCCGAAGCACGGCATGATCTGCAGCATGCGCTCACTATTTGGCCGAACGACATCGAGCTCTTGCGCGCAGCAGCTCGGATGGAGGACCGCGTCGGAAATATGCCCGTTGCTGAATCGCTATATCAACGCGCGGTGAGCGCAAACCCGCAGCACCCTGGCGCTCTGAACGACTACGGCCTCTGCCTTGCACGCGAAGGGAAGCTCGAACAATCGGTGCAAACACTGGAGCAGGCCGTCTATCTGCAGCCCGATAAGCCGCTCTACCGCAACAATGCGGCGACGGTGCTGGTAGAAATGCGCGACGACCAACGGGCCCTCGCGCATCTGTCCGCGGTCCATGCCCCTGCCGAAGCAAACTTCAGCTTGGGCCAATTGCTGGTGGAACGGAGTCGCCCGCAAGACGCGGCCAAGTACTTCCAGGCGGCATTGGGGATCGATCCGGCCATGCAACCCGCTCGGACGGCGCTCGCGCAGCTCAACATTTCCACGCCCGGACAAGCGCCGGCGGCTCTCGCCCAGAGAACTGCTTTACCACGACAGGATGAGATTACGCCGCTCGGATCGCAGCCCGCGCCGCAACAGTCGGTTCCTCAGCCGACCTTTCCGGAAACAGCCCGTGCCCCGCTTGTCGGCCAGTCCACGGCATTGCAGCAGGCCAGCCCCAATCTAATCTCGGGGACTGCACCCTCAGCCGCCGCGCCAACAATTCGCACTGCGGCCGTCCCGCACTACCTGCCTCCTACAACGCCGCTTGGCCCAAGTCCACTGGTTCGGTAGCGAGCGACTCGCGACTGCGCTGCGATGTAGTATCGAGTTGGCGAATGACGCTGCTATCGCTTCGGATTCGCTTCCGGCATCAAACCGGAACGGAACTCTGAGCCGAGTGGATCGAGCGACGGATCGAGTCGGTCTGATTGTTGCGTCGGCGGCTCGTCAATTCCAAGCGTGGGCAGGGAAATCCCCGGCGAGTCATTTTGCGGCGAGAGCCATTGCGGCCGATAGACCGTCTGCGGATTCGATGATGGAAGGCTTGCGGCGCCGTATCGGTTGTCGGATGCATTCGATGGGGCAGGATCGCCAGGGGGGACGGCGGGCGTCGTGCTGAATGGCGCCGCTTGTGCATTTCGGCTGGGGTCGATCTCCGCGGGCACGGGGGCGTCGCCTAGTCGATGGACGATGACGTAGCCCAATGCGACCAACAGACAAGTAATTACCGATAGTCCGACGCGTGCTTCCGCGACGCCAAAGTTGCGCTGCTTGATCATGGACTGGCTTCCTCCTTGAAGCACTCGATGCATTCCCGTATTTGTCGCGTTTCTAAATGCCGCTCGCGAATCGCCGTGTCTCAGTTTGCTCGTTCTGCCGCGCGTAGTTTGGCGCTGCGGGATCGCGGATTAGACGCCGTCTCAACTCCTCCGGCACGGATCGGACGACGCGTCAACACCGTAAGTCGAACATCCTCACGAAACGCTTCTTTCACCAGCCGATCTTCCAGCGAATGAAAACTAATCACAACCATGCGGCCTCCCTGGCGTAAGCAGTCGGGCAGTCGCCGCAACGCAACCGACAGCCATTTCAATTCTTCGTTTACCTCGATTCGCAGGGCTTGAAATGTTCGCGTCGCCGGGTTGATCCGTTCATGCCTCCCGCCGGGCACGGCTCTGCGAACAAGCTCCGCCAAATCGGCCGCCGTGCGGATCGGCGCGGATTGCCGTCGCTCGACGATCCGACGAGCGATCCTTCGACTGTATCGTTCTTCGCCATGTTGATAAATGACGTCTGCCAAGTGCTCGTCACTTAGTCTTTCAATTAGTCTCCATGCGGGCTCGCCGCGAGTGGGGTCGAATCGCAAATCCAGCATTCCCGCGCTGTGAAAACTAAACCCGCGCGCATCGTCTGCCAATTGATCACTCGAAAAGCCCAAATCCAAAATAATTCCATCGATCAGTGTCAAACCGCGCTCGGCCAGCACTTCCGGCAGATCGGCAAAGTTGCCATGGACTAGGTCGGCGGGCAGTCCACTCAATCGCTCACGCGCGATTTCCAGGGCGGCCGGATCGCGGTCCAAACCAATCACGCGACCGGTTGGTCCGACGGCCTCGGCTAGCATTCGCGCGTGGCCGCCGCCGCCCAATGTACCGTCGACAAACGTCTGGCCCGCCGCCGGATGCAGCCAATTCAGCACTTCCTCTGCGAGCACCGGCACATGTTGGGTCGTCCCGCCGGACATCGCGCACCGATCACGAAGAGGGAATTACACATTTTCCGGTCGCGACACAAGCACAACCAGGGCACTATACAAGATACCTCAGCAGCCAGTCGGCGTTCCGTCACCAAGTCGAGGGCTTGAGAGGCGATCGCGAAGGAGCTGCTAGCATCATAGACCGGCGGCATGGTCCGCGTCGAGAATGACGGGCAAAAGCGGCGGCGCAGAGAATTCAATTCGCGGCTTATGCACACGCGCGTCGACCCGCGGACACATCCATGTCTCCGAGGGTGGATCGACGCGGGTGGAAGGCCCGGCAAGGGAGCGGTCCACCTTCCGCTGCTCAGTTTGCATCCGTGCTCTGAGCCGCGACAGGGACGGTCTACCGGAAACGACCGGCGGCGGAGGAGCGACTGTGGCAAATGGCTCTCCAACTTCTCTCGGCCCCATCGTGTGTGCCGGCGGTCCGGCGACAACGATCCTCGAAACTAAGTATTAGACTGATCGGTCTGCGCGGGACGATTGGCATGTCCAGACCCAATCCTGTTTGGCAAAGGATCAGTGACTCTTCGTGGAAAACCAAGATTTGATCCGAAGCGTTCCAACATTACTCGTGGCGATGGGAACGTCAACATACGTTTTTGGACTCCAATTAGTAGTCGTCTGTTCAGATCTTCCATCGTATCTCTTGGCGGCGAAACGTTCGTCAGAAAGCTGGCTCAAAAAACGGAGCCAGAAAAATAACTTTATCTGACGCTGTACGTATGAGCATAGAATCTCAGGCCAGGCACGGCGAGGCTCGCTAGCACTGCAATCAAATGCCAGCGGTGATGCTACTTGCTCAGTATCGAACGGTACAATGCGACGTAGGCGGCGATCATCCGTTCGATTGAAAAGTCGTTGACGGCCCGCAGGCGATTCTGCGTGCCGAGCCTTGCGGCAAGCGGCGTGTCGTTGGCGATACGGACAATGGCTTCGACAAATGCATCCGCATCCGCTGCCGGCGTGATCTGCCATGGGGCGTTGGTTCCCAGCAATTCCTGCGCTCCATGAACCGCGGTCGTCACGACCGGTCGTGACGCAGCCATCGCCTCTAGCAGAATATTTGGCATGCCTTCCCAGCGCGAGCTAAGTACGACCAAATCGGATGCCGCCAGCAGGCGAGGAATGTCCACTTGCCAGCCGACGAAGTGGACACGCTCGGCGATGCCAAGCACAGTGGCCAGCTGCCGCAACCGTTCTCGCATTGACCCTTCGCCAGCGATCACGAGGTCGTGGCTTGGCAGACGGCGGAACACTTGGGGCATTCGCTCAAGGAGCCAGTCGGGGTGCTTCTGTGGGTCGAGTCGACCGGCAAAAAGCAGCAAGCGGCGGGATGAATCGACGCCATGGCCGACTGGCTCTGCATGTGTAAAGCGACCTACATCAATGCCATTTGCAATCACGACTAGTTTCTCGCGCGGCAGTCGCATCACGCTGGCCGCGTAGTCCGCAACCGATTGGCTCACGCAGACGTGCTTCGCAACGAATCGGGCACTTCGTCGCTGGAGCGCAAGATGCCACCCGCGGCGTTGTTCGGCGACCTGAATCCCGGCAATTATGTGGCGAACGCCACATCGATGTCCGGCGTACGCTCCCAGCACATTGGCGTGTGCGAGCAAGCAATGCATCAATTCCGGCTGAAAATCGCCGACCCACCGCCGCAGTCGGTGCCAAACCTGTGGTGTGGACAAAATGCTACGGCCTTCCAGAAACGTCATTGGGATTCGCTGTTCCAATAGCATTTGCCGAAGGCGATCGGCTGGGGGTCGCGGCGGATGCGAGAGAACCACAAGGGCCGGCTCGAACTGGTCACGTGGCAGTCGCGAAACCAAATCAGCCAGATGTCGTTCGGCTCCGCCGTCGTCGAAATCTGTGATGCAGAATGCGATCCGAGTTGGCAAGGGCGTCCTCCGAATATCTTCATGGCAGCAGCGGCTGGACTCGACTTGGAGGCCGTGAACCGTATACTCGGCTGCCCAGGATATCAGTTGTCAGATGCCGCTTGCCGATTGTCAATTAGTCGGCTGTCGGCTAAATAACGACGGATCACGAGCTGCGAGCAATTGGCTGCTTTCGATGTCCCACGAGTCCTATTGCTTTGATTTCGAACTGCCCCGGCGCCTCGTCGCCCAAGAACCGCTGCGCCACCGTGCCGACGCCCGTCTGATGGTGGTTGACCGAGCGCGGGACGAGATCGAGCACCGACATTTCCGTGACCTGCCTTATCTGTTGCCGAGCGGCGATCGACTAGTACTCAATGATACGAAGGTTATTGCCGCTCAACTTGCTGGACAGCGGGTCACGTCGGGAGGCCACTGGCAGGGGCTTTTTCTGAAAACCACCTCCGAGGGTCACTGGCGCATCCTGTGCAAGTCGCGGGGCAGACTGGCTGCGGGCGAAGCGATCACGCTGATTGATAATGAAGGCCGGCCCGGAACCAAATTGTGGTTGATTGAGTCGCTGCCGGAAGGGCAATGGCTAGCACACCCTGAGACCGATGAGCCGACCGAGACCTTGCTTCAACGTCTGGGTCGGGTGCCGCTGCCGCCATACATTCGCGGCGGAAAAATGGTCGATGCGGACGTTGTGAACTATCAAACCGTCTTTGCGCGAGCGCCGGGCGCCGTGGCTGCCCCGACCGCCGGGCTACACTTCACAAGAGAGTTGCTACGCTCGCTGATTGACCACGGCGTAACTTGTTCTGCCGTAACGCTGCATGTCGGGCTGGGGACGTTTCGGCCCATTTCCGCGGTATCCATCGACCAGCATCGGATGCACCGCGAATGGGGCGAACTCACGGCCGCGACTGCGGCCGATTTGAACGCGACACGAGCGGCTGGCGGTCGACTCGTTGCCGTTGGAACTACTGTTGTCCGCGTACTGGAGACCGCCATGCTGAGCGCGGGGGAGGCGAAGCTGCAGTCGCCCGCTGATCGGCCAGCAATTCCGTCGTGGGCTGGCGAGACTGAGCTGTTCATCCGGCCGCCGTTTGAATTCCGCGCGGTAGACGCACTCGTCACCAACTTCCATTTTCCGCGGACGACCTTGCTGGTGCTGGTACAAACGTTTGGCGGTCGTGAATTGATCCAACGGGCTTACCAGGAAGCAATTCGAGAAGAGTATCGGTTTTTCAGCTATGGCGACGCAATGCTCATCATTTGACCGGTCCATCGGCCGCGCGCAAAAAAAGAGCGGCTCTCCTCAAAGAGGAACTGGGGCAGGTAGTTCCTTCTAGCGAGAAGAGCCGCAATAGCTTATTTAGATGCGTGCGACAGACCACGCGATTCGTAACAATGTCCGTCAAGACGGTCCTTCGGGTCGTTGATAGTACAGTGGGTAGTTATACCCAGATGTCATATCGGCATATGGACCGCGGAGTTTCAGGGCGAATTTATTGCATTTTTGCGCAAATTCGCAACTCAAGTAATGGGCAAGCATTTTGGCGCGGGCCATTGCCGGCTTTTGCCGAGATTTGGTGGCAAACGAGCGATGCGGCAAGGTCGGACGCCACCCGACCGGCATTTTATTGACAGGATTATAATTGGCAGGACCAGGCTTCAAGCCAAGTCGTTGCTAGCCCAGCACGCCCGTGAGCTGCTGCCCGGAAGTATCGAAGCTGTTGGCCGTGGCATTGGCCATGGCGTGGACCGAGGCAATACAAACAGCCACGATCAGCGCCAGCATCACGGCGTATTCAACAGCAGTTGGACCAGATTCGTCGCGCAGGAAAGTCGTCAGGTGGCGGAACATAGGTAGGTTATCCTGGCAAAAGCGCGGCGCACCGAGCGAAGAGAAGAACTAGCTCGACTGCCACGCGTAAAAAGGCGATCTGGCACTTCAAGCCTAGGTTACTGGCGGCGAAATGCAAATTTACCGACGGCGCCCAGCGCGTCGCCCGGCCGCAATTGTAGCGATTGTATCGAGTATGCCGATCGGTCGGGTTGTCCGTATGAACGGACTATGCCTGGAACGAGCTGCCGCAGCCGCAAGTCTTCACCGCGTTCGGATTGTCGAACGTGAAGCCGCGCTTCTCGATGCCATCGTAAAAGTCGACGGTGGTGCCGTCGAGGAATAGCGAGCTCTTCTTATCGACGACGACGGGCACGCCGTGAAAGTCGAATCTTGAATCGACCGCCGCGTCGTACTTCTTGTCGAAGCCAAGGGCATAAGAGAAGCCGCTGCAGCCGCCACCAGTGACGCCCACCCGGAGCACAGTTTCCGGCTCGAGCTTTTGGTCGGCGATGATC
>DASYDU010000164.1:0-4073 GCA_036499445.1 Lacipirellulaceae bacterium
ACGAGCGGCGGCACTTGGGTGGTGAAGATTTGGCCCTACATTGAAGAGAAGACGCTTTACGACCAATTCGACAGGACAAAGTCGTCGAACGATTTAGCAAATAAGATACCGGTTGGCACGTCCCTCCCTTGGGCTATCTGCCCCAGCGACAGCGAGAAACTATCCCCCGATGGAGTTGATCCTCCTGGCACGCACAATGATGGCGGCAATGGCGTTTACAATCCGAAGAATTTTCCGGCGATGTCCCTTTGGTATCCGGTTTCCCTGGGACCGACGCACATGGACGCCTGCCCGTTTTGCCCGGGACCATACCCGGGCACGGCAGCTACGCCCAACTATTGCTGCCAGGGCGCGAGTTTTGGGTCCGGTTTGGCGCCTGCCAACGACCCAACGACCGCGCTGAACCATTCGCCGTCATTTGCCGGCTTGTTCGGACGGTATCCCAAAGGAACCAAGCTTGCGGAGATCACGGACGGCACGACGCACGTGATCATGGCGGGCGAGACGATTCCGTTCCAATGTCGCTATATTTGCGCCCACTGCCCCAATTTCCCCTTCGCAGGGACGAATATTCCGATCAACACGTTTGTCAAGTTTCCGCCGATAGGTGGGGGTTCCGGTCAAGCCGTCGGATGCGCTGCCTCGGATGATCCAGAATGTGGCGGCTATGCGCAGGCCTGCGGCTACAAGAGCCATCATCCTGGCGGCGCCCATCTCTTGATGGCCGATGCGAGCACGCATTTTGTCAGTGACTCGATCGACTTCGAAGTGTACTATCTGCTTGGCGCGCGCACGAGCGGCAAGGTCAAGGAGTTGCCGTAGGCTGGCGTGGCGAGCAGTAGGAACTGCGGAAGAGGTGAAGATGCGTAGATGCGGATGGTACCGCCAATGCCTGCGGGTGTGTGCGGCCCTGACCTTAATGGCCCCAATCATCGGGTGCGGTGCGCCTGAGCGACCCAAGACGATTCCGCTCGATGGTCATGTCACCATCGACGGCAAGGCGCCTGGCGAGGATGGCAAGATCTACTTTACGCCCACGGCAGCGGCCGATGGTTATTCCAAGCGGCCAGCGAGCGGCAGCTACAACCCCGAAGGTCACTACCGTGTGATGAGTTGGACACCGGATGACGGGTTGGTGCCTGGCCACTACACAGTGAGCGTCGTTCCTAACGAGCCAGACAAGACGGCCATTCCGGCAAAATACCAACAGAGCGCTTCGAGCGGCCTTGAGCTGGATGTGCCCGTCGACAAGGGAAAAATCGAATTCGATATCAACGTTGTGACCAAGTGATGGGCAGATCGCGCACGTCCGACGGGCGAGTGAGCTGCGGTAGACGAGACCGGCATGCGATTGTCCCTATGACAGATCGCTTCTGGCAAACAAAGCGATCGCGACGGTGAGAAGGGGTCAACCGCTCCGCGGCGCACTATTAGGAGCGAGGAACAGAGTCTTTCAACGGCCGATGTTTGTGTCCAGAGTCGTTCGATGATGCGATTGCGCACCGCATTCTGGTTTTCTTGGCTGGCATTGTTCGGGCTGGCGTGCCCTGCCCTTGCGCAGACATTCTCGGGCAGCAGCTTGTCGTATCGCTCGAGCGGGAGCGGCAGCGGCAATTGGACGCTCTCTGACAACGGCTACGTCGGCACTTACTTTTCCCTTGCCGCGCCAGGTTCGGTGACGCTCACCCTCAGCGCTTCGGGATCGACGACCGACGCCGTTTCGCCACACATGAACCTGGTCGTTGCCGACACGAACGTCGGCTTCGACGTCGTGGCTGGATCCAACAACTACCAGCACACGTTTAATTTGCCGGCGGGCACGTACTTCGTTCGCGACGAGTTCAACAACGACGTTTCGACTGCCAACCGTCAGCTAACCATCAGTAGTCTGACGGTTTCGGGCGCTACGGTCAGCAACACCACGAGCACCGCGACGAACGACGCTAGTGCGCTCGCGGCGGCCGACACATACATCGCCAATTTCCGGCAAGGGCCGGCCAATGTGGCGTTGGCAGGAGTGCCTCGTGGGGCGCCCGTCCAAGTCAAAATGGTCCGTAATGCCTTCAACTTCGGCACGTATGTGCAAGGCGTCGATAATCCGCAATTGTTTCTCGCTCCCGTGGCTCCGGGCGATACGACTTCGACCGCGGCCCACTACCAGAACTTCGTGAACAGCCACTTCAACATTCTCGTGCCGTCGAACATGGGAAAGTGGGCATACGACGAGCCGACGCCGAATGTCGTGACGATGGACAATGTGGATACGATTTTGAATTATGCCCAATCGCACAACATGAACGCCCGCATGCACAATCTGATTTGGGGGGTCCAACAGCCCGCTTGGGTCAACACGCTGCTGACCAATGCTCAATCCTCGAACGCCACTGTGGCGGCCCAAGCCAAGTCGGATCTGATGACGGCCATCGCCAACCGGATAGCCTACTATGTTGGTTCAGGCGCCGGCGGACGCTCGCAGCAGTACGCCGAGCTGGACGTCCTGAACGAGGCTCGTCGCGAGGGGACCTATTGGAAGATCTTCGGGGCGCAGGGAGTGGCACAGATTTACAAGGAGGCGCTGGATGCGATCGTGGCGGCCGGAGCGAACACGCGCACGTACGTAAACGAATACAACGTATTTCAGAACTCGAATGATCCCGATGGCGGAGCGTCCGACCCGTACGCGAATTGGTATCGCCGCAACGTCGAGCAGCTCAATAGCCAAGGGTTTGGCCAGGTCGTGACGGGGATTGGCGTCCAGTACAACATCGATCCCCGAACGAACATCGGCTCAACTGCGCATAGCGCATCGCGAATGGAACAAGTGCTCGAGAATCTCTCGATCACGGGACTTCCGATTACGCTTTCGGAGTTCGCCGTGCAGCCAAACCCGGGTAACGTGCTGACCACGGAGGCGCGTTCGGCCCAAGTCTATGGCGAGTCGCTGCGGATGCTCTATGGATCGCCGCAGGCCACTTCCTTCCTGATCTGGGAGCCTTGGCCGACGGCCACCGTCAACACTGACAATACAACTATCGTGGACAACAATTGGAACCTCCGCGCATCGGGCCAGACGCTGGTCAGTTTGCTCGATAGTTGGACGACGCAGCTCACAGCGACGGCGGCCGCCGACCACTCGATCAATTTCACCGGCTACTATGGCGACTACCAATTCACCTTGGGCGTTTACAAAGGGACACTATCGCTTGTTAAGGGCACGACAAACTACGCGCTAAACCTCAACCTCGGCCCCGGCGACTACAACTTCGACGGCGTCGTAAACGCGGCAGACTACACCGTCTGGCGAGATACGCTCGGCTCGATGACCGATCTACGGGCCGACGGCGACGGCGACGGCATGGTCGATAGCGGCGACTACAACTTCTGGGCCGGTAAGTTTGGCACTGTCTACGTGGCGGGCGGCGCTGGTGCCGTAGCTGCCGTACCGGAGCCTAACACTCTGGCGTTGCTCACTTCCGGCGGTACGGCGGCGCTACTGCTCTGCCGGCGCAAACGACGGCGGCTGCCGTTTTAAGCCGATAAAACGCGGCGGCCAATACTTAGCCCGTCATTCGCGGGCAAATAATGCGTCAGATTCGGCCGACCGTGATCGCAGCCAAATCGTGGTGATATCGGCGTCAGGCGGGGTGTACAATCTCGCGTTCTGCCCTCTGACCCCTGGCCCCTTTTTCAAGTACACCCCAGAGGATTCGAACCTCTAACCTTCGGATTCGTAGTCCGATGCTCTATCCAGTTGAGCTAGGGGTGCAAGTTGTTATCGAGATGACACTTAGGGCGG
The DNA here is from genome assembly GCA_036499445.1 of Lacipirellulaceae bacterium. Lineage (GTDB taxonomy): Bacteria > Planctomycetota > Planctomycetia > Pirellulales > Lacipirellulaceae > DASYDU01. The sequence goes on from DASYDU010000164.1 coordinate 3,797, forward strand.
GGCGAGGGTTCTGGCGGAATTGCCAGCGTCGCCGGGACGTCTGATAGGTGGCCTTGAATTCTACCGGCGCACTGGCTCGCTCACAACGGTCAGTTTGCTAGCCCGTAGCGCGGCACCGCCCGCCATAGTCGACGAGAAATATATCGCCGCAAATCGCGACGAACGCACTCAGATGACGCACAAAGACGCCGACGAGCAAGTCGTTCCCGTCGACGATCCATTTGTGGCCGGCGGCTATGAATGCGACGCGCCCGGTGATCCAGCGCTGCCAGCGCAG